>JAHEOA010000056.1 GCA_018609825.1 Candidatus Bipolaricaulota bacterium | reverse complement strand
CGGACGCCGACGGAACAGCCGACAACGCCCATCCTTCGTCCCCATCGGAAAGCGCTTCCCGCGAGTCGACCGAGGACGCCGGCTCAACGACGGTTGAGGCCTCATCATCGGGCGAGGCCGCATCACCGGATTCAGGTCCATCCACGGAAGCGGGTGGATCGACGGAGTCCGAAGCTCCGGATGCCCCGAACGACGGGCCGGATCAATCCGGCACCGTGGCCCCGTCCGCGGTGCAGACGGCGTCGGAGGAGCCCCCCACGGACTCGGCTGACGCGTCATCCGCGTCGAGCGGATCGGCATCCTCCCCATCGCCGTCTTCGGATGCCTCCGGCAACGCGGCCCAGCCGCCAGGCCTCGTGGAACAAGGCCGGCTCGCGTTGCAGATCGACGGTCGGCAGTTCTCCACGGAAACCTATGATCTCACCCGGACGGCCGAGGGCACCTACGTGCTCGACTCCGAGGGAACGTTCTCCGTGCCGGTTATGGTGGCCGACGTCAGCTTCAACTACGCCCAGACGATCCGCCTGGCCTCGACATGGCAGCCGCGCGCCTACGTCTTTGATCTGTCGGGACCGCTCGGGTTCGGCAACCGGCATATCGACGCCCAGTTCAGCGACGGCTCGGCCCGCGTCAGCCGCGGCGGATCCGAGGAACCGACAAGCTTTCAACTGGCCCGAGATCGCGCTGCGGTCGTCGGCATGCTGGCCTCCTACACGCTGCTGCCCAAACTCATCGGCGATGACCAAGCGGCCCGGCTCTCCGCAATGGTCGTCAGCTTCCGCGGTGAGGACGGGCCGGGCGAAGGCAACCTCTCGACTGTGCCGGTCAAGGTCGAGCGGGCCGGAACCGCACGCATCCGGCCGGCCAACGGGGATGAACCGATCGACGTGACCCATTTGACGCTGACGTTCAACGCCCCCTCGGCCGGCGACGAGTCGGCGCCGCTGGACATCTACATCCAAGGGGATCGTTTCCTCGCGCTCCACGGACGGTTCTCCGAGGAGAGCTCGCCGTTCCGGATCTACGACCTCGAGCGCTTCCCGAACGGGTTCGAGACCCTCACGAACTGAGCCTTGTTCCCCGTCGGGCATTCAAACGCTCGCGGCGCTCAACGCCGCTCCCCTATCGATCGCTCACGTGAGCGGCCCCGACTCCGCACGTCGCGCGGCCGACCGCAGGCCCCGTCGCTGCCGGCTGCGCAGCCAAGGCGCGTCAACAGAACGCGATGGCTAGCTCCATGGCCCAATGTTGGGAATATGGCTCGGGAGCCATGGGCGCAGACGCTTGTTCGCTGGCCGTGACGCGTGCAAGCCCGTGAGCCGCCTCAATGATGCTTCGCCAGCGTCGCGCGGGGTTGACGTCGATCCTGTCTGCACCATCCCTGAGGCCGTACAATGTTTAGCGGGAGCGACCGCCATGGCCACACAGACCTATCATCAGGGAACGATCCTGCTTGCGGACTTCGTCGGCTACACCTCGCTCAGTCGGCGCAACCTCGAGCTGGCCATCGTGCTGCTTGAGGAGATGCGTTCGCTGATCCGTCAGGAGCTTCAGGCGCATCACGGCCACGAGATCAAGACGATCGGCGACGCGCTGTTGGCCGAGTTCGCCGATCCGCACGAAGCGGTCCAGTGTGCGCTGGACATCCAGGACCGGCTCCGCGATCGCAACGAGGAGGCCACGCCGGAGCGCACGATCCGAGTGCGCATCGGACTCCATGAGGGCCCGATCGTCTACCGCGGCGGCGACGTCTACGGCGACGGCGTCAACCTGGCATCCCGACTGCAGCCGCTGGCGGCGCCGGGCGGGGTCTGTCTCTCCGACGCCGTCTACGAGCAGGTCAAGAACGAGGTTGCCGTGCCCGTCTTCCCCATGGGCCCGCACGATCTGCGGGGCCTTGACGAGCCCATGGACCTGTATCAGCTCCTCATGCCGGGCCCGTCGCCGTCGGGGCGCGAGTCGCTCAGCGGCCGCCCCGCCATCGCCGTGCTGCCGTTTACGGCGTTGGGCCACGACCCCGACAGCGCCTACGTCGCCGAGGGGTTGACGGACGAGCTGATCGGCGCGCTCTCGCGACTGGAAGGGCTGAAGGTCATCTCGCGCACGTCGGCGTTCAGCCTGCGCGACACCTCGATGGATCTTCCCACGATCGGCCAGATGCTGGAGGTCGATCACGTCCTGGAGGGCAGCGTCCGCCGCGCCCGCAAGCGCCTCCGCGTCACGGCCCAACTGGTCCGCGCCGCGGACGAATT
Organism: Candidatus Bipolaricaulota bacterium; assembly: GCA_018609825.1. Next base: position 1,948 of record JAHEOA010000056.1, on the reverse strand, counting down.
GACGCTCTGGTCCGAGACCTACGATCGCTCGCTGGCCCACGTCTTTGATCTCGAAGAGGACCTGGCGGAAAAGATAGTCGAGTCCCTCCAACTGCGGCTGTTGGGCGGGCGCGAGCTGGTCTCGCGCGCCACGGAGAACCTGTCGGCGTACACGGTCTATCTGAAGGGCCGCTATCTCTGGAACCGACGGACCGAACAGAGCATCCGGGACGCCATCGCGTGCTTCGAGCAGGCGATCGAGCGCGATCCCGACTTCGCATTGGCCCACGTCGGCTTGGCGGATGCGTACTGCGTCCTGCCCGACTACAGTGCCTATCCCGCGCAGGACGCGTTCCGCCAAGCGCGAGACGCTGCCCGCAAGGCCCGAGAGATCGACCCGTTCCTCGCCGAAGCCCACGCGTCGCGGGCCAACATCCGGCTGCTGCACGAGTGGGACTGGGCCGGCGCCGAGGCCGACTTCCGGCACGCCATCCAGCTCAACCCCGGCTACGCCGTCGCCCAGCACTGGTATGCGCACTGCCTGCTCTACACCGGGCGGGTGGACGGCGCCATCCAGTGGCTGGAACAAGCGCTGTCCTTGGATCCGCTGTCGATGATCATCCATAGCACGTACGGGTTGGCCCTCTACGCCGCGCGGCGCTACGACGAAGCCGTCTCGGCCCTGCAGCAGGCCATCGAGCTCGACCCGAACTTCGGGTTGGCCCATCTCTACTCGGCGCTCGTCTACATCGAACGGGATAAGCCGGACGAGGCGTTGGAGGCGGTCGATGCCGCGTCGCAGCGACTGGGCAGCGGCGGCGGTCTCGTCGAGGCCATGCGAGCGACGGTCTACGCTCACCAGGGCGAGATCGAGCAGGCCCGAGTGACGGCCAACGGACTCCTGGCGCAAGCGGCGGATGGCGGCGCCTCGCCAGTCACCGTGGCCGCGGCGCTGGGCGCCCTTGGCGAGCTCGATAACGCGTTTGCGTGGATCGAACGGGCGTATGAGCACCGCGACAGCCTGCTCCGCTTTCTGAAGGCCTTGCCCGTGTTCGACCCGCTCCGGCGGGATCCGCGCTATCGAGGGTGGCTCGAACAGCTGGGGCTGCCCACCAACGGCGCCGCAGATGGGTGATCGTCGTCGAACGCCACCCCTGCTACAATGGCCCGGATCCCCATGAGCACGGAGGCCGAATTCAAGCTGTTCGAGTCGATCCTCTGGGAGCCGGACGACGGCTGGTTCCTCTTGGCGTCCCATCTGGAGCGGATGGCACAAGGCGCACAGGCGTTCGGCTTCGTCTACGACGAGGCCCGCATCCGCAAAGCCCTCGACGCGGCGGTGGCCCCGCTCGGGGACGAGCCCTACAAGCTCCGGCTCTATCTGGCCGCCGACGGCTCCGTCCGGACCGAGGCGCGCTCGCTCAACGACGACTTTATCCCGGACCCATTGCGGATCGGCCTGGCTCGGCATCCCATTCGCTCGGACGATCCGCTCATCCTCAACAAGACGACCGATCGCAGCCCCTACGACGCGGCCAAAGCGACGCGGCCGGACTGTGACGACGTGCTGCTCTGGAACGAGCGCGAGGAGCTGACGGAAACGACGCGGGCCAACCTCGTCGTGCGTATCGACGGCGATCTGTTCACGCCGCCGCTGTCCAGCGGGCTGCTCAACGGGACGTTCCGCCAGTGGCTTATCGACCAGGGCGAGCTCGGCGAGCGCGTGCTCAAGATCGACGAGATCGTCCGCTTCGAGGCCATGTGGCTGATCAGTTCGATTCGGCGCTGGTACGGCGTCGAGTGGGTGCCGCTAAGCGGGTAGGTCCGCCACGATCTCCTCGGTGACGGTCCAGAGGCGTTCGGCCAGTTCCGGGTCTTGGGCATGCGAGCTGGCCTCGGCGACGTTGCCGTCGGCCAGGTAGGCCCCGTTCAGCTCGGCCGCGTCCGGATGGACGGCGGCGTAGACCTG
>JAHEOA010000055.1 GCA_018609825.1 Candidatus Bipolaricaulota bacterium | reverse complement strand
GATCGCCACGGTTGTGGTCGGGCTGATGGCGACCAGGGACTGGGCCATCTTGAAACGGACCTGGCGCTGGAGCGTTGGGCTGGTCGCCGCGGCGTTCGGCCTGACGTTCCTGGTTCATGTGGGGACCGAGCTCTGGCTGGAGCACGACGCGATCGGGCTCGAGGGCTGGCAGGATCTGGCGCCCGTGGTCGGCTGGGCCGGGCTGTTGACGCTGGCGCTTGTGCCCGTGGTCGGGCTGCTTGAGCGCGTCTGGGAGGCGCCGCTGCGGCAACGGTTGGGCGCCCTGGGCGGGGCAGCCGTCTTGGTGATTGCGTTCTTGATCAGTCCGCCCGGCCAGACGGCCATGAGCGACATCCGGCAGGTGGCCACCAGCGGGTCGGCCCAGATCCGCGCCTGGGACTGGTGGGTCGGCTGGCACATGGTCGAGGACCATCCGATCATCGGGACCGGCATCGGCGACTACAAGCGCGAGTTTCTCCCGTACAAGGCCGAGTTCCTCGAGACCGAGCGCGGGCAGTACTTTCAGGATCAAGTCGGCTACATCAAGCGGGCCGCCCAGGCCCACAACGAGTACGTCCAGATCACGGCCGAAATGGGCATCCTCGGGATTCTAACCGCGCTCGCGCTGATCGTCGTCCTCGTGGGTACCGCGATCCGGCGGATTCGCCGGGTAGAGTCGCCCTGGCAACGGATGGCGCTGCTGGGGCTCTTGGGCGGCGTCGTGGCGTTTCTGAGCGACTCGGTCTTCAGCTTTCCGCTCCATCTGCCCGCCAACGCCCTGGCGCTCGTGGCGCTGGTGGGGCTGATCCACTCGCCCGCCTTCGGGGCACCGCGCTGGGACGTGCGTTGGGGGCGGACGACGGCACAGGCCACGGCGGGCGTCGTGCTCCTGATCGTGCTGTTCGTGAGCGTCTTCGCCTATCGCGATTGGCGGGCGGACTTGGCGTTGGACGCGGCGCTGACCGAACAGCAGCGCTCGGGCAACAGCGAGCAAGTGGAATCGCTGTTCCGCCAGAGCGCCCAAATGGCCGTAGCGCCGGGTGAATCGTACTACTGGCTCGGTGTGATCAGCGCCAACCAGGGCGAGCAACTCACCGCCCAGGGCCAGACGGAACAAGCCCAGCAACAGTTCCGGATGGCGCGGCGCTATCTCGAGACGGCCATCGATCGCTACAACACCGAGAACGTCTACTTCCACTTGGCGCGCTCGCTGGAGCGTCTGGGCAACTACGACGAGGCCGAGGCCTACCTCAGCACGCTCATCGCGATGGACCCCAGCGACGACACGCGGCGCCAGGCGCGCCAGCTCCGAGGGTTGATCCTCTATCAGCAGGGCCAGACCGACGAGGCCCTCACGGTCATGCGCGATCTGGTCGACGCCCATCCGCGCTCGCCCCATATTCGATTTACGCTGGCGCAGATGCTGGCCGATCAGGGCAGCACGCTGGCCAATGAAGGCCAGCGCCAGGCGGCTCAGGAACGCCTCCAAGAGGCCCGAAGCATGCTTCAACAGACGCTGGAGACGATCAATCGGGAGCTGCGCCGCCTGGAGCGCAAGCTCAACCCCGGCGAGGACACCACCGTGCCGCTGTCTGACTATTCCGAGTGGCGCTCCGAGCGCGACTCGCTCCAGCAGCTGAAGTCGTCCGTACAGCGTCTGCTGGATCAGTTGGGTCGCTAAGTTTGTGAACCTCGAGAAGCTCGCGTACAATGCGAACTGAGAGATTCCATGGTCCTTGAACAAGTCCGGCACTACGTCGACCGCATCTTCGGCCAGACCCACGATCAGAAGCTCAAGAAGCTCTACCCGCTCCTGGACGAGGTCAACGCCTGGGCCGACGAGGTCGGCGCACTGAGCGACGACGAGCTGGCCGCCAAGACGCCCGAGTTCCGGCGTCGTCTGGACGAGGGCGAAACGCTTGATGACCTCATGCCCGAGGCGTTTGCGGTCGTGCGCGAGGTGGCCGAACGGGTGGTCGGCCTGCGGCCCTATGATGTCCAAGTCATCGGCGCGATCGCGCTGCATCAGCGCCGCATCGCGGAGATGAAGACGGGCGAGGGCAAGACGCTTGTGGCCACCATGCCGATCTATCTCAACGCGCTCGCCGGCCACGTGCACCTCGTGACCGTCAACGACTACTTGGCCAGCCGAGACCGCGACTGGATGGGCCCCATCTACGAATACCTCGGGCTGAGCGCCGGGCTGATCCAAGAGGACATGAGCACCGAGGACCGCAAGGCGGCGTATGGGTGCGACATCATCTACGGGACCAACACCCAGTTCGGCTTCGACTACCTGCGCGACAACCTGGCCATGTCCTGGGATCAGCGCGTCCAAACCGGGCTCGATTACGCCATCATCGACGAGATCGACAACATCCTCATTGACGAGGCCCGGACGCCCTTGATCATTTCGGGCTCCACTGAGGAATCTCAGAAACTCTATAAGCAGTTCGCACGACTTGCGCCCAAGTTCAAAGTTGATGAAGACTTCGAGCTGGACGAGAAGACGAAGCAGGTTCATCTGAACGACGCCGGCATCGCCCGCGCGGAGGAGGTGTTGGGGGTCGAGAACCTTTACAATCCCCAGAACATCGAATACCTCCACCATCTGGAGCTGGCGCTGCGGGCCAAGCACCATTATCAGAAGGACACGGACTACATCGTGCAGGACGGGCGCGTGGTGCTCGTCGATCAGTTCACCGGGCGACTCATGCCCGATCGGCAGCTCTCGGAGGGGCTCCATCAGGCCATCGAGGCCAAGGAGGGCCTGGAGATCCGTCGCGAGTCGCAGACGCTGGCGCAGGTGACGCTGCAGCACCTGTTCCAGCTCTACGACGGCCTGGCCGGCATGACGGGCACGGCGGCCACCGAGGAACAGGAGTTCCAGGACATCTATGGGCTCGACGTCATCGTCGTGCCCACCAACGAGCCCGTCATCCGCGAGGACCTGTCGGATCAGCTCTACAAGACCCAGAAGGAGAAGTTCCAGGCGATCGCCGACGACATCGAGGGTCGCCACGAGCACGGCCAGCCGATCCTCGTCGGGACGACGTCGATCGAGGACTCCGAGCGCATCAGCGAAATGCTGGGGCGCCGTGGGCTGGCCCATGAGGTCCTCAACGCCAAGCATCACGCTCGTGAGGCCGAGATCATCAAGGACGCCGGCGAATACGGGTCGATCACCGTGGCAACGAACATGGCCGGGCGCGGCGTCGACATCAAGCTCGGCGACGGCGTCGCGGAGGCCGGAGGCCTGCATGTTTTGGGGGCCCAGCGCCACGAGTCGCGTCGCATCGACGACCAGCTCCGCGGGCGCTCGGGACGCCAAGGCGATCCGGGCTCCTCGCAGTTCTACGTCTCGCTCGAAGATGAGCTGCTGCGACTCTTCGGCGAGCAGCGCACGATCCAGTGGGCCATGAACAGCCTGGAGGAGGGCCAGAGCCTGGAGCACGGCATGCTCAACAAGGCCATCCGAACGGCCCAACAGAAGGTCGAATCGTACAACTTCTCGATCCGCAAGCGATTGCTCGACTTCGACGCCGTCATGGCCAGCCAGCGCGAGGCGATCTACGGGCTGCGCGATCGCTTCATCTTCGGCCGCGAGGACGTCCAAGCCGTCGAGGCCGACTTGGAGGACTACTTCCAGGAGGTCATCCAGAGCTACGCCGACGCGCTCATGGCCCGGCACTGTCCGGACGAAGGCCGACCTCACGAATGGGATCTGGACGGACTGAACCGGGCGTTGGAAACGTTCCAGAACGTGACGTTGGAGCGCGAGTTCGCCGAGGGCGAGAAGTACCCCGACATTCGCGAGCGGGTCGTGGAGTTTCTGGACGCCAACTATCGGGCTCAGCGCGAACGCCTGGGCGAGCACTTCACGGACGTCGCCCGCTACATGATCCTGAACCTCATTGACGACGCCTGGCGGCCCCACTTGTACGCGCTCGACGATCTGCGCGATGGCGTCGGCTGGCGGTCGTATCAGGGCCGCGACCCGCTGACGGAGTTCCGCCGCGAGGCGTTCGAGCTGTTCCAGGAGATGCTCTCGCGCATCGAGGAGCAAGTCATCAACTACCTGGTCAAGCCGACCCTCCAAGTGGAAGCCGTGCAGGACCCGGCCTCGCAGCGGTCGGGGCTACAGGTGAGCGGCCTGCAGTATCAGCACCGGGAGACCTCGGCCGTCTCCGTGGCCCAGCAGGAGGCGCAGGCGCAACAGGGTCAACCCACGTCCGCGGATGGCGAAGGGACCACCTACCAAGAGCCGCGCCGTGTGGAGCACAAGGTCGGCCGCAACGACCCGTGTCCGTGCGGCTCGGGCAAGAAGTACAAGAAGTGCTGCGGCAAGCACGCGTAGCGTCCACTCCCCCAACAGCCAGTCTGTCCATGGGTAGATAGCCGATGAACGGATCGTGGCCGACGGGCTCGTCATCGCTGGCCGTTATTCGTGAGTCCGTCCGTGGTCCGTTGGGAGGTCGTCGAGTTGGGAGGTCGTCGACCGTGGCTAAGGAAAAGCGCCCAGGCCCCTCGGTCCGTTCCGAGGGGCCTGGGCGACTCACGCACGTCTGAGGCTCTGTGATTGGAGGGTCGAACTAAATGACGCGCACCCGGACGTCGCCGGGGATCGTGATCTCGAAGGCCGGACTCCGACTGCTCACGGTGCCCTGGAGCTCGACGGTCTGGTTGGCCGAGCGGGACGCGGCCGTCGCGCTGTAGCGGATCGTCCGCGTCTCCCCGGGCTGCATGCGGCTGAACCAGAGCCACTGGACCTCGGAGCCCTTGTAGGCGGCGCCGTCGTTCTCCACGGACTGGGCCCGCCAGCCGTCCGGGAGGTCCTCGTCGAGGCCGAGGCCGCTGACGGTCTCGTTGACCTCGACGGTGATCGTCACCTCGACGGCGCTTCCGGCCGGGACGCGATTGCCCTCGAGGGGCGTCTGTACGGTGCGGCGCACGCGGACCGGTGCGCTCGCCACGTCGACGGTCCTAGTGGTCCTGGCCGTTCGGTCTTGGTCGTCGGTGACCCGGAGCGTCACCTCGTGGGGGCCGCTGTTGTCGAAGAGGTGCTGCACGGTCGGCGACTCCGCCTGGATCTCGTAGGTGCCGTCGCCGTCGAGATCCCACTCGTAGCGCGTGATCTCGCTTCCGTTGGCGTGGGACGGGCTGGCGTCCAGCGTCGTCCGCGTGTTGATGTCGGGCGCGTCCGGCGCGACGGAGAACTGCGGGGCAAGCTCGCCCTGTCCGATCGCCGTCGGCGATCCGAGTCCGAGCAACAGCCCCGCGAGGGCCAGCGCCAGTGTGCCGAGTCGCGTCATCCGGTCAGTCACCTCGTGTCAGAGTGTCGAACGCGGCCTATTCCGAATCGTCGTCGGAATCGTCCTCGTCGTCAGCGTGGTCATCGTCGCTGTCGTCGGTGGACAGGTCGGTTTCGGGCAGATCCTCGAAGACGGATGTGTCGGTCAGCCAGTAGGAGACGAGCTTCTGGACCATCGCGAAGTCGATGGCCTGCTTGTTGCCGGCGGCGTCTTGCGTGTTCGGGACGTTGGTCCCCTCCTGCCACCAGGCGATCGCCTGCAGGATCTGGTTCTTGTTGATCGTGTGGGTTGGGAACGCCTTCAGGTCGAGCTTGTTGTTGGTCGTGTCCCAGTGGGCGATCACCACGGGGATTGCGAAGCCGGGGACGATCTCCAGCTGGGTGTCGCCCTCAATGGCCACGTTGAGCTCCGGCGACGCGCTGCTGACCGTCCCATCGAGCTGGAACGTGCCGGGATTGTCGAACTCCGGCACGGTCACGTCGTAGACGATCTCGCGCGTGGCGCCCGGCTCGAACGTCTCGGAGAACAGCCACTGCAGATCGTCGGAGCGCAGCTGGGCGGTGCTGTTCTCCACCGGGGTGACCTCCCAGCCGTCCGGCATGTTTTCGTCCAGGCCGATGCCGTGGACGGTCACGTTGACCTGCAGATCGAGCGTCACGCGGAACGTGCGGGTCGGCAAGGTCCGGTCGGTCGGCGTGTAGGTGTCGATCGTCCGGACCGCCTTGACCGGCGGCGTGGTCACCTCGACGGTCTGGGTCACCGTGGCCTCGTTGTCCTCGTTGGTGGTCACCGTCAGCGTGACGCGATAGGTGCCGTCCTCGTCGTACTGGTGTGTGGGGTTCTGTTCCGTGGAGGACTCGCCGTCGCCGAAGTCCCAGTGCCACTCGGTCACCTCGCCGCGCGGCGAGACGTCGGTCTCGTCGGTGAACCCGATCTCGTCGATGCGCGACGGATCGCTCGGCGTGAACGTGAAGTCGGGCTCAACGACCTGGGGCGGCGTGTTGACCTCGACGGTCTGGGTGACCGAGGCCTCGTTGTCCTCGTCGGTGGTGACCTCCAGCGTGACGCGATAGGCCCCGTCCTCGTCGTATTGGTGTGCGGGGTTCTGTTTCGTCGAGGACTCGCCGTCGCCGAAGTCCCACTGCCATTCGGTGACGCGACCGCGCGGATCGACCTCGGATTCGTCCGTGAACTCGACGGCGTCGAAGCGGGTCGGTTCGTCCGGGCTGAAGGAGAACTCGGGGTCGATTTCCTGCTCCGGCGTCGCCACCGTGATCGTCTGTCGGAGCGTCGCCTCGTTGTCCTCATCCGTCGTCACGGTGAGCGAGACGCGGTAGGTCCCGTCCTCGTCGTACTGGTGCGTGGGGTTCTGGCGATTGGACGTGTCGCCGTCGCCGAAGTCCCACTCCCAATCGGTGATACGGCCCCGCGGCTCGACCTCCGAGTTGTCGCGGAATTCAACCTCGTCGAAGCGGGTCGGCTCGTCCGGGCTGAAGGAGAAATCGACGTCGATCTGCTGCTGCGGCGTGTCGACCGTGATCGTCTCCTGGGCCGTGTCCTCGTTGCCCTCGTCGGTGGTAACCGTCAGCGTCACCCGATACGTGCCGTCGCTGTCGTACTGGTGCGTGGGGTTCTGTTGGGTGGAGATCGTGCCGTCGCCGAAGTTCCAGCGCCAGCGCTCGATCTGGCCCCGCGGCTCCAGCGTCGAGCGGTCCTGGAACCGGATCTTGTCCAAGCGGGTCGGGTCGTCGGGCCTGAACGAAAAGTCCGCGTTCACGACCTGCGGCTCGGTGGCGACCTCGATCGTCTCCGTGGCGGTGTCCTCGACGCCCTGGGTCGTCGTGACGGTCAGCTCCACGCGATACGTGCCGTCCTCGTGGTATTGGTGGGTCGGATTCGGCTCCGTGCTCGTGGTGCCGTCGCCGAAGTCCCACTTCCATTGGGCGATCTGGCCGCCGCTTTCCACCGATGATCGGTCGGTGAAGCTGATCGTGTCGAAGCGGTCGGGGTTGTCGGGGTCAAAGCGGAAGTCGGCATTGACGGACGGCGGCGCGGGCTTGACGCGCAGGTTGACGTTCGGCAGGTCCGTTTCCACCTCGCGGCCTTGAATATTGGTGTAGCGGACGTAGGCCGTCGAGTTGTAGAGCGAGAACGTCCCGTCCTCGTCGGCGCTCACCTCGTAGCGCAGCTCCCAGGTGGAGTCCGGATCCAGCTGGGATCGGCGCCAGGTCAGCTCCGTCGCGCCGTCGGGATGTTGCGAGGTCTCGGCCGGCGGGTTTCGCAACGCGCCCTCGAAGCTGAACTCCGAGTTGAGCGTGGTGACGACCTCTATGTCGCGGGCGTAGGGCATGTCCTCGTCGAGGGAGCTCTCAAAGACGGTCTGGGCGATGCTGTCGGTGAAGGTCTCGAAGAACTGGCCGCCCGTCGTCTCGGCCAGGTCGGTCAACAGGCCGCGGTTGGGGAAGTCGCCGATGCCGACGGTGTGAACCGTCACGCCCTGGTCGGCGGCCACTTCGGCGGCCGCGATCGGGTCGCGGCCGAAGTTGCTGCGGCCGTCCGTGAAGACCACGGCGACGCGCTCGGCCTCGTCTCGCCCTGAGAAGTCCAGTTCGTCCGCGGCGACCGCGACGCCCGCGCCGAGGCCGGTCTTGCCCTCGGCAACCAGATCGTCGAGCGCGGCGCGAACGCGCTGACTGTTCGCCGTCGAGGTCAGCGGCGCGTCGACGGTCGCTTCCGTGGCGAACGACACCAGGCCGACGCGGTCGTTCGGCTCCAGCTTGTCGATAAGCCGCTCCGCGGCGCGGCCGGCTTGGTCGACGGGGAAGCTGGCCGACCGATCCACGACCAGCATCAGGTCCGTCGGCAGTCGATCCGGAAGCTCCGGCGCGGTGAACGCCAGTCGAACTTCCGCGGTCTCCTCGTCCTCGACGCCGGACCCCTTGACGAACAGCTCTTGCGGTTCAACCGTCTGGGATATCCCGAGGTCGCCAATTTGCTGGGCCTGCTGGGCGACGCTCGCGGCGCCGCCGAGGGTCGCCAGCGCCGCGACGATCATCGCCGCGGCGCCGATCCGCCATCTTGTCGAAGTCATGGTGCGCACTTCGCCCTCCTTTTTCGTATGCCCCTTCGTCGAGTGGCTGCCTCATGTGTCCGTCATCCGTCTCAGTCTCAGCGGTTCGGGTTCGGGACGGCCACGCCGCCCGGCAGCGTCTGATCCACCGGCGTGTCGGTCAGCCAGTGCGCGATCAGGGCCTTGATGGTCTCGAAGCCGACGGTCTTGCCGCAGGTGCCCGGCACGCTGACGTCCTCGAGCCAGAACGCGATGGCGGCCTGGATCTGGTCGAACTCAATGAGGTTCGACATGCCGACGTCGATGGCGTTCTGGTCGGCGTTCAGATGGGCCACGGCCGCCGGCACCGAGAGGCACTCGACGAGCTCGACCTCGCGGTCGCCGTCGTCCTGGAACTCGAAGCTGGGGATGATCGCTTGGTGCTTGCCCTGCAGTCGCACGAAGCCGGTGCTCTCGCCCTCGGGCACCGTGACCTCGTAGACGATGGTCTTGCTGCCGGTGAACTGGGGATCCAGGCGCTCGGTGAAGACCCACTCGCGGGTGGTCTTCTTGAACACCGCGCCGTCGTTGGTGATCGCGCGGATCTGCCAGTTCTGCGGGAAGGTCTCCTTGAGGCCGAAGCCGCGCAGCTCGCTCTGGACGTCGATGTGGAGCCGCACCCGGAAGACGCGCCCCTGGTCACTGGGCAGATAGACCTGGAAGCCGGGCAGCGACGTGTGGATCGTGCGCGTCACGGTCGCGCCGCGTTCGGAGCGGGTCGGCACGTCCTCGTCCACCGGGATCGCGTCCAGTTGATGGGCGGTCAAGGTCTTGAGCATCTCCCAGTCGATGAGCGCGTTGCAGGTGCCGGGGATGCCGGCCTCCTCCATCCAGAACGAGACCGAGCGCTGGAGCTGGTCGTCGGTGACCTGATTGTCCAGGCGCAGGTCCACCACGCCCTCGGTCGTCAGGTGACTGACGGCCACCGGGATGGAGAGGCAGTCCACCATGCAGACCTCGGACTGGCCCTGAATGTCGGTCATAAAGGCGGGCGAGGCGCTTTCGATGAAGCCGTCGATGCTGAAACAGCTCGGCAGCTCGCCGACGTTGGCTTCGGGGTTGACGGTCACGTCGTAGACGACGCGGCGGATCTCGTTGGCCTGCAGTGACGACGGCCAGACCCACTGCGTCTCGGCGCGCTTGAACGTGGCGCCGGCGTTGTTCACGGGCGTGATCTCGAAGCCCGGCGGCAGGTCCTCGTCCATCCCGAGCCCGTTGACCGAGGTGCCGAGCTCGATCTCGACCGTCACGCGGAACGTGAAGCCGACGGCGGCTTCCGGGGTCGAAATGGTCCGCGTCGCGCGCGAGCTGACCTCCACGACCTCCACGGTCCGGGTCGCCGTGGCGCTCACGCCGCGGTCGTCGGTGACGCGCAGCGACACGCGGAACGTGCCCGTCTCGTCGAACGTGTGCTCGATCGTCGCGGAGTCCGTGGAGACCTCGAAGTTGCCGTCGCCGTCGAAGTCCCACTCGTAGGTGTCAATCTCCTGATCGTCCGCGGCCTCGGACGCGCTGGCGTCGAACGACACCGACGTGCCGACCCCGGGCTGCTGCGGGTTGAGGCTGAACTCGGCGGTCGGCGGCGTGCCCACGCGCGCGCGGATGGTGATCTCGTCGTTGAGGTTGGGCAGGAGTCGGGTGTCGGGGTTGTTGACGTCGCCGCTCAGCGCGGCCAGCTCGTCGATCCCGGAGTTGAACTGCGGCGTGATCGTCATCTCGAACGTTCGCGAGAGCGGGCCGAGCACGGCGCCGTCGTTGAAGCCGGCCTGCCAGGACCAGTCGACCTGAGCGGTCGGAACGTTGAGCGACCAGGTGTCATCCGGGTCGTCCTGGACCTGGAACTGGGTGCCCTCGGGCAAGCCCTCGAACGAAAAGCTGACGTCGCCGGCGCCGCCGTCGGCCAGTCCATGGACGATGACGAGGCTGACGTTGCCCGTGTTGGTGTTCTCATAGAGAAAGATCTGAGAACGGCCGTTGACCTCCAGCCCCGTGTTGGACTGGAAGTTGCTGTAGTTGTAGAAATCCGTCACAGACTGTGAATCTCGGAGCGGCACCAAGGTCGTGCTGAAATCTCCTTGCTCCAGCGTGTACGACGCGGCGGTGTCGCCGGTCTGGGCTGCGACGGATACGGAAATGAGGAGCGGCAAAAAGAGCAATACCCCCAACGCAGGGAGCATGCGGGTTGGACCTCTCATCACAGGCCTCCTTTACATCGCTTCGCGTTTAAGGCGAGTCTGATCATCCAAATGCCACTATAGCACCCGATTATTGGGCGAACTGTGGTCCAGACTACGTTCGCTTTTTCGCGAAGGACCGAGCGTTTCTTGGATTGACTGTAGCACTCGGGGGCGGTGGGGACAACTGCACCGGTCAGGCCCGGAGCGAGCAGGTCGACGATCGCGGGACGGTTGCGGGCAGCGGCCGAATGGCCCAGTCGCCCAGCGGCGTGCGGGGTCCGGCTTACAGGTCGAGCGGCTGCGGGTTCTGCGCGTCGTGGGGGTGCGCCTCGTCGGCGTAGACGCGGAGCTTTTTCAGCATGCGAGCGCCCAGCTTCGACTTGGGCAGCATGCGGCGGACGGCCTCGTAGACGGGCTCAGTCGGGTTCTTGCGGATGACTTCCTCGAACGACCGTGAGCGCATGCCGCCCGGATAGCCGGAGTAGTTGTGGTAGAACTTCGTCTCGCGCTTGTTGCCCGTGACGTCGATCTCGGCGGCGTTGACGACAATCACGTAGTCGCCGACGTCGACGTGCGGCGTGTAGATGGGCTTGTGTTTGCCCATGAGCACCCGCGCGATCCGCGAGGCCATACGCCCGAGCGTCTGACCGCGGGCGTCCACGATCCACCACTCGCGATCCCACGCCTGGCCCATCTCCTCTTGCTTGGCGACGTACGTGCGCTGTCGAGTCTCCATAGGGAATGCCTCCGAGATGCGTCACTATAGCACGCCGAACGGCCCCTCGCAACGTCCGGTGCCGGACGCCGCTTTGTCCCTCATTGGGGCACGTCGATGGTGGCGTCGCTGGCGCGGCCCACGGAGATGATCGACACGGGCACGCCGATCGCCTCCTCCACGAACCCGACATAGCGTTGGGCGTTCGTCGGCAGCTCGTCCCAGGACCGACAACGGGTGATGGCCTCGGACCAGCCGGGAAGCGTCTCGTAGACGGGCTCGCACGCCTCCAGTGTCTTGGCATCGTTCGGGAACGTCGCGCGCTGCTGGCCCGCGTGCCGATAGGCCGTCGCGACCTTGAGCTCGTCCAATCCCGACAGCACGTCCAGCTTGACCAGCGCCAGTTCGGTGAAGCCGTTCAGGCGCGCGGCGTAGCCGAGGGCGACCAGATCGAGCCAGCCGCAGCGTCGCGGGCGGCCCGTCGTCGTGCCGTACTCGTCCCAGGGGTTCTCGCCCGTGCCGCGCAGTCGATCGCCGACCTCCCCCGTCTCTTCGGTGGGGAACGGGCCGGCGCCCACGCGGCTGGTGAAGGCCTTGGCGAGGCCGATGACGCGGTCGAGCCGCCGCGGCGACACGCCCGCGCCGACGCCGACGCCCCCGATCGTCGCGTACGACGAGGTCACGTAGGGATACGTCCCGAACTCCACGTCGAGCAGCGTCCCCTGGGCGCCCTCGAACACCACGGTCTGATCCTCGTCGAGCGCGCCGTTGACGACGTCGATCGTGTCCGTGATGGCGTCGACAAAGCCCTCCGAAGCTGCCAACAGACGCTCGGCCTCGGCGCGCGCGTCGAGATTCTGGAGGGCCTCCGAGTCGGGATAGAGCGAGCGGAATAGCTCGACATTGGCGGTCACGCGCTCGACGAACGCCTCGGGATGGCGCAGATGCGCCGCCCGCAGCCCGCGGCGCGCGATCTTGTCCTGATAGGCCGGCCCGATCCCCTTGGCCGTCGTGTCGAGCTCACGCTGGGCGCCCTCGAGCCGCTCCACCATGGGATGATAGGGCAGAATCAGGTGGGCGCCCGCGCTGATGCGAATCTCGGGGTGGTCGTTGCGGGCCTCGCGTAGCTGTTGGATCTCCTGGGCCAGCGACAGCGGCTCCAACACCATGCCGTTGCCCAGCACGCCGACGCAGCCGTCGTGGAGCGCGCCCGAGGGGACGAGATGGAACTTGAACTCCCGTTCGTCCGTCCCGTTCGCCCCCTGAGCGTTGGACACGGCGACGGTGTGGCCCGCGTTCGTGCCCCCGTTGAAGCGAACCGCCATGTCGGCCTCGCGCGCCAGTCGATGCGCGATCTTCCCTTTTCCCTCGTCGCCCCACTGGGCGCCGATGACGGCAATGCCCGGCATGCCTCACTCCTCCAGTTCCAGCGTGATCTCGTCGCTCGCCAGATGGCGAATCCCGTCGTTGGTTCCAACGATCAGCCGCCCGTCCTCGGCCAGGCCCGCGACCCGGACGCGTTGCTTGTGATCATCGTCAACCACCCAGACGTGTTCGCCCAAGGCGCTGACTTGGGGCCACTCCTCGTGTCGAATGGGGGCGAAGCCGGACGCCTGGAACCTCCGATAGGCCGATGCGATCCCGTCGATCGCGGCCCTCGCGGCGTCGGTCACGGCCACATCCCGTCCCAGTTCGTCCCGCAAGGACGTCGCCGGGACGCGG
>JAHEOA010000054.1 GCA_018609825.1 Candidatus Bipolaricaulota bacterium | reverse complement strand
GATCGCCATGTGCGTGACGCGGCTCGACGACGGGGCGATCGTCGAGGTCAACGGGCCGTTCTGCGCGCTGTCGGGCTGGACGCGTGAGGAGCTGATCGGGCGAACGGCCGAGGACCTCGGATTCTACACCAGCCCCGACGAACGCCAGCGGGTGCGCGATCGCCTCGAGGAGCATGGCGAGCTGCGCGACGTCGAGCACCCGTACGTGACGCGACAGGGCGAGCGGCGCGAGGCCCTGCGCTACTCGCAGACGCTCGGCTTCGGGGGCGAGACCTTCGTGCTCTCCCAGATCGTCGACATCACCGACCGCAAGCGCACGGAGGCGTCGCTCGAGCGCTCGCAGAGGACACTCGACACCATCTTCGACAACGCCCGACAGACGTTCGCGCTGCTGGACCGGCAGCGCCGAGTGATCGCCTTCAACCGCATGGCGGATGACCATGCGCGCCAGCTCGTGGGGCGCGGTCTCGTCGTCGGGGAGCCCTTCGACAACTTCGTCGCGCCCGAGGGCCATGCGTCGATCCTGGCCAACATCGACGACGCCCTGGAGGGCCATCCGACGGTGGCCCAACGCGAGCTAACGGGCCTCGACGGCGAGGTCCGCTGCTACGAAGGGCATTACGATCCGGTGTGGGGCGACGACGGCGAGGTTCGGGGGGTGTTTCTGAGCGTCCTCGACGTCACCGATCGCAAGTCCATGGAGGAGGCGCTGCGCGAGTCGGAGATCAAGCTGCGCGCGATCTTCGATAGCAGCCTCCAGTCGTTTACGCTCATCGATCGGAATTATCACATCAAGATGTACAACCAAGTCGCCAACGAGCGCTCCAAGCGCATATTGGGTCAGGCCATCCGCGAAGGGGATCCCATCGAGCGCTACGTCCGCGACGAGCTCCAAGATGCCTTCTTTGCCAATCTGCGACGGGCGTTCGCCGGGGAGTCCGTCTCGGACGAACTGCAAGTCACCGACACCCAAGGCGAGCGCGTCTGGTTTCAAGCGCATTACTCGCCGGCACGGGACGCCTCCGGCCAGGTCATCGGCGTCTTCAACAGCCTGACCGACATCACCGATCGCAAGCTGACGGAACAGCATATGGATCGTCGCCTCCGCGAGCTCACCACCGTTCACGAGGTGAGCCAACGCCTCCAGGCGCTGCAGTCGCTGGAGGAACTGGCCAACGCCCTCATCGGCATTCTTGAGGCGTCGCTCCACTACGAGTATTGCGGCGTCTTCCTCGTCGATGCGGAGGATCGCCTCGTCCCGTTTGCGCTCGGCGACTGGCAGCATCGATCGCGGCTCTCCCCGGCCTATCGGGCGACGGTGGAAGACCTGTATCTGCATCTCGGGCGCGGCATCGTCGGGTGGGTGGCGCAGCACGGCGAGAGCATCCGCTGCGGCGACGTCGGCCAGGAACCACGGTATGACCCGATTCTGCCCGACATCCAATCGGAGCTCTGCGTGCCGCTGATGAACGAGGGGACGGTGCTGGGCGTGATCAACGTCGAGACCCGACAGCCCCACGCGTACAGCGAGTGGGACCAACGCGTGCTGGAGATCATCGCCTCACAGGTCGCCGTGGCGATCCAGAACGCCCAGTTGTTCCAACAAGCCGAGCGCGCCCGCGATCGCGTGACGTCGCTGTCCCAACAGCTGATGCAGGCGCAGGAGGCCGAGCGCCGCGCGATCGCCAACGAGCTCCACGACGAGGTCGGCCAGACGCTGACCGCCGTCAAACTGCTGTTGGAAGCCAACGGAACGGATGTCTCCCATGCGGAAGCTGACGGCCCCGTCAAGCAGGCCAGCGGGTTGATCGACGATCTCATTGACCAGGTCCGGCGGCTTTCGCTGGATCTTCGACCGGCCATGCTGGACGATTTGGGCCTGTGGCCCACGCTCAAATGGCATGTGGAGCGCTTCCAGACCCACACGGGCGTGCAGGTCGACCTGGCCGAAGACGGCCTCGATGGAGCCTCGCTTCCCTCTGAAGTGGAGACGACCGCGTATCGCATCGTGCAGGAAGCGCTCACGAACGTCGCCCGTCATGCCCAGACCGATCGCGTCCAGGCCCGGCTTTGCCTGGACGAGTCGGAACTGCATATCGACATTCGCGACCGAGGCGTTGGCTTCCCGGCCAAGCAACTGACGAACGACCGGACGTCGACGGGACTGACCGGAATGCGCGAACGGGCGGAGTTGTTGGGAGGCTCGCTGCAGATTCGTTCCTCACGCGGCGCGGGAACGCAAGTCACTTGCACCTTGCCTCGGGCCGACCCGTCCGCACAGCGTCCCGACAGGCCGGACGGAGGCGCATGACCCGCATCGTCATCGCCGACGACCATCCCGTGGTGAGGCAGGGCCTGCGGGCGCTGCTGGAGAACGCCGGCTGGCGCGTGGTCGGCGAGGCGAGCAACGGGTTGGAGGCGCTCGAGCTGATCGGTCAGCATAAGCCGGACGTTTTGATCGTCGACATCGTCATGCCCCAACTGAACGGCCTCGAGGTGGCGCGGCGCGTGGCTCGGGAGGGCACGGGCGAGACGCGGGTGATCGTCCTGTCCATGTACGACGCCGAGCCGTACGTCCTGGAGGCCGTGCGCGCTGAGGCCTCGGGATACGTCATGAAGGGCGCCGCGGGCGATGTCATCGTCGACGCTGTCCGGGCCGCCTTGGCGGGACGATTCTTCCTCAGTCCGCCGTTTGACGAGCGCTCGGTGGCTTACTTCCGAGAGAAGGCTTACGAGGGGGAGACGGATCCTTACGAGACGCTGACGGCCCGCGAGCGTGAGGTGATCCAGATGGTGGCGGAGGGCCTGACCAATCGGCGCATCGGGAAGAACCTCGGGATTAGCCACCGAACCGTGGAGATCCATCGGGCCAACGCCATGCGCAAACTCGGCCTCGAACGCCAGACCGACGTGGCCCGCTTTGCCTTGCAGCGCGGCATCATTCCCCCCGAGACCGCGATCGACGACAGCTTCTGAAACACTCTGCCACCCCTTCGCTGCCTTACGTAGGACCCCGTATAGCACGTTGCAATCAGGGGCAGTAAACTCACGTTAGAGATCACACCCCGCGCGTGCACACGCCCGTGCGTGCGTAAGGATAGGGAACCGAAAGGCAGGTGTCGACACCTCATGGCACAGCGTGCCACCCTGACCATCTACGTGCCGCAGAGCAAGCAGCAGGCCAACCTGCTGTCCCGCCTGCAGAAGCTCGCCAAGAGCCAAGACCGCTCGGTCAACTACCTTGCGGTTCAGGCCATTCTGGACTATCTGGAGCGAGAAGAGGGCAAAAACGGCAAGGGCTCTTGACGACAAGAGCCAGCCCCCATTGAACGCCACGGGCTCCCCGGCGACGCACGGGGAGCCTTCTCCGTTCCGACTCGCCTAGGTCGCTTGTCCATGGGGAGCCATTTGATCTCCCTTCCATTGGGGCAAACGTTGATCGCACATCGCCCGCCTTCTAGAATGGGCGGCAATGACCGACCACGAGGAGGCACGATTCCATGAGCGATGAGACCGTCTTCCGGCCCGGACTCAAGGGCGTGATTCTGGCCGAATCGGACATCTGCTTCATCGACGGCGAAGGGGGACGCCTGCGGTATCGCGGCTACGATATCCAGGACCTCGCCGATCATTCCACGTTTGAAGAGACAACCTATCTGCTGCTGGAAGGCCGTCTGCCGGCCGAAGACGAGCTGCGTTCATTCAACGACGAACTGAGCCGCCACCGCGCCCTCTCCCCCGAGGAGCTGGACGTCCTGCGGGCGCTTCCCCAAGAGTCGACGCCCATGGACGCGCTGCGCACCATGATGTCGGCCATTGGGGGCTCGGATGCCCACGCCGAGGACACCGACCCGGAGGCCAACCGCCGCAAGGCGCTGCGCGTCATGGCCGTCGTGCCGACGATCTTGGCTGCCTATCACCGAGTGCGCGAGGGGCAAGAGCCGATCGCGCCGCGCGACGACCTGGGCCACGCCGCCAACTTCCTTCACATGATGACGGGCGAGGAGCCCGACGACACCAGCGCCCGGGTCTTCGACGTCTGCCTCGTGCTCCACGCCGATCATGGCTTCAACGCCTCGACGTTCGCCGCCCGCGTGGCGGCGTCGACATTGGGCGACGTCTACTCTGCCATGACCGCGGCGATTGCGACCCTGAAGGGGCCGCTCCACGGCGGGGCCAACGCCCGTGTGCTGCACATGCTTGAGGAAATCGGGGACGTGGAGCGCGTCCGCGAGACGATCGAGTCGATGCTGGCCAACAAGGAGCGGATCTGGGGCCTGGGCCACCGCGTCTACAAGGCGAAGGATCCTCGTGCGGTCGCGTTGGAGTCGCTCATCGACGACCTGGCGGCCGTCCGCGGCGAGAGCCAGCTGTATCGCGTCGCCAAGGAAGTCGAGTCGGTGGGAACCGACCTGCTGGGCGACAAGGGGATCTATCCGAACGTCGACTTCTACTCGGGCGTGTGCTACAACATGCTCGGCATCCCGACCGATCTGTTCACGCCGATCTTTGCCATGGGCCGCATCAGCGGCTGGGCCACGCACGTCTTGGAGCAGTATTCGGAAAACGTGCTCATCCGCCCGCGGGGCCGCTACACGGGGCCGGAGTACGCCGAATACGTCCCGATGAACGAACGTTAAGCGGGGTCGGGATCGCCGCCCGATTCGGAGACCTCGGGCCCGTCCTCGCCGTATGCGTCGATAAGCGCTTGCGCGGCCTCCCGCTCGCCCTCCGGGATCTGGATGGTGGTGTCCAACTGGACGTAGGTGTGCTCGTGGCCGCCCGGCATCCAGGGATGGAATCCGTTCGACGCCAGCAACTGGAACACCAATCGGGCTTCCTTCGGGTCGGCTGACTTCATGAGCGTGACGTATGCCATGAATACCTCGAGCGTAGCTTAACGCGCGATCCCATGCCGCGACAACGGGTGGCCGGCGCTTATGGATGCCAGGGACTCGGTAACCGACGCGCGCTGTGATACCATCGACGCACCATGAAACCCGATATTGACGCGTTGATGGAGGAGCGGAGCCTCGACGCCCTTCTCGTCGAAGGGCCGGACGGCATGGGCAGTGCGAATCCGGCGTTCGCCTACCTGACGCGTGGGGCCCATGTCGTCGGCAGCGTGATCAAAAGACGCGGCCAGACCCCCCAACTGATCTATCGCTCGATGGAACGGGACGAGGCCGAGCGATCCGGTTTGGACCTGGTCAATCTCGATCGCTGGCCCGTGCACGAGATTCAACAGTCGGCGGACAGCCAGCTCGACGCTCGGGTGGAGCTGTATCGACGCATCTTCACGGACTTGGGGGTCCGCGGGCGCGTGGGCATTTATGGGACCGGCCCGATCGGCGCGTACCACACGTTTCTGCATCAACTGTCTGACGCGCTGCCCGAGGTGACGTTCGTCGGCGAGTACGCCGAGGACGCGCTCCGCATGGCGCGTCGGACGAAGGACGCCGATGAGATGGACGCCCTGCGACGGGTCGGCGAGTCCGCATGTGAGGTCTTGGAAGCGGTCGTGGCCTTCTGGCGAGCGCATGAGGTGCGCCATGGGACGCTGGTCAAGGACGACGGCTCGGCGCTGACGATCGGGGACACGAAGGCCGTCATCCGCATGGAACAGGCCAAGCGCGGGCTGGAATCGCCCGCGGGCTTCATCTGTGCCATCGGTCGAGACGCCGGCGTGCCCCACTCGCGCGGCAACCCGGACGATCCCATCGAGCGGGGCAAGCCGATCCTGATCGACTTCTTCCCCCGCGACGCCTCCGGCTACTTCCACGACGTGACACGGACGTTCTGTCTGGGCCATGCGCCGGAGGAGATCGGGGGCGTTTATCGGGACGTCATGGACGCGTTCAACGCGGTCGTGGCGGAGTTCGCGCTCGGCGAGTCGACGCAGGCGTATCAGCATTACGTCTGTGACTTCTTCAAGGAGCGCGGGCATCCCGATCCCAAAACGGATCCCCAAACCACGACCGGCTATGTCCACAGCCTGGCGCACGGGCTCGGCCTCGAGGTCCACGAGGACCCGTACTTCCGCACCTTCGGGCCCTCGGATGCCGTGCTGGAACCGGGCATGGTCTTTACCGTGGAACCGGGCCTCTACTATCCCAATCGCGGGTACGGGATCCGGATCGAGGACACCTACTACGCCGACGCGGACGGGCGGTTCCATAGCCTCACGCCGTTCCCCAAGGATCTGGTCATCGACATGGGCGCCTGAAACCGCGAGCGCCTGCGACGTGTACATTGACGAGGTGAGAACTATGCGCAAGGGACGAGTCGCCGTATCGACGGTTCTGATCGCGATGCTCGCAATGGGCATGAGCGCGGGGGCGCAAGCGCAGGACGAACCACCCGCGCCAGAGACGATCATCATCGGCCCGGAAGAGTCCGCGCTGTCGATCGACATCCGGACGAACAAGCCCCGCTACAAGCCCGAGGAGACGCTCAGGATCCATCTGGAGCTAAATAAGGATGCCTACGTCTACATCTACGACGTCCAGCCCGACGGGCGCGTGACGCTGCTGTTTCCGAACGGCTTCGCGCGCAACAACTTCCTGACAGCCGGCAGCCATACGCTGCCCGCCACCGACGACTACAGCCTCGTGGTGAGCGAGCCGCTGGGCGTCGAGTCCTTGCAGGCCATCGCCAGCACGACGCCGCTTCCGATCGCCGAGCTGAGTTCCCAGAGCCTGGATGAGCAAGCCTTCCCCGTTCTCGGCCAGGGCATCCAGAAGGTCAAGCCGAACGTGGAAGCGATGGTCGACGAAAGCGTCCAGCCCGAGTCCTGGGCGACGGCGTGGACCCAGTTTCTGGTCGCCCAGAGCTTCGCGCGGCTGCGCATCGACTCCCAGCCCGAGGGCGCGCAGGTCTACGTCAATGGACAACTCCGCGGCCAGAGCCCGCTGGAGCTGGTCGTCAAGCCGGGCGAGGTCAACGTGGTGTTGCGCAAGTCCGGCTATCAGGTCTGGGCTCAGGCGTTGAAGATCGAGGACGAGACTCAGCACGAGCTGAGCGTCCAACTGAGCGCCGATCCGTCGCCGGCCACGCCGCGGACGCCGTCGCCGCCCGACTTTGACGCCGACGTTGACGTCGACTTGGGCTCGCTCGAGGCGCTGGCGTTCGGCATGAACGTGGGCCTCAACGACGACGGCATCTTCAGCGGCGGCCTGGAAATCGGCTTCTCGCCTTACCTGGCCTTGGGCGGGTCGCTGTCGTTCACGGGCGAGGACGTGCCCGCGTTCAACGACGTGGGCGAGCCGCGCAGCTTCAGCAACGAACGCGTCTACAACGACGGGCCGGAGGCCGAGCTCTACGGGAAGGTGGCCGTTCCGTTCGGCGATCGCCTCGGCTTCCACGTCGGCGGCGGTATGGCCGTCCAACAGAAAGCCCACGTGGCCCAGCCGAGCGAGGTGATCGTGGTCGGCGCCCGATCGGCTCGTCCGTTGGTGGATGTCCAGCCGAACGGCTACCGCACGAGCGAAAACTTCCTGACCGTCTTCGGCGGCGTCTCCATCAGTGCCGGGTCGAGCCAGTTGAGCGTGGGCTATCACAACCGACGCGGCTGGGTGCTCGGGTTGGGCATGCGGTTCTGACCCCGAGCCGTTAGCGCCTCAGCGAGAACACGTTGCTCTGGGCAGCGTCCTCCAAGGCCGACCGGATGCTGAGCGCGCCGCCGGTGGTGGGGGCGTCGCCGCGGCAGCCGAGAGCGGCCTTGAGGAAGCCGATCACCTTGCGCGCCTCCTCCCGCGCGTCCGCCTCGCCCGCGGTCGCCAGCGTGTTCTGGGCGTGCTCAAGCGCGAACCCGGCGAAGGCGTTGGCGTGATCGGCCGTGACCACGAAGTCCTCCCAAGGCGTGTCGTGCAGCGCCTCCTTCATCTGCTCCGTGTAGGGGATGGCGCCGCGGCCATCGCCCGGATTGCCGGCCGCCTCGTCAAACGCATCCGAGTCACGGCCGACGAGGACGTTGATCGTCCGTTGGGCATGGGCGTTGCGTTCCTCGGCCGTTGGCGCGCTCCAGGTCAGGGCGGCCTCCTGGAACGCCAACTGGAGCTGATTGGACAGCGTCGTCGACAGGTTCAACAGCTCCGTCGATGGGGACGGCTGTTGGGCCTGGCTGATGAGGCCGAGCCCCCCGGCGCTCAACAGCAGAAACAGGCTCGCCGCCGTCAGCAGGATCGTTCGGGCTTGCAGGGTTCGCTTCATGGGCGTCACTCCTTTTTGGGTTATCCGTTGGGGGGCGCTCGACGCGCGTTCCTTGATCCTAGCGCCCATGGGGTGACCGTGACACGGTTACGGGTGTCAAACGCGGTCAAAGCCGGTCATTCATCGTCGATCGGGGCCAAGCGATACCCGAACCCGCGAATCGTCTCGATCCACCGTGGATGCTTCGGGTCCGCTTCGATCTTCTGGCGCAAGAGGTAGACGTACTTGCGCACGTCGTTGGCCATCGCATACTGGTCCTCCGTCCAGATAGCGTCGATGACCTCGTCATTGGAGAGGATGGTCCCAGGTTGACGCATGAGCAGCCGGAGCAGCTCGTACTCCTTCGGCGAGAGCTCAAGGCGCACGTCATCCACCCAGACGGCCTTGGCCCGATCGTCGAGACACAATGGGCCGTGCTGCAGCGTGCTCGTTGGCTCAACCGACGTCTCCCCGCCGTTCGTTGAGATCGGGCTCGGGTCGGCTTGGGGCTGGCCCTCAGAGCGTGAACGGCTGCGGGCCCAGGCCGCGTAACCGCGGATGCCGACAAGACAGACGACGACCGAACCCAGGGCCCAAGCGGCGATCTCGGCTTGCCGACTCAGGATCTCCTGCCGATGCGGTGCCAACGAAAACCCCACCCGGACGTAACTCCGCGGATCGATCTCCCGCGGATGGGGCGCGAGCGCGCGCCGGACATCCAGATAGGGGACGTCGGCCGGTGACTCCTCGCGTTGCAACGCTTGACGGGTCTGCAGCGGTTCCACCGTCAGTGGAATGGACGTCCCGTTCCGCTCGGCAATGACCTCACCGTCGCGGACCACTTGTGCGTAGATGACGGTATCCTTGACCAAGCCCTCCGTCAGGCTCTGCACGTAGCTCGGCGGGTCGTTCTCTCCGACGAGGTCGGCGACGGTTTGCGTGAACAGCTTGGCACGCGTATCAAACTGATTCTGCATGGCTCGGTCGAGTTGGAGGCCATACGCTACCGTCAGCGCGATGCCAAGCAGGACGACTCCGAGGCTGGCCCCGAGCAGGAATCGTTGATTTACCACACGATGAACGTACCGGCTGCTTTGGTCTGGTACAAGCCGACAACGGCTCCTCACCCGTCTGCGCCCCGTTGACACGTCTTGACGTCGGCTTGACTTACGCATTATAGACCCTGACATCGCTTCCTCTTAGATTTTGACGCGTCGCGGGCGGTCCGCGGCGCCCTGCTGAGCGTGTCTGTGCTAGCCAGGGCTGGAGACAACCCATCAACGCAAAACGAAGGAGGTCGTTGCCCACATGAAGTGGATCAACGTTCTGTTGGCGCTGGCCATGGTCTTCACGGTCG
>JAHEOA010000053.1 GCA_018609825.1 Candidatus Bipolaricaulota bacterium | reverse complement strand
GGCCGTGATGCATCCAACGGGGCCATTGTCATAGTAGAGCTGATACCAGCCCTCAATTGGGTGCGCCGGGTTGAGCCCCCGCATGATAAGTTTGATAGGTGTTCCGACCGGGCCGTGATCAGGGTCCATCACGAAGCTCGGATCAACTCGAAAGCCCAGCTTGTTGAGCCGTTGGCCGTCGGCATCCACCGCGTAAATGTCATGCATGCCCCCATAGTCCTCGGGAACGTCCATCGTGGTCTTGAAATGGCCGTCGGCATCGGTTTCGACCTCGCCTAGTGTTTCGATCTGATCGACGAACTCGATGCCGTAAAACTTCTCCCAGTTGACGCCATCGCGCTGCTCGAGCGACCAGTCGGCATCGTAGGTCTCCCAGATGAGCGTAAGCCGGGTGTTCGGCGGAAGGTCCTTGCCGTACAGCGTGGCCGAGGTTCCGACCGGTCCATGCGTGGGCGTAATCGAAAGATGTCCGACGAAGCGACCTGAGGCCATGGTCGGCTGCTTCGTGGCGTTTGCGGCCATGGGCTACTCCTTTCCCTTGGGCTGTCGTGCACAATAATTCGCGTGACTTCGGGCAAAAGAAAGAGGGCGGGGTTTGTACCCCGCCCTCGAAACGCCGACGTTATTCCACCGTCAGGGCGTAGGGGAACGTCACGGAATCCGTGGAGCCTAGGATCTCCAGGGAACCGGTGCCGCCGTCACTGTCTTCGACGGTGAGAGTGTACTTGACGCGGCCGCTGACGTTCGGCGGAATCGTCCACGCCGCCGTCCAGAAGAAGATCTGGTTGTCGCTGTTGGGCGGGTGGGCGCCGTGCTCCATCTCCAGCGTGTCCTGGCCCTCGACCTCGACGGTCATGGACAAGCCGCGGCTCTCCACGGCGTCGGTCGAGTTGACGAGCTCGCCGGTGCTCGCGTCGTAAACCATGGCGCGCCAGACGACCTGCTCGCCCTGGTTGAACACCGTGGTGCCCACGCAGGCTGGGCCGTTCGGATCGCCGCCCGACCCACGCGCGACGTCGGCCACGATGACGTAATCCTGGCCGTTCTGGGCCGCGGCCTTGAAGTTGCTGAACGCCCACTGCGTGAACGCCAAGCCTCCCGCCGCGGCGGCGGCGTTGCGGAGAAAGCTACGGCGGTTGAGCCCCTGCTCTTGAACGGTGTCTGTTGACATGCAACTCCTCCTTTTGTTGGGAGTCAATAACGGTACGAAGGTTTCCCCGTTTCCGGGCGGTCTCGACGTCGACATCCGTCCCCCTCGGTTCGGATGGAGGGGACCCGTCCCCGTTGTCAGCCGGTCACATAACGTAGGATGGGGAATCGTTCCTCGTACGGGCGAATGAAGCGATCCAGCCCCCAGTGATAGCCGGGCCCCAACGCGGGAAAGAGCGCGAAGATCAGGAAGTAGATCAACTGCTGATTGACCCAGCCGAACTGGGGCGGAATGTTGGACAGATAGAACGTGATCATCATGAGGGCGCCCCCGATCGCGGCGAGGCGGACGAACAGCCCCAGGATCATCGCCGTCCCCACGGCGATCGATCCGAAGATCACCAGATAGAGGATCACCGGGTTTTCCCACAGGGCCAAGAACGGACCGGCAAACGGGCCCTCCACGGTTCGGGGCAGGTAACCGCCGATCTGCACCCAGGCGTTCCAGCCGCCTTCGACCCACAACCGGATGCCGACGGTCAGGACCAGCGCCCCTAGGGCAACCCGCATGAGAAGCATCCAAAACTTGGCCAGGGTTGTCGGTTCGGCCCACTGATGTCGTTGGATCGTCTGCACTCCGCGGCTCACATGCTGTTCCGCGCTCATGATGATCACCTCGTATGATCTTAGTCAAAAGTATAGCTGACGTCGATCAAGTCTTGCCATGATTAAGATCATTCGATCCCGAGATCGACAATTCTCAGAAGCCGCTATGGGTCCGGATCGGGCCGTTGCGGCGAACCAATTGATCCAGATCAGCTCGGATTCTGATGTCGGTCATAGGGTCGGCGCCCGACACCGACCTAAAATGGCACCCGCCGCACGCAGTCGCCATGGGAACATCCATGATGACCTGCGGCGTCGTTCGTAAGGAGGGAACGCTCGTGGCCACCGACAACGATCAGCCGGAGTCCACTGATCAGGAACGGCGATCGTTCCTTCAGCGGCTGTTGCAGGCCGCACTCTCCATCGGCGCGCTGGGCGCCCTGGGGGGCATTGCAGCCTTCGTGTTTCCGCCGGAGCGGCGAGAGTTCCGTCCCGGCCCCGAACGCGTGCACGTCGGTTCGGCTGCGGATTTCGAGCTGGGACAAGGCCGTCAGGTGCAGTTCCAAGGCAAGCCCATCTGGGTGCTGCGCCTGCCGGGCGGTTTTGCCGCGATTAGCGCGATCTGCACACACAAAGGCTGCATCGTCGACTGGGACGTGCAGCAGCGGCTGCTCGCATGTCCGTGCCACCGCGGGCTGTACGACACGGACGGCAATGTCGTGCAGGGCCTGCCGCACGAACCCTTGCCCCACTTCCGCGTTGACGTGGTGCGCGGCGAGGTCTACGTCGCCGAGCAGATGGAGGCCTGAACCGACGGCCGCAACTCGCTCAGGGCAGCCTCCCCATGCAGGCCGGAATGAGCAAGATATGCCGGCCATCCGGAAGCATCCTGCGCATCGGCATGATCTCGATCATGGACGTCATTGATTGGAGTCATTGTGCCTCGCTTGCCCCGTGCCGATGATAAGCAACGACGGGAAAGACCACCGGGCGGCATCCGCCCGCCGCGACACGGGCTGACAGGGAGAAGCGCCCCACTGGAGGAGGCACGGATACCGAATGAAACACGTCGGTCGCGCAGCGCTGTTGCTGCTACTGGTGATCGGCGTCGTTCTGGTTCTCAAGTGGGCCCTCACGCCGGAGACCTTCGGTCAATTTGGTGCCTATCGGGGCGCGAACGTCGCGTTCTGGCGCGAGTTGCCGGTCGAATACGTCGGCTCGGCAACGTGCCAAGGCTGTCACGCCGACCAGCACGGGTCCTGGAACAATTCTCAGCACCGCTCGGTCAACTGCGAGACCTGCCATGGCCCCGCTCGTGAGCACGTTGAGCGGCCCACTGAGGCTGCGCTCCAGCGGCCCGTCTCGCGCGAGGCCTGCGCGCGGTGCCACGACGACGTCCGCGCCAAGCCGGCGCCCTTCGCCCAAATCGACGCCGCCAGCCACGGCGGCGAGGAGGCCTGCGTAAGCTGCCACAGCCCGCATCGGCCACGGCTCGTGGCGCCGGGCGGGATCCCCGATATCCCCCACAGCCTCCAAGGGCTTTCCGACTGCCGACTCTGCCACCTGACCGAGCGGACGCGTCCCTTCCCCGAGGACCATGAGGACCGGCCGAACGAGAGCTGTCTGCACTGTCACGATCCACGGCAATGAGGGGGGCTTCCATGGACCCATCGCTGACCCGACGAGCCTTCATCCGATTGGCGACCGCCGGCGGCGGCGTGACCGGCCTGACCACGCTCGGCCTCCCGCTGGCCGGCCTGCTGACGGAAGCGGCACAGGACTCGGGGCCCACGGCGGACTGGGGCCAGCGGCGCTGGGCGTTCGTCGTGGACGCGACCCGCTGCATCGGCTGCGGCCGCTGCGTCATCGCCTGCAACAAGGAAAACGACGTCGTCAAGGGCGCCGAGTTCACCCGAACCTGGATCGAGCGCTACCAGATGACGCCGGATCTGGAGATGGAAGTCGACTCCCCCGAGGCCGGAATGCACGGCTTCGAGGCGGAGGAGCATCCGGAGAAGTACGAAAAGGCCTTCTTCGTCCCTAAGCTCTGCAACCAGTGCGACAACCCGCCATGCGTTCAGGTCTGTCCTGTCGGAGCAACGTATCAGACCGAGGACGGCGTCGTCCTCGTCGACCGCGAGCACTGCATCGGCTGTCGCTACTGCATCCAGGCCTGTCCCTATGGGGCTCGCTTTTTGGAGCCGCAGACCGGCGTCGTGGACAAGTGTACGTGGTGCTACCACCGGATCACCCGCGGCCTCCAGCCCGCTTGCGTCGAGGCCTGTCCCGTGAGCGCACGCCTGTTCGGCGACCTGGACGACCCGCGCAGTGCCGTGCGTCAGATCGTTCGGAACGAGCGGATCCAGGTGCTGAAGCAGGATCTCGGGGCCGAGCCCCGGGTCTTTTACGTCGGCTTGGAGAAGGGGGTGCGCTAAGGCGGTGGAGGGCTTCGCCTATCCCAACGAGATGGAGATCGCCTGGGGGCTCGCGATCGTGCTTTACCCCTACATCACGGGCCTGGTGGCCGGGGCCTTCATCGTGTCGGCGCTCTACCACGTCTTCCGGATCAAGGCGTTCGAGCCGATCGCGCGCTTTTCCTTGCTGACCGCCCTCGCGTTCCTGGTCGTCGCCCCCCTGCCACTGCTGCTGCACTTGGGTCGGCCGGAGCGCGGCTTCGAGATCTTCATCACGCCGCACTTCACGTCGGCAATGAGCGGGTTCGGCTACATCTGGCTCTCGTATTTCGTGGTGCTGGCCGCGGAGGTCTGGTTCACGTTCCGCGAGGACATCGTCCGCTACGCCCAGACCGCAAACGGACCGGCGCGCTTCCTGTACCGCGCGTTGACGCTCGGCGTCTACGAGGTCTCCGAGCGGACCGAGCGCGTCGACCACCGCATCGCTTGGGCATTGTCCGCTATCGGGATCCCGCTGGCGTCGACGCTGCACGGCTACGTCGGCTTCATCTTCGGCGCCGTCAAGGCCAACCCCTGGTGGTCGAGCCCACTGACGCCCTTCTTCTTTCTGCTGTCGGCCATCGTCTCGGGCATGGCGCTATTGTTGGTGCTCTATGTGCTCGTGTCCCGCCTGCGACGCCTACCGCTGGATATGGGCTGTCTCCGCATGCTGATGGCATGGCTTGGCGCATTCCTGACCGTCGACCTCGTCTTCGAGGCGTTCGAGGTCGTCAGCATGGTCTATGAGAACGAGGAAAGCTGGGCCATTGTGGGGCAGATGTTGTTCGAACGAGCCGGCATCAGCTTCTTCGTCATCCAGGTGCTTTTCGGGACGCTGCTTCCGCTGATCCTGTTGGCCAGCGCCCTGACGCTGACGCGCAGCGCCCGAATCAAGGTCGTCGCGGGCGTCACGTCGGGCGTATTGATCATGATCGGCGTGCTCGCCATGCGCTGGAACATCGTCATCGGCGGCCAACTGATCTCCAAGAGCTTCCGCGGCCTGCTCGAGTTCTCGCCGCCGATCTGGGGCCCCGAAGGGATCGTGGTCACCGTCGGCCTGCTGATCTTGCCCTTTGCCATTTTGGCGCTCGTGCTCCATCTGTTGCCCCCGTGGCCGAGCGGCCACGGGGATGCAGCCGCCCGCCCGACCTCCGAATCCTGACGCCCTCGTGGGTGCACCGCCGAGGTCTTGCCATCCCCGCTGAGGCCATGAGCCAGGTCAGCTTCCCGCCTGAGCGAGATCATCGCCACCTTTGGCGGCGCGGACTACGGTAGTCGTGCCAGACGGGCCGGAGTGCTTCCGTCGGGATCGGTCCGAGTACGCCCAGCAAGGGGAGGGAGACCGTGAACTTTCTGGAACGAGTACGCGATCCGATACGGCGCGAACTGGAACTCGAGGTCTCCCCGCGCATCCGCTGGGTCCATTATCTTGGGGGCGTGACGGTCTTCCTCTTCCTCCTGCAGGTGATCACTGGCATCCTGCTCATGGTTTACTATCAGCCGACGGCGGCCGACGCCTATCCGAGCATCCAGTACATCATGGGAACGGCCTCGCTCGGCTGGCTGGTCCGTGGGCTCCATGCGTGGGGCAGCTCGCTGCTGGTGCTGCTCGCGTTGTTGCACCTCATCCGGGTCTTCGCGGAGCGTGCCTATCGCCGTCGCGGGTTCAACTGGGGCGTCGGCATGCTCTTGATGTTGTTGCTTTTGGCCTTCGGCTTCACGGGGACGCTTTTGCCCTGGAACCAGACCGCCTTCTGGACCATCGACGAGGCGCGCGCCGCCATCGAGCAGGTCCCGTTCCTCGGCCCGCTGTTGCTCGCGTTTCTTTGGGGCGGCGTCGAGGAGCTGGGCGAGGGGGCCCTTCTGCGGTTCTACGTCTTCCACGTGGGCCTCTTCCCCTGGATCACGGTCGGGTTGTTGGTCCTGCACCTGTATCTGGTCGCGCGCCAGGGCCTGTACGCGCCGCGGTCGCATCCCGACCCGGACGTCGTCGAGGAGGGATTGGGCCTTGAACCGACGAACCGTCGCTGATCTGCTGCTGGACGGGCTGATCGTCGTGGTGCTCCTGTTGGGCCTCCAGTGGACGCTCGCCGTGGTCTGGACGCCCCCGCTCGGAGACCTGATAGACACGCTGAGTCCGGGCGAGCCGTCGACACCTTGGTACTTTTTGCCGTTCTATGCCCTGGATCAGCTCCTGCCGGCCGGGGCGGGATTGCTGGTCATCGTGGCCCTGTTTCTCGGACTGATCGTCCTCCCCGCGTTGGATCGGTCGACGGGACGCTCACGGTGGCTGTCGTTGCTCGTCGGCACGGCGATCCTGATCGCCCTGGTGGCGCTCGGCTCGTATGCCGCCTTCGGCCAGCCCGTCCAGACCCCCGGCCGGCAACTGGCACCGCTCCCGCGTGACGTGCCGTTGGAGCAGACCCAATGTACGGTCTGTCATAGCGAGCTCCGCTCCGACTACCTGGAGAATCGCCACGCAGAGGCCGGCGTCACCTGCGTGCAGTGCCACGGCGGCAACGCCCAAACCCTGGACGAGGACGCAGCCCATGCGGCCAACGCAGGCTTTCGGGGAACGCCCTCGCGAGCCGATGAGCCCGCGCTGTGCGCCGGCTGCCATGCCGATCCTTCACGCATGCGGCCGTACGGACTCCCGACGGATCAGTTCGCCGCGTATCTCACCTC
Source organism: Candidatus Bipolaricaulota bacterium (assembly GCA_018609825.1). Next base: position 11,485 of record JAHEOA010000053.1, on the reverse strand, counting down.
GCGGCACGGACAGCAATGGCAGGACGGCAACACCGACGTCGCCGTCTGCAGCGACTGTCACACGGCCCACCGCGTCCGCCCCGCGTTCGACTACCGCAGCCCCGTCAACCCCCTGAACGTGCCCGCGACGTGCGGCCAGTGTCACGAGGATCGCGAGCGTATGGCACCCTACAACCTTCCGACCGATCAAGTGGAGGCGTTCGAGTCGGGCGTCCATGGGCGGGCCCTCTTGGAAGCGGGTAACGTGAAGGCGCCAAGCTGCGCGGACTGCCACGGCAGCCACGGCACGGCCCCCCCCGGCGTCGAGGACGTCGTCGACGTCTGCGGCACCTGCCACGGACGCACCCGCGCCTATTTCAACGAGGGCCCTCACCGGACAGCAATGGTCGAGCAGGGCATGGCGGAGTGTACCAGCTGCCACCGACACCACGAGATCAAGAGCGTCGAACTGGAGGCGACAGTCGGAACGCTCTTCGAGACCGCCTGCACCGACTGTCACGCCTCAGGGTCGAAGGCGGTCACGCGCGGGCAGACGCTCAAGACGCTGCTGCAGGGCGCCTCGGACGCCTTGGGGCGAGCGGAAGCGTCGCTGGAGCAGGCGCGGGCGGCGGGCCACAACGTCGCTCCGTTCTCGTCTCGGTTGACCGAGGCGCGTGCGTATCTGGTGCAGGCGTTGCCCGTCCAACACAGCCTGGACGTGAACCGCGTGGAAGACCTCACCCGACGGGCCCGGTCCGTGGCCGAGTCGGTCCAAGGCGAAGCGCACGGCCTCTTGAGCGCACAGCGCAATCGGCTGGTCGGGCTTTCGCTTGTCTGGGTCTTCCTGGCGCTTGCGCTCGTCATCGCGTTGCTCTACCGCCGCGAACGTCGTCGGGAGCGGCGCCAGGGGTGAGCTGAATGCAAGTGCTCCGGCGCTGGCGACGGACGTCTTGGCTGCTGCGGCTGCTCTGGATCGCCATCGTGGCCTTGCCGTTACTGGTGGCAGCGCTGTTCCTCGGCATCGAAGTGAGTTCCCAGCCCAGCTTCTGCGGGACGTGCCACGTCATGGCGCCGTACTACGAGTCTTGGAAGACCTCCTCGCACAACGACGTCAAGTGCGTGGAGTGCCACATTCCGCCCGGCATCACCAACGAGCTCCACAAGAAGTTCGAAGCGTCGTCCATGGTGGCCAGCTACTTCACCGGCACCTACGGGACCAAGCCCTGGGCGGAAGTCCCCGACGCCAGCTGCCTCCGACCGGGGTGCCACGAACAGCGGCTCCTGTCGGGCCGCGAGGTCTACGAGAACGTGATATTCGATCACCAGGATCACTTGGCCGAGATGCGCCGCGGCAAGGAGCTGCGCTGCACCTCCTGCCACAGCCAGATCGTGCAGGGCGAGCACATCGCCGTCACCGAAAGCACCTGCTTCCTCTGTCACTTCAAGGACCAGCGGATCAACCGCGGCACCGCGACCTGCACCCTCTGTCATGACGTGCCTGACAAGACCGTCACCACAGGCGGCCTGAAGTTCGACCACGGCGACGTGGAACGCTACGACATGAACTGCGCCGACTGTCACTCCGGCGTCGTGCAGGGCCAAGGCAACGTCCCCGAGAGCCGCTGCGTCAGCTGCCACAGCAAGCCCGACCGCCTGGAGCGCTACGCCGAGACCGAGTTCCTGCACGAGAAGCACGTGACCGACCACAAGGTGGAGTGCCTCCAGTGCCACAACGAGATCCAACACACCTCGCCCGAGCGGCTTGAGCACGCGGAGGGCAACTGCGCCACGTGCCACGCCGACGGCGGCCACTCGCCACAGCGCGACCTCTATGTGGGCCTCGGGGGCGAGGACGTCGAGCCGCGCGCGAGCAAGATGTATCTCGCCAACGTCAGTTGTGAGAGCTGCCATATCATGGCGGACGGCGACCGCAAGGTGGCGAGCTCGGTCAGTTGCATGTCCTGCCACGGGGCCAACTTCAAGCCCGTCTACGAGAACTGGACGCGCACCATGGCGCGCCGCCTGGATCAACTCAAGGCGGAGCGCGAGCGCGTCGCCTCGCAAGTGCCCGCCAGCTCGGAAGCCTATCAGCGGGCTAATGAGAACATCGACTTCGTAGAGCGAGCTCGGACGATCCACAATCCGCGCTACGCCTCCGACGTACTCAAGGGAGCTCACCAGGACCTCCGTCAAGCCCTGCAGAGCGCCAGCGCCAGCGTCCCGACGGAGTTGCAGTCGCCCCCGTGGCCCGAGGTCGACTACGAGACCGACTGCATCGGCTGCCACCTGGACGCGGCGGGCCGGGTCGCCTCGACCGACCGCGGGCCGTTCCGACACAAGACCCACGCCGTCGACGGCGGGGTCAATTGCGCCACGTGCCACCCGTCGGCTTCGTATCAGCAGTCGAACCACGGCGACGTGACGCAGACGTGTGCGTCCTGTCATCCGGGCCAGCAGACGATGGCGCAGGCGTCGACCGCCGACTGTCAGCGGTGCCACGCCGAGCCCATCGAGGTCAACTCGGACGAGGCCCGGTTCTCCCACGACGGCCACGTGCAAAGCGCCGGGGTCGACTGCGCCCAGTGTCACACAACCGTCCCGGAGACCGACCACCTCGAGCTCATGAACCTCGCCCCCGAGAATGCCCTGCCAGCGCTGGACCACGACCTCTGCCGGGACTGCCACGACGGCGTGCCGCCGGTGGAGGGCTCATCCGTGCAGCCGTGCCTCACGTGCCATCCCGGCTTCGAACGTTGATCCCCATCTACTCGCCCTCGCCGCATGGTCGCCCGGACCCACGGACGACGACGGCAATGCGGGATCGACTCCCGATGCGTCCGTTTGACTGATTTCAGTCAGCGGCGGGGTTGACATAGATCACAGAGTAGTATACACTGAACTCTGAAATGGAGCGTCGTCGCCACGGACGAAGGGAGGGCGAAGCCGCCATGATGTTTCCGGCGGGGCAGTCGGTCCATCGCACGAGCACCTGCCCGAGTTGCCCCAACTCGAAGTGCCTGTCGGTGTTCGCCGACTTGGATCAGGAGGCCTGGCGGGAGCTGCAGGGCCACATGAACCGACTCCGCTACGAAACGGGGGACGTCCTCTATCGCGAAAAAACGCCCATCTTCGGCGTCTATATCGTCTGCTCCGGCCAGGTCAAGCTGACCCAGCGCGACGAGAAGCATCGGCTGATTCTCAAGATCGTCGGGCCGTCGGGCGCCCTCGGCGAGGAGGACATGTTCAACGACGTCTACTCCGCCACCGCCGAGGCGCTGGAGCCGACCCAGGTGATGTTCCTGCCGCGCGAGCAGTTCCTGGCGTTCATGCAGGCCTATCCCGAACTGCTGCTCAAGCTGGCCGCCCGGCTGTCGATGCAGGTCAAGGGCTTCCAGGCCAAGGTCATGGAGGCGGCCTACGAGGAGGTCGAGGAGCGCATGGCGCGGATCCTGCTCTCACTCACCAACCGCTACGGCTCGGACAACGGCAGCGGGACCGAGCTCCAGCTGAAGCTGAGCCGGGCCGACCTCGCCGAATTGGCCGGCATCTCCACCGAAACGGCCATTCGGACGCTGCGGCAGTTCACCGACCGGGGCCTGATTGAGCTCAATCGCCGCCAGATCGTCGTCAAAGACCTCGACGCCCTGGAAGCCCTGGTGGAACCGTTCATGTCGGAGATGGAGGAGACGCTCTACTAGCTCGACCCCTCGTCCGTGATCGCTCGAACCGCTAAGCGAGACCCGCGCGCTCCTGCAGCCCCGTCCGATCCCGAACCCGAAGGCTGCGCTCCTTGAGCTCGACCAGCCCCTCGTGCCGCCAATCGCTCAGAATCCGAATCGCGGTCTCGGGCCGCAGCCCGAGCAGTTCCGCCAGTTCCGTGCGACTCAGCTCCAGGCCGAGCGCCCCGTGGGCGGTCTGGCGATGCCCGAATCGATCCATGAGCCGCAGCACGGTGCGCGCCATCCGCGCCTCGCTGCAGTCGTAGGCCAGCTCGACGCGGGCGCGGTGGTTGTCCACCAGCCGCTTGGCCATCGTCTCCATGAGCGCCCGTGCGACGTCCGGATAGTCTTGGATGACGCCGGCGAGGTCGCCTTGGGGGAGATAGCACAGTTGCGTGTCGCTGATCGCCTTGGCGCTGGCGGCGTACGGACAGCCGCTGAACAGCGCCTCCTCGCCGAGCGGGTCCCCGCGCCCACGCAGGTCCAGGATATAGACGCGGTTGCCGTCGCGGGTGCCCTGGACGAGCTTGACGATGCCGCGGCTGACGATGTAGAGCCCTTCCGCCGGTCGGCCGGTCTGGAAGATCAGCTCGCCGGCATCGCGATCGAAGTGGTGCAGATGGGGCAGGATCGCCCGCACGGCAGGGGCGTTGAGCGTCGCAAACGGCCCTACCGACGGCAGTTGATCGCACTGCTCGCGATATGCAGACGTCTCGAGCCGTTCATTCGCCATCGGTCTCCCTTCCTTGCCCCCTGATGATCATAGGCGACCACCCGCGAGGATGGAATGACTTCTCTCAGAGACGGAGTTGATCTGGGTCAGGCCACCACGCACGGCGATCCCCGTCATGACCGACGTCATGCCAACGTTTGAGGCGAATCATATTCATGACCCGAGGGTCTGAATAGCATGGCCAGCGATCACGATGGCCACGAACACGGGTCGATATGCGCTGATGACGCTCGGACTGGCGGCGGGCCTCGGCCTGCTGCTCACGGCATCGGGGATCGCCCAACCGTCCCCCGACCAGCTGCTGGCGGACTCGGTCCACGCCGATCTGGACTGCGCGGCCTGTCATCCGGGGGGCGCGGATCCCCAAGCCGCCGAAGGCGTCGAAATCGACTACCGCGCCTGCACCGACTGCCACGAGGGCGCGCGGCCGTACTGGGAGAGCATCCACGGCCGCGCCCTCGAGGAGGGCGTCCCGGCGGCGGCCACCTGCGCCGACTGCCACGGCTCGCACGCCATCGAGCCCGTGGACGCCGAGACGTCGCCCGTGTCTCGGGCGAACCTGCCCCAGACCTGCGGCGAGTGCCATCGGAACAGCGAGATCGCCGAGCGCTATGGCGTCCCGGCCAATCGCTACGAGACCTACATGGACAGCTACCACGGCATCTTCCTCTCGGAGGGCGACGTCGTCGCCGCGGACTGTACCAGTTGCCACGGCGACCACCTCATATTGGCCCAGTCCAACCCCCAGTCGACGATCCACCCGGACAATCTCCCCGAGACGTGCGGCCAGTGCCACCCCAACGCGGGCGAGTCGTTCACCCAAGGCAAGGTCCACGTCCAGGCCGATCCGGGGGCCTCCACCGGCGTCTGGATCGTGCGCGTGTTCTACACCGTCTTTATCGCCATCTTGGGGATCTTTTTCGTCGGACACATCTTGCTGGACGCAACCCGCTGGCTGAGGAGGCGTTATGGGCACTGAGCGATCCGGGCAGACGGTCGAGCGCATGAATCGCCCGATGCGGATTCAGCACGGACTGCTGTTGGTGTCGGTCGTCCTGTTGATCCTCACGGGGCTCGGGCTGCTCTACAGCGGCAGCTGGTTCGGCCAGGCGCTGGTCAGCCTGGAGGGCGGCTTCGAGGCCCGCGGCTGGCTGCATCGCGCCGCCGCCGTTCTGTTGATCCTGACCGCGCTGTATCACATCGCCTACATCGTCTTCTCCCGCCGCGGCCACGAGGAGTTTCTCCAACTGTTGCTTCGTGGACGGGATCTTCGCGACTGGCTGGCCATGCTCGCCTACGACCTCGGGCGCCGCGAGGCGAAGCCGAAACTCGACCGCTACAGCTTCCGCGAAAAGCTCCAGTATTGGGCGTTCGTCGTCTTCTGTCTGGTCATGATATTGAGCGGCGCGCTGCTGTGGGCGTTCCCCGCGATGTTCGGGCTGCTGCCCAAGTGGACGTTCGACGTCTCCATCGCGATCCACAGCGGCACGGGGACGCTGATCGTCGCGGTGCTGACGCTGTGGCACCTCTACATCGTCCACCTGGCGCCGGGACGGTTCCCCGGCGACGGCAGCTTCTGGCACGGGCAGATGCCCGTGGAGCGCCTCCGGGACGAGCACCCGCTCGAATACGAGCGGCTCGTCGCCCAGGGGGAAATCCGCCCCATATCGTCGGCCGCATCGTCGGACTCACGTGACGGCGAAGGGGGCGAGACCGCATGAAGCAAGCCTGGATGGGCATCGGGCTCGTCGCTGCCGCCGTCGCGCTCGTGACGCTCGTGGGCTTGGGCATCCAGAACGCCCCGCGCGACCCGAACGGCCGTTGTCTGGTCAACTGCCACGGGGACCCCGACTTCAAGGAAGAGGTGGCGCCCGGCAAGTTCCGCTCGCTCTACGTGGACTACGAAGCCTTCCAGAACTCCGTCCACGGCGACAAGCTCTGCACCGACTGCCACACCGACGTCAACACGCTGCCGCACCCGGAGCGCCCCGAGGACGTGTCCTGTCTGCAGTGCCATCGCCAGGGAAACGTTGCGGGGGCACCCACCGAGGAGCAGCCCTGGCAGTATCAGAACAGCGTCCACGCCGACGTGGCCGCAGAGGGCAAGAAAAACGCCCCCTACTGCACCACCTGCCACGGCAGCCACGACGTCTTGCCGCCGGACAACCCGGATTCAACCGTGCACCGCTCCAAGGTTCCCGACACCTGCGGGCAGTGCCACACCGACGTTTACGCGACGTATGCGCGCAGCGTCCACGGCAAGGCCGTCCAGAACGGCGACCTGGAGGCCGCCGTCTGCAGCGACTGCCACGAGGAGCACGACATCCTGCCGGCCAGCAACCCGCAGAGCTCGATCAACCCGCAGAACGTCAACCACACCTGCGCCGAATGCCACAGCAACCAGACGGTCATGCGCCGCGAGAACGTGCCCGTGGAACAAGTCGAGGCGTATGAAGACAGCTTCCACGGCATCGCGGTCAAGTTCGGCGAGCTGGACGCGGCCAACTGCACGAGCTGCCACGAGTATCACTTGATCCTGTCGCAGGAGAACCCGGCATCGCCCATCCACAAGAGCAACCTCGACGAAACCTGTGGCGAGTGCCACCCGAACGCCACCGACAACGTGGCGCTGGGCCGGGTCCACGTCGTGCCGAGCGACCCGAGCGCCGGGATCGTCTACTACGTCGCCCAGTTCTTCAAATGGCTGACGCTAACGGTCCTGGCGGTCTTGTTCATCCACATTCTCATCGATCTGGTCGGACGGCTCCGCCACCGCCGCGCAGAAGGATGAAGGAGACGGCATGAATCGACGACACGATCCGAACTCCGAACAAGAGCTCACAGAACGACTGCGCGAGGAGCTGGAGCAGGAGTACGGCGCCGAACTGGACGAGCAGACGCTGGAGCGCATCCGGTCCGAGGTCAAAGACCGGATGCGCCGGGAGCTGGAAGCCGAACGCCGCCGCCGGGAGACCGAAGCCCGCGTCCAACGTCAAGCGGGCGAGCGACACTTCCTGCGCTTCGGGCTCAACATCCGCATTCAGCACGCCGTCATGGCCGTCGCCTGCATCATCCTGATCGTGACGGGGTTGCCCATCAAGTTCCACAACGCGGCCTGGGCCCAATTCCTGCTCGATCTCATGGGCGGCCTCGGCGTCAGTCGTTTCTGGCACCGCATCGGCGCCACGATGCTCATCGTCGTGGGCATCTGGCACGCGGGTTGGCTCCTCATGCCGCGCGGCCGCCGCGAGTTCATGGAGCTGTTGCCGAAGCCGAAGGACGCGGTCGACTTCGTCACCAACATCAAGCACCTGCTGGGCCTCAGCAAGGCTGGGCCCCGGTTCGGGCGGTTCAGCTACGTGGAGAAGTTCGACTACTGGGCCGTCTACTGGGGCATGGTCATCATGATCGGCTCGGGGCTGATCCTCTGGTTCAACAACATTGCGCTCGCCTATCTGCCGCTGTTTGCGATCGACATCGCCCGCGAGGCCCACTCCGACGAAGCCATGCTGGCGACGCTGGCGATCGTCGTCTGGCACTGGTACAACGCGCACTTCAACCCGGAGATCTTCCCCTACAACCCGACGATCTTTACCGGGCGCATCCCCGAGCACCGCATGAAGGAAGAGCACCCGTTGGAGTACGAGGCGATCCTGGCCGAAGCTCGACGGAATCGAACCGAGGCGTCCGCCGGTTCGGATGAAGCGCCCGTTGACGAATCGCCCGAGGAGGTGCGGCCATGAGACGGCGCACCAAGTGGATCATCGTCGGCGTGTTGGTCGTGCTGTTCGCCTGGGCCGGCTACGTCGGCCTCCGCGCGACCGACGACCCCGAGTTCTGCGCGTCGTGTCACTACATGGAGCCCTACGTCCAGAACTGGGAAACCTCCTCGCACAACGACGTGGCCTGCATCAAGTGCCACGCCGAGCCGGGCGTCGGCGGCTATCTCGCCCGCAAGGCCCGACTGTTGGGCGAGGTGATCCGCTACAGCGTCGGCGCCTACAGCACGCAGCCCCACGCGCGCCTGAGCGACGACCAATGCCTGTCCTGTCATGAACACGAGGCCCTCGAGCGGACTCAGACGTACTCGGAAGACATCCAGTTCAGCCACGAGAATCACTACAAGGACCCCTCGCGCGGCGTGCAGCTGCGCTGCAACACCTGCCACGCCGAGCTGGTCCAGGGCAGCCACATGGCCGTCGACCAGTCGACCTGCATCGACTGCCACTTCATGGGCCGTCCCACCAGCGAGCCGCTCGGCACCTGCCAGGGCTGTCACGGCGCCCCCAAGGACGAGATCCGGATCGAGGGCGTCACGTTCAACCACTCCGACTATGTGAAGAGCGACGTCGACTGCTTGACCTGCCACACCCACGTCACCAGCGGCTCCGGCGACGTGCCCCCGGAAAAGTGCTATTCGTGTCATATCGAGCGTTTTGAAGACTACGGCGAGACGGAGAAGGTCCACGACGTCCACGTCACCGACGAGCAGCTCACCTGTCGCGACTGCCACACGGAGATCCAGCACGGGGAGTTCCAGCTCTCCCAGGCGATCACGCCCGACTGCCGGACGTGCCACGCCAGCGGCCACTCCGCCCAGGAGCAAATCTATCTTGGCACGGGCGGCCAGGGCGTCGAGTCGCGGCCCGATCCCATGTTCCTCTCCAGCGTCACCTGCTCGGGCTGCCACCAGCGGGACGAGCAGGGATCGCCGGTCGCCACCGTCGAGTCCTCCAGCGGCCGCGAGCTGCCCAAGGCGACGGCCCAGTCCTGCGTGGAGTGCCACGGCGAGGGCTTCGACTGGCTGCTCGGCAACTGGCAGTCCGAAGTGAGCCAGTACCAGCGCACCCTGGAATCGCGATTCGAGCGGGTCGAATCGCTGGTGGGCAACGGCATCCAGTCGCCAACGCTCGAGCTCGCCCGGCAAGCCGCCGAGCTTCCGCACGCCTCAAGGCTGGGATCGCCGAGCGACCTGCAGACGCCGTCGACGGAGATCGTCCGGCAGGCCATCGACCGCTTCGAGCGCGCCCAATCCAACCTGGCGCTCGTTCAGCGCGACCGCAGCAACGGCGCGCACAACGTGACCTATCTCAATCTCCTGCTGGAGCGGGTCGACTACGACCTCCAGGCGGTCGCCGAGCTGCTCAGCCGGGGACGGGTCGTGGGCCCGGACGAGCCGTCGCTGTACACATCCCAGGACAATTGCACCGACTGCCACACGGGCATCGAGCGCTCCGCGATCGAGACCGACCGTGACACGTTCGACCACGGGCGCCACCTGGAGGAGGGCGGTCTGTCGTGCGAGGCGTGCCACGTCGCCAACGCCCCGCGCGAGGACAACCACGGCAACACGTTCGCCGACGCGGCCGACTGCACCTCATGCCACCCGACACAGTCGGGCGTACGCACGATGTCGACGGGCGACTGCCTGCAGTGCCACTCGGCCTCGGTGGAGATTCCGTCCGAGCAGGTCGAGTTCTCACACGAGGGCCACACGAGCTACGGCTGCGCCTTCTGCCACGAGGGCGTCGCCAACGAGGATCATCTGGACTACATCCAGAACGACCCGCAGGTGCCGTCCAACCACGACACCTGCAACGCGTGCCACCGCAACGACATGACGGGCGCGGGCGACTGCTCGACGTGCCACACGAATCGGTAGCTCAATGCGGCTGTCGCGCGAGAGGGTGCGCTATCGGGACGCGTCCGTTGGCTCGTCCTCGCTGAGCGCAGATCGCATGAACTCCAGCGCCTTCGGCCAGTGATCGGCGGAGGCCTCGGCCACCCCTTCGCGGGTTCCGCCGAAGTTCAGGCCGCGCAGTTCCGCCGGGTCGTTGTCGAGCGACGCCTGGGTGCCGATCGGCAGATACGGAAGGGGGAACCAGTGGCCAGCCTGGTCGTAGACGAGGTGCCGATACGGGTAGGAATAATCGTGCTGCGCCAGTCGCTGCACCGCGATCTCGCTCAGCTTGACCGAGTTCCAGAAGCCATCGTCTCGACCCGAGATCAGCATCACCGGGCCGTCGATCCGTTCGACGGGGATTGTCGCCTCGGCCAGCTCCCCATCCGTAACGTGCGAGGGATCGTACAACGACGTCGGCGATCCCCGATTGTAGGGCACATAGGGCACAGGCTCCCCTTGATAGGTCCAGGATGAGCCCCGCTTTCGGCGCGAGACGCCTTGCCACACCACGCCGCTGCCCGAGATGCTGACGGCAACGCCGAACGGATCAAAATGGCTGGCGGCCAACAGCGCAAGTTCCGCGCCCTTCGACGTTCCCCATAATCCAACTTGATTGCCGGCGGCGCGCCCATGCTGACGAAGCCATTCGCCGGCCCGCTTCACGGATTCGATCGGCACGCGAACCAGTTCGTCCGGAATCGAGCGCGGCTCGCCGAAGTAATGGAGCGCGAGGGCGAGAAAGCCGCGAGAAGCCAACTTGCCGGCCGTCCATCGAGCTGGACGCCCTTCGCTGCCGTGCAGCAGCACGACCGCCGGCGCCGGCCCTTCGCCGGGCGGCTCGTAGAGCCTGCCGACCAAATCCTCGGCCTCGACCTCTGACGTCGACACCTCCGGATCCCCCCACTGGCGCTCCACGGCGGTCTCGTCCAACGTCGTGCCCGCTCGCTGGACGGCCATCCGTAACTGCCACGTGTCGCCCACGCCCTCAATCGGCGGGAAGAATACGCCGCGCGCCTCGTCGCCGACCGGCGCCATCAGCTGGACGAATCGCATCAGCTCGTCCGGCGGCAACGCCGCCTCATGATCGCTCACTTTGAGTTCGGCTGTGTTGGCCCAGGTCTCGCCCTCGTAGGTCTTGGCCGAGAGGCGGAGCGTGAGGTTCTTAGCGTTGGGAAGCCCCTTGACCATGAGTCCGAAACGCTCGTCCACTTGGACCGTGTCTGGGTGCTCGTAGGTCAGCTCCTCGGCTTCCACGGATGCTGTCTGGGGGCCAAACGCGACGGAGTGCGTGCCATAGTGAACGGTCAGCTCGACGCTCCTCGCCACCGTCTCTCCGGCCGGCACGGCGATCTCCTCGCGGGGGTCCTCGTC
>JAHEOA010000052.1 GCA_018609825.1 Candidatus Bipolaricaulota bacterium | reverse complement strand
GCCAGCGCCAGCGAGCCGCCGTAGATCGCCACGGCGAGCAGCACCAGCCACTTGGTGCGGTCGATCAGCTTGACGACGAGGTCATCGACGTCGGTCTCGCTGCGGCTGGCGAGGGCACTGAGCCGCCGGATGACCTGCCCGATAAGCAACCGGAGGCCAATGAAGACGCCGATCACGACGCCAATGGCGACGAGCCACCGCATGAGGTCGTTGTTGTAGACCGACAAGGTCGACACGTCCACGCTCAAGAATCCCCCTTGCTGGCCGCGTGCCAGCGGTCCAGCCATTGTAACAGCTGCTCGGGCGGCCGAATCCAGACGTCGGCCGCGGTCTCGCGAAAACCGTCGCGCACCAACACGCTCAATCCACGGTCTCCGAGCGCCTTGAACCCGTCCTCGTCGGTCCGGTCGTCGCCCAGATAGGCCGCGACGGGATCGTTCATCTCGCTCAGCACGGTCGCCACGGCCGTTCCCTTGTCGCATCCCGGCACGCGCATCTCCAGGCCGCCGTCGAAGGCGTGCAGCTCGGCCGCCGTGTCCTCGGCCAGCGGCCGCCACAAGCCCTCGACGCGCTCAACCAGATCGGACGCCTCACGAGGCGAGAGACCGCGCGTGTGGACAGCCACGGTGGCCGGTTTGCGCTCAAGGCGATCGCCGAGGTCCAGCGACCGCGCATGCTCGAACGCCGCACCCAGCGCACTCTCCGTCCGAAGGTCGAGATCGGGGCCCTCCACGGAGCCGTCGGGATAACGGCGCTCCCAGCCGTGGGTGCCCCAGATCTCCGGGATCGGGTCCAGCCCCAACAATTTGGGCATCTCACGGGCAACGCGACCCGTGACGACCACGATCCGGGTGTGGCCGTCGCGCAGCATGGCGGTCAGTCGCTCGCGGACGCCGTCGTAGGGGACGACCGCATGGCGGTCGTCGCGGAAGGGCGCGAGCGTGCCGTCGAAATCGAGAAACAGGACACGTTCCTCGGCCGCAGCCAGGCCCCGAAAGAACCCGTCCAGATCGAGCTGGGCATGGAGGATCTGCATCTCAACGGTCAGATGGCGTCGCGGATCTCGTCGAGCGCCTCGGGGTTCTCCAAACTGGAGAGGTCGCCCGGATCCTCACCGACGGCCACCGCGCGCGCCGCTCGACGAAGGATCTTCGCGTTGCGCGTTTTGGGCAGATCGGAGACGAAGATGATCCGGGCCGGCGTGAACGATTTCCCCAGGTGATCGGCCGCCAACTCCTTCAGCTCGCGCTCCAGCGTGTCGCTGGCCTCATGCTCAGGGCGCAGCGTGACCAAGCCCCAGATGGCCTGCCCCTTGACCTCGTCGGGAACGCCGATCGCGGCGGACTCGGCCACGGCCGGGTGCTCCACCAGCACCGACTCGACCTCGGCTGGGCCGAGCCGCTTGCCGGCGACCTTGATGGTGTCGTCGCTGCGGCCCTGCAGGAACCAGTGGCCGTCGTCATCGATGTAGGCCCAGTCGCCGTGGGTCCAGACGCCCTTGAACCCCGACCAGTAGGTCTCAATGTAGCGATCCGGGTCCTGCCAGAGCCCGCGGGTCATGCCCGGCCAGGGCTGCTTGCAGACGAGCTCGCCGACCTTGCCGCGCACCGACTCGCCCGAGGGATCGTAGACGTCGACGTCCATGCCGAGCGCGGGCCCGCGCAGCGTGCAAGACTTGAGCTCATTGATCGGATGCGGCGAGAGGAAGCACGCGCCGATCTCCGTGCCGCCGGAGAGGTTGATGATGGGGCAACGCCCGCCGCCGACGTGATCGAGGCACCACTGATAAGGTTCCGGATTCCAGGGCTCGCCCGTGGAGCCGATGACGCGCAACGAACTGAGATCGTGTCGCTCCAGGGGCGCCGTGCCGTGCTTCATGAGCGCCCGAATCAGCGTCGGCGACACCCCCAGTTGGGTGACGCGATGCCGCTCGATCATGGCCCAGAGCCGATCGGGCTGGGGATAGTCCGGGGCGCCCTCGTAGATGAAGACCGTGCCACCCAGGGCCAATCCGCCGACGACCTCCCACGGGCCCATGATCCAGCCCATGTCGCTGACCCAATAGAGCACGTCGCCGTCCCGAAGATCGGTCTGATAGGCGACCTCCTCGGCCACTTTGACGGTGAAGCCGCCGTGCACATGGACGGCCCCTTTGGGTCGGCCCGTCGTGCCCGAGGTGTAGATGATCATGAAGGGGGCTTCCGACTCGGTCGGCTCCGGCGCCCGCTCGGCCGAGGAGCGCTCCATGAGGTCGTCACACCAGTGATCGCGCCCCTCGGTCCAGGGGATCGATTCCCCCGTGCGTCGATGGACGACGACGGATTCGACGCCGGGCGACTGTGCCACCGCCTCGTCGGCGATCCGCTTCATGGGCACCACCTTGCCCTTGCGACAGAAGCCGTCAGCGGTGACCAGCGCCTTGGCCCCCGCGTCCTGGAGTCGCACCGCGACCGCCTCGGCTCCGAAGCCGCTGAAGATCGGCACGAGGATCGCGCCCAGTTTGGCGATCGCCATGAACGCTGCGACCGTCTCGGGCAACATGGGCATGAACAGCCCAACGACGTCCCCCTTGCTGACCCCGAGCTCGTTCAGGCCGTTGGCCAGGCGATTGGTCGCCTCGGCCAGCTCCCCGTAGGTCCAACGGACGATCGATTGGTCCTCGCCTTCCCAGATGAGCGCCACAGCGTCCTTGCGTTCGCCGGCCGCGTGTTGGTCCACACAGGCATGGGCGAGGTTGATCCGACCGCCGACGAACCACTCCGCCCAGGCGACTCCCTTGGACGTGTCCAAGACGCGGTCGTACGGCTCCAAGAAGGGGATCGCCAGATCCTCGACGACGGCGTCCCAGAACCAGGCCACGTCGTCCGTGGAGCGCTGAACCAACTCGTCGTAGCTCGCCATGCCGTGGGCGTCCATGAAGCGCTTGACGTTGCTCTGGGCAATCAGCTCATCGGACGGTCGCCAGACGATCTCCTCCGCCATCGCACCGACCTCGCTTTCGGGCAGAGTTCACCGCAGCGCTGTCGGCCTGCCCCATCCCCGTCCGACGGGAGACAGCTCGGGCCCATGCGCGTCGACAGCGACTGCCGAGGGCCTTGTATCAAATGGGTCCGACGGTTGGCAACTGACGGTGCGGCCCAGACGGCACGGTGGAGCGCGAATACCATGCCGTCAGCAAAGCGCCCGGAATCGTTTGTAAGAGGGCTTACAGGCGACCCCGGCCGAGTGGATCTACGCTCAAGCGGTTTCAACGCCCGTGCCTGAAGCCCCCGACGACCGCGAGGGGACGGTCCACCCCGAGCCGTCCCCTCGCCCCCTCTCGGCAAGGCGTCAGCCGGCTTGCAGCGTGGTTTCACGCCCTGTTCCATCGTGCGGAACACCGCACTTGACGCGTCGAACGAGAGCGTCGAGTATAACTTCGCAATGACGAGGTGCATGTCCATGTCCGTCAACGTCCAAGTCGTCTTCTACAGCATGTACGGCCACATCTACCGGATGGCCGAGGCGATCGCCGAGGGCGCCCGCCGCGTCGAGGGCGCCGACGTCCAGCTGTTCCAAGTTCCCGAGCTCGTGCCCGACGAGGCGCTCGAAGGGTCCGGGGCCAAGGCGGCGCGCGAGGCATTCAATGACATCCCGACCATCGAGCCGTCGCAACTGAGCGAGGCCGACGCGCTCGTGTTCGGCACGCCCACCCGCTTCGGCAACATGGCGGCTCAGATGCGCAACTTTTTCGATCAGACGGGCTCGCAGTGGTTCGGTGGCGAGCTGATCGGCAAGGTGGCCAGCGTCTTCACGTCGACGGGGACCCAACACGGCGGCCAGGAAACGACGATCACGAGCGTCCACACGACGCTGTTGCACCACGGCATGATCGTCCTCGGCGTGCCCTATTCCGAACAGCGACTCATGACGATGGACCAAATCACCGGCGGCACGCCGTATGGGGCCTCGACGCTGGCCGGCGACGGCTCGCGCCAGCCCTCGGAGAACGAGCTGGAGATCGCCCGAACGCAGGGTGAACGGACGGCCCGCGTCGCCGCCCAGCTCAAGGCAGGGCAGGGCTGAGCCCCGCAACGACGGCGGTCGGGCCTGTCCAAAGCCAAAGCGCCCGACCGCCGGTGCCTTCCGTCACAAACGACGGCGGAAACTATTCGATCGCGGAAAACAGATTGTTGAGCGACTCGGCCAACGTCGGGTGCGCAAACGCCCCATCACGGATGATCGTGTAGGGCAGTTCGCCCATCATGGCGGTCTGCAGGACGGCCATGACCTCGCCGCCCTCGATGCCGAGGATCGCGGCCCCCAGGATTCGGTCCGTGTCGCCGTCGACGACGGCCTTCATGAAGCCCCGGGTCTCGTCGGTCTCCAGCGCGCGGGCGACGTGCTCCATGGGGATCTTCGCGACTCTCGCGTTGTACCCCTGTTCGCGGGCCTCGCGCTCGGAGAGACCGACCCGGCCCAACTGCGGGTCGATGAAGACCGTGTAGGGGACCACACGACCCTCGATGCTGGCGTCGCCGCCGTCCATAAGGTTCTGATTGAGAATTCGGAAGTCGTCGAAGGAGATGTGGGTGAACGCCGGGCCGCCCTTGACGTCGCCGATGGCGTAGACGCCGGGGGCCGTCGTCTCCAGCCGATCGTTGACCTGTACGAACCCGTGTCCGTCGGTCTCGATGCCGGCGCTGTCGAGGTCGAGCATGTCGGTGTTCGGCTGGCGCCCCGCGGCGTTCAGCAAGTGCGTTCCCCGGATCGTCTCCGTGCCGCCCGGTCCGGCGAGGGTCACCGCGACGCCGCCCTCGTCAGTGGGCGCGAACCGCTCGGCTTGGGTGCCCAGCCGAACGTCGATCCCCTCATCACGAAGAATTTGGGCGACTTCGTCGGAGACGTCGGCGTCCTCGCGCTTGAGCAAGCGCTCGCCGCGGTCGAAGATCGTGACGCCGGCGCCGAAGCGCCGGAACATCTGGCCGAACTCCAACCCGACGTAGCCGCCGCCCATGACGATCAGGTGCTCGGGGACCTCGCCGAGTTCCATGATCGAGGCGTTGTCCAACGCCTCGACGGACTCGATGCCGTCCACGGGCGGCGTCGCCGGGCGCAGTCCCGTGTTGACGAAGACCTGGTCGGCGGTCAGCGTCCGCCTGCCGCCGTCGCTGAGCGCCACCTCGATCGTCCGCTCGCCCGTGAAGCGGGCTTCGCCATAGACGGGCTCGAGGTTCTCGGTGTTATCAAAGCGCTGCTGGCTGCCGCCGTTGAAGTCGGCCACGATGTCGCGCTTGCGTTGCCGGATCTTCTGCAAATCGATCTCGATGGAGCCGGTCTGGACGCCGTAATCGCTCGCTCGCTGGGCCAGATGCGCGACGCGGGCGCTGGCGACCATCGTCTTGGTCGGCGTGCAGCCGACGTTGACGCAGCTGCCGCCGACGGGGCCGCGCTCGATAACGGCCACTTGACGGCCGGCACCGGCCCAGGTGAGCGCCAGCGGGTAGCCGCCCTGGCCCGTGCCGATGACAATGGCGTCGTAGTGTTCGGTCGTCACGTGCGGTCACTCCTTTGCGATCGTGAGTATCTATGGGTTGAACGTCGGACGAACGACCCTGGTGGGTGTCCCCCGGTTTCGCGAGGCATCATCCGTCTTGCGCGAGGCGCCGGTCCAAGTCGTAGGCGGCGCTGATGAGCGACAGATGCGTGAACGCCTGTGGGAAGTTGCCCAAGTGCTCGCCGCTGGGGCCGAGTTCTTCGGCATAGAGCCCGACATGGTTGGCGTAGCTGAGCATCTTCTCGAAGAAGAACCGGGCCTTGTCGAGATCCCCGCCCCGCGAGATGCACTCCACCATCCAGAAGGAGCAGATGCTGAACGTCCCCTCCTCGCCCGTGAGGCCGTCCGGGGCGGCCTCTTCGGCCCGATAGCGGTAGACGAGCGAGTCCTCCACCAGGTCCGTCTCGATGGCGGACAGCGTGGACAGCCAGCGCGGGTCCGTCGGGCTGATGAACTTCACAAGAGGCATCAACAGCGTCGCCGCATCCAGCGTCGTCGCACCCTTGCGCTGCACAAACGCCTGCCTCTGGGGATCCCAGAACGACTGGAAGATCTCGCGATAGATCGCGTCGCGGGTCCGATGCCACTTCTCTAGCGGGGCCGGGAACGAGCGCTTCTGGGCGAGGCGAATGGCCCGATCGACGGCAACCCAGCACATCAGGCGCGAGTGGAGGAACTCCTGGCGGCCGCCACGGACCTCCCAGATCCCTTCGTCCGCCAAGTGCCAGTGGTCGCAGACCCAGTCGACCATCCGGCTGAGATTCTCCCAGAGGTCGTGATGGATCGGCTCCCCGTACTTATTGAACAGATACACCGAGTCCATCAGCTCGCCGTAGATGTCAAGCTGGAACTGATCATACGCCCCGTTGCCGACGCGCACGGGGGAGGAGCCCTTGTAGCCCTCCAGATGCGACAGGGCCGTCTCGTCCAGATCCCGGCGCCCGTCGAGGCCGTACAGGACTTGGAGCGACCCGTCGTCATTGACGCGGCTGCAGCAGTCCTCCAGCCAGCCCATGAACGCCGAGGCCTCCTCGGTGAATCCGAGGCGAATCAATCCATAGAGCGTGAACGAGGCGTCACGGATCCACGTGTAGCGATAGTCCCAGTTGCGCTCCCCGCCGACCTGCTCGGGCAACCCGAACGTGGGCGCGGCCACAATCGAGCCATGCGGCGCGGACGTTAAGAGCTTGAGCGTGAGCGCCGAGCGGTTGACCGTCTCGCGCCAGCGGCCTTCGTAGGTGGACTGCGCCACCCAGCGTCGCCAGAAATCGGAGGTCTCCTTAAAGGCATTGGCGACGTACGTCAAAAGATCGGCGGGGGCGGCCCCATCGGACGCGGCCTCTTCCAGGACGAACGCCGCCGTCTCGCCCGCGCCGAGCGTGAACTCGGCCACGCTGTCGCCGTCCCGAAGGTCCATGGGCACCGACGCCCGCAGCCGCAGCCGCGTGCCGTCGGGCCCATCGGAGGCGAACACGACCCCGTCCTCGGTCCGCTCGACGCGGTGATGGGCCCGCGCGTAGTCGAACCGCGGGGCGCACAGCATCCGGAAGCGGACCTCGCCCCGGACCGTCTTGGCCCGGCGCACCAGCGTATGTGGATGCCCGCTCCCCTCGACCGTCATGAAATCGGAGATTTCAGCCACGCCATCCTCCGCCAAGAAACGCGACAAGAGCACGTTGGTCCCCGGCAGATAGATCTGCTTGTGCCGGGCGTTGTCCAGCATGGGCGCCAACCGGAACCGGCCGCCCTGCTCGGCGTCCAACAGCGCGGCAAAGATCGAGGGCGAATCAAAATGGGGAAAGCACATGAAGTCGATGGAGCCATGGTCGCCGACGAGCGCGACCGTATGGAGATCGCCGATGACCCCGTAGTCCTCGATGTTCTTGTAGTTGCTCGAGTCGGTCATGACGCGCTCCCTTCGAGGCCGATCGCGGCCCGGTCCACCCACCAGACGAGCCGGCCCTTCGGGTGGACCTGCGCGGCCGGATAGCGCAGCACCCCCGTCTCGGGGGTTTCCAAAATCTCTCGCACGACAGGCCGTTTCGCCGCGCCGGCGGTCATGACGAAGACGTTCCGGGCGCGGTTGAGCACCGGCATCGTCAGCGTGATCCGATCGCGAATCTCCGCGTCGGGCGGGGCCTGCGAGGCCACGACCCAGCGATCGCCCGCGTCGAGCGCATCGCTTCCCGGGAAGAGCGACGCCGTGTGCCCGTCGCCTCCGATCCCGAGGAGGATCAGATCAAAGGCGGGCCAGCCCTGTTGAGCGGCGTCTCGATCGCGGAAGAACGCCCGCAGCTCCGCTTCGTATTCGGAGGCCGCGTCGACGGGCGAGCGGCCCGCCACGGGCGGAACGTGGACGTTGGCCTCCGGGATGTCCACCTGATCGAGCAGCGCGTGTCGGGTCATGCCGACGTTGCTGGCACCGTGGTCGGGCGGCACGCAGCGCTCGTCGCCCCAGAAGACGTCGACGTATGTCCAGGGGATGCCCTCGCGATGGTCGCGAGCGAGGATCTCATAGAGCCCTCGCGGCGTGCTTCCGCCCGCCAGGGAGATCGCGCAGCGCCCGAAGGCCGCCACAGCATCGTCGATGACCCGACGGACCTCACGCGCCGCCTCGCGGCTCAGGCCTTTCAGATCGGGAAAGACGCGGACTTCGGGGCTTACGGGGCTCTCCATCGTCGTCCCTCGCTTGCCAGGAGCTCCTCCGCCTCGGGCGGACCCCACGTGCCGGGTTCATACGTCGCCACGTCCGTTCGCTCCAACAACGGCTCGTAGAGCGTCCAGGCCGCCTCGACCTCATCTGAGCGCACGAACAGCGTCTGATCGCCCTGCAGGACGTCCATTAAGAGCGTCTCGTAGGCATCCGGCAGGTCACCAAACGCTTCGTTGTAGCGGAAGCGCAGCGTCTGCGGTGCCAGCTCCATCGGCGTCAACGGCGTCTTGACCTGAAACCGAAGGTCGAAGCCCTCGTTCGGTTGAAGCGTGATCACGAGGACGTTGGAGTCCAGTTGGCAGCGATCCTGATCGTGGAACAGACAGACCGGCGGCTCGCGGAACGACACGGCAATTTGGCTCCGCTTGTCCGGCAGACGCTTGCCCGTACGCAGGTAGAACGGCACGTCCTTCCAGCGCCAGTTGTCGACGTGGAGCTTCACCGCGGCGAACGTCTCCGTTGTGGAGTCGGCGGGGACGCCGTCGGCGTCGACGTAGCCCGGGACCGTCTCGCCGTCCATCGTGCCCTGAGCGTACTGGCCGCGCACCAGTTCGTCCGGGGCGGGCGGGTCAATCGCCTGGAGTACCTTCACCTTTTCGCCACGAATAGCGTCCGCGCCCATGGAGACCGGGGCCTCCATGGCGACGAGGGTCAGGATCTGAGTCAGGTGGTTCTGGATCATGTCGCGCAGCGCGCCGACCCCATCGTAATAGCCCGCGCGGCCCTCGACGCCGATCGGTTCCGCAACCGTGATCTGGACGTTGTCGACGTAATGACGGTTCCAGAGCGACTCGAACACGGGATTGGCGAAGCGGAACGCCAATAGATTCTGTACCGTCTCCTTGCCCAGATAGTGATCGATGCGATAGATCTGGGATTCGTCAAAGTACTCGTGGACAATGCCATTCAGTTCCTGCGCGGACGCCAAGTCATGTCCGAACGGCTTCTCGACCACCAGACGGACCGTCGTGCCGTCGCCGCCGTTGAGTCCGGCACCGCCGAGCCCGCGGATCGTGGGGGCGAACGCGCTGGGCGGCGTGGCGAGATAGAATGCGCGGTGGCCCTGCAGTTTGTGGTCCGCTTCGATGGCCTCAATCCGCTTGCGCAACTCGTCGTAGTCCTTCGCGTCTCCATCGCTAAGGGGCTGATAGTAGGCGCAGCGGTCGCACCAGGCCTCCAGATCGGCGTCGGAGATGCCGCCTTCAGCCAGTGCCTCACGCGCCAGTTGCCGATAGTCATCGTCGGTGGTCTCGGGGTTGCGGCCGATGCCGAGGATCACCGTCCCTTCG
>JAHEOA010000051.1 GCA_018609825.1 Candidatus Bipolaricaulota bacterium | reverse complement strand
CGCGATCCGCCGACTCGGGTCGCAGGTTGGACCGGACCCAAGGCCACAGCGCGGCTGCCCCGGCGATCGTTCCCAGGCGCACGAGCATCCGCCGACGTGACCACGGGGTCCGCGGCTCGGCGAGCTCGCCGGGGGCCTCCGAGTCTGGCTCTCGAGCGACACCCGTCGAGGGAGGCGCCAACCACCGTCGGAGGGCCGGTGTCAACGCCCCGAAGAGCAGGGCCGTGAGGAGGCCCCCAGCGAGGAGGCTTCCCCCGCCCGAGGCCTGAACGGCGTTGACGCTCCCGACGAACGCGGCGCTGGTGATCGCCAGAGTCGCGGCCGCGACCGCCCCGAACGTGACAGCGCCGGCTCGTCTCAGGATCAAGCCGATCAGGCCGCCCGCGACGATCTGGGCCAGAATGGCCGCGTAGAAGCCGAGGATCTTCGCGTCAAACCCGAGCCAGCCGATCATCTTGGCCTGGATGGGGCCGGGCACGACGGCGAAGACCCACTGGGCGAAGACGTCGGGCCAGAAGAACCAGCTGGCCGTCTCGTAAGCGATGTAGCCGGCAATCGTTGCGATCAGTGCGGCGAGGGCGCCACTCCACAGGCCTGCGCTTCGGTCGTGTCGATATCCCATAGTCATCATGGTAACGAGCGGCGCGTCAAAGGCGAACCGTTGCGCGGTCAAAGGAACGTCAAAATGCCCATGAGATGGGGGTACTCACGGCTGCGGCCGCGTCGCTAAGAGGGCGGTCGGGTCAAGCGGATTTCTAGATCTCGTAGTGGCTGACGATCTTCTTCTCCTCGCCGCGGATGTCGACGCGGATCTCGTAGTGTTCTTTGAGCCCGGACGACTGGAGCTTGCGCTTCAGGAGGTTGTCAATCTGGAAGATGCCGGCGGAGTTGGACATGCGGATCTCGATGCAGACCGGCTTGTTCTCGCCCGGATGGGCATTCACCTTCTCGATCGCCATGGCGCTGACCGCGTGGATCGTCGGCGAGCCCTTCTCAAAGGGAATCCGGGCACGGCCCTGTTCCATGTCGAGCGCGTCGGCGACTTTCAGCACGCCGGCTTCGACCGTCAACGGGTCGACATCCGTCCGATGGGCGTAGATGGCGTGCAGCGTCTCGGAGGTGATGATCGCCTTCTCGCGACCCTCGTAGAGCCCGTCGATCAGCTCCCGGATCAACGGCGGCGCCAAGGAGACGGAGAACTCCTCGTGATTGTGACGATGCACGACGTGACCGATGTCGTGCAGACAGGAGGCCAGGACGACGACGCACTCGGCGTCCTCGTTCGTCAACCCATGATCCGCCACGAGGCTCGGGGTCAGGTCCTGATCCATGAGGATGCGGAACATCTTGAGCGCCATGTTCGTGACGATCTTGATGTGGATGGGGCCGTGGTCGTTGATCCCCATGCGATTGATGGCGATAACGTTGGAGCACTGCCAATACGTGCGAAGCGTGTCGTGGGCCTCGACGCGCTCCACAAGCGTCTGCAGCTTCTCGTTCTCATGGATGGGAATGTTCAGCGCCATAACGGCGTCCCTTCCTCCGGCTGCTCGTCCTCGTTGAACTGATCGTCCTCGTGGATGGTGCGGATCCGCTCGATGCCGCCGATCTGATGAATCACGTCGGCGACGGGCGGCGGCACGTACTGGCGCCACTCGTCCCCGTCTATCATCAACTGCCGAATCCGTGTCCCCCAGAGGTGCCGCCGGTCGATGCGCGGCATCTCCTTTACGGGAATGTCCGCCTCTTCAAACAGCCGGATAACGAGCGGGTTGTTGGAATAGACGACGTCGAAGTCGGGCGTCAGGCGCTTGATGTGAGGCACATAGAGCGAGTTCTGCTCGATGTCCTCGATGGGCAGCACGAACCGGAAGACGGGATCGTCGCTCAGCATCTGCGTGATCATTAGGATGCGCTCGCCCGCGGTGAAGGGATCGCGGATGGTGTGGCTGTACTGGGCTGAGCCGATCGCGACGATCAGCTCGTCGACCTCCTCGGCGATGCGGCGCACGACGGCTTCATGGCCGTTGTGATAGGGCTGGAATCTCCCCAAAAAGAGCGCGCGATGCCGGCCGTCAGGCAAAGATGGTCGCCACCCTTGCGTGGACGTCCCCAGCCGATGGAGGCAGTTCACCCGGTTCAATCGCCCGAACCGACTCCCCATCCAGAGAGACGTCGAAAACGCCGCGCGTGCCGGGCACGAGCGTCAGGCCATCGATCTGTTGTGAAAAGTCGCGGAGCAGTGCCTCGGCGACCTCGAGCGCACGGCCGAGGTACATGCACTCGACGCAGTATTCGATCCGGACGTCAGCCATCGCGGTCAACGGCTCCCTTCTTCACGTGAGAGGGGCATTGTATCGGACAGATCGACGCCATCCAAGGCTCATCCGGCATCGACAGAGCCGAGTCGGTCGATGGCGTCGTCCAATGCCAGCAGCGTCTCGTCCCCGGACTGCATGTCGCGCAGCGTCACCTTGTCCTGTTCCAGCTCCTTGGGGCCGACGATAACAACATGGGGAATGCCGTAGGCGTTGGCGAACTTGAGGTTCTCGCTCACGCCACGCCCGACAAGGTCGAGGTCGACATTCAGGCCCACTCGACGGAGTTTCTGCGCAACGTCGAGGCCCTCTTGCTGCAGCCGAATGGGCACGACGTAGACGTCCACTACCGACGTGCGCTGAGATTCCGCCTCTTGGCGCTGCGCCTTGATGAGCTCCGTGATCGGCTCCAGGCCGAACGAGATGCCGGACGCCGGATAGGGCTGATCGCTGCCCAGGAAGTCGCCGATCATCTCGTCCCAACGCCCCCCCGCAGCGACGGCGCCATCAAACTGCGGATCGTGGCTGAACGCTTCGAAAATCGCCCCCGTGTAGTAGCCGAGGCCGCGTGCCAACGAGGGCCGAAGCCTCACTCGGCCGTCGTCGGGCAAAAAGCCCAACATTTCGGACAGTTCTTGATGAGACTTACGGTCGGGCACGATCCCTTGGAGTTTGTGTAGAATATCGGCGTTGGTGCCGTCGACATCCATGGCGGCCAGCCACCGCTCGGCTTGCTCGGTCGGGAATCCCTTCTCGATCAGTTCCTGGCGGACGCCATCAGCCCCGATCTTGTCCAGTTTATCAACGGACAGGATCCCCGTGTCCATCAGGTCCCCAGGGACGTTCACGGCGCGGGCCAGGTCCTTAAGAAGCTCGCGGTGATTGACCCGGACTTCCACCTCGAACCCCAGTTGGTCAAAGACATCCAGCGCGACCCAGATCAGCTCGGCGTCGGCCATGGGCGACTGGACGCCGACCGTGTCGACGTCACATTGATAGAACTCGCGGTAGCGCCCGTGCTTGATCGGCCCATCGCGATAGACGGGCCCGACGTGGTAACGCTTGAACGGACGTTTGACATCGGGATTCATCCCGATGAAGCGGGCCAGCGGCGTTGTGAGATCATAGCGCAGCCCCAGCTCGCGCCCGCCCTGGTCGGTCAGTTTGTAGGTCTCTTTCAGGATCTCCTCGCCCCCGGCATACTTGGCCGACAGGATTCCCCAGCGCTCCAAGACGGGCGTCTCCAGCGGATTGAAGCCGTATCGCCGGAACACCTCGACCATCGTCTGGATGACCTCATTGCGCAGGATGGCGTCCGAGGGCGGAAAGTCGCGGGTCCCACGGGGGAGCTGCAGTTCCATGGCACGTCAGGATAGACGGCGATCTTGGGCAATGCAACCGTCTTGACAGCCCATCCTTGCCCCTCTAGCATACGTCGCGATCACATCACGCGTTTTGGGAGGTCATCATGCGCGCGCTCGCCTGGCTTGCTTTCATGGGGCTGTCTCTCGCCCTTATCGCCGTGCCGCTGCCGTTGTCCGCGCAGGACGGTTCCCCGACGCCGCCCGCCTTCGAGAGGCCCGAGCTGTTGAACGTATGGGGATCGGTCGGCGACGAGGCCGGTCGCTTCCAGAGCCCCTGGGGCATCGACATCGGCCCGGACGGACAGATCTTCGTCAGCGACCACAAGAACCAACGCGTTCAGGCCTTCACCCCCGAGGGCGAGTTCGTCCGAGAATTCGGCCAGCCCGGCTGGCTCGAATCGGGCGATCTGCGCGGCCCCGTCGGGATCAGCGTCGGCCCCGACGGACACGTCTACGTGGCGGACGCGTGGAACAGCCAAATCCAAGTCTTCACCCGCGAGGGCGAGTTCGTACGCGCCTGGAACGGGCCCAATGCCGGCCTCAACAGCGACGGCCCGCGGATGACGCCGTGGGGCATTGCCACCGGACCGGACGGCAACGTCTTCGTCTCCGACCTGAACCTGCACCAGATCTACAAGTTCTCTAACCAGGGCGAGCTGGTCACGACCTGGGGCAAGCGCGGCACCGGCGATGGGCAGTTCACGCATCCGACGGGCATGGAGGTCTCGCAAGACGATCAACTCTACGTCGTGGATTCGCTCAACCACCGCGTCCAGGTCTTCGACCTCAAGGGCGAGTTCCAGTTCGCCTGGGGCGATCAGTGCAGCCTCTATCTCCATCCCGATCGGGGCTGTGAGGATCCCGACGGCGACGGTCCCCTTGGAAAAACCGATGGGCAGTTTGACTCGCCGTGGGGCGTGTCGTTCGACGCCCAAGGGCGCGTCTACGTGGCGGACTCGGCCAACAAGCGCATCCAGGTCTTCACCCCCGACGGCCAGTTCTTGACGAAGTGGGGCGAACTGGGGCGCGAGCCCGGACAGTTCGACAACAGCGTCGACGTGGCGGTCAACGACACCGGGCAGATCTACGTCGTCGACCTGAACAACCAGCGCGTCCAGATGTTCTCCGCGCTGGAGCGGGCCTCGAACGCCGAATCGTCGTCCGAATAAATCCCCGGCCATCCGGGGACACCCACGCCCCCAAGCACGGAACCCTCATGCGATAGGCAGCCGACCGTCGAGCATCCGAATCGACGGCAGGGCTGCGCTGTGGGGGAAATCTCTTGAGCTTCGGAGAGAATGGGCGATCACCGCTCAGCCGCCGCGCTCCGACGCGGTCAGCTGGCGGCTGCGGACTGGGAATCAGCTGGTGGTCTCGGCCGCGTTGATCTTCTCCTTGACGTAGTTGCGCGCCTCGCCCACGGTCTGGAGGCTCTCGGCGTCCTCATCCGGGATCTCGATGCCGAACTCGTCCTCGATCTCCATGATCATCTCCACGGTATCGAGCGAGTCGGCGCCGAGCGTCTCCACGAACGAGGCGTCCTCGGTGATCTCCGACTCCTCGACCATGAGCTGCTCGGTGATGATTTTCTTCAGTCGGCTCTCGATATCGGCCACGCTGGCCACCTCCCTATCGATGTGTCGCGCACGATGATGCGAAACGATAACGCATTTGCCAAGTGTCGACAACCCCGCATCTCAGCGCATCATGAGACCGCCGTCCACGTTGAAGACCTGACCCGTCACATACGCCGCCCGGTCGGACAGCAGAAACGCCACCATGGGGGCGACCTCCTCGGGCGTGCCGAATCGGGACAGCGGGATCTGGTCCAGATAGCTGTCCTTCACCTCGGCATCGAGGTCCGCGGTCAGCCCGGCGTCGATGAAGCCGGGCGCCACCGCGTTGACGCGGATGTTTCGCGACGCCAGCTCACGCGCGAGGCTTCGTGTCAATCCGTCCATTCCCGCTTTCGCGGTGGAGTAGTTGGCTTGCCCCGGCACCCCGAGCTGGCCGGAAATGGAACTGACGTTGACGATCGCGCCCCGGCGGGCCTTGAGCATGTGTCGGGCGACGGCCTTGGAGCAATGGAACGCGCCCTTGAGGTTGGTGTCGATGACCGTGTCCCAGTCGTCGTCGCTCATGCGCACGAACAGGCTGTCGCGCAGCGCACCGGCGTTGTTGACCAGATAGTCGATCCGGCCCTGATCGCTCATGATCCGCTTGGCCGCCGCCTGGACGTCGTCGGCTTCGGTGACGTCGGCTTGATAGAATTGAGCACAATCGCCGAGGAGCTCCCTGGCCTGTCGACCGTTGGCCTCGCTGCGGCCGACGAGCGCGACGCGTGCGCCGCCGTCGATGAGTTCGCGGGCGATCGCTCGGCCGATCGCGCCCGATCCGCCGGTGATGACGGCGACTCGGTCAGCGTGGGTTGTCATGACGGCCCTCTTTGTAGCAGGTCACGCGGGACGCGACAACGCTCAGGCCCCGTCGCCGAACGCGTCGCTGAACGTGAGCGCCTCCAGGTTCCGGTCCACGCGACGGATCAGCCGCGTGAGGACCTCGCCGTGGCCGACCTCCACCCACTTGCTGACGCCTTGGTCTTTCAGGGTCTGGACATAGTCCATCCAACGGACTTGCGCGGTGATCTGCTCGCCCAACAGCTCCTTGAGCCGTTCCGGCTCGGTCTCGGGGCGCCCACTGACGGTGGAGACGACGGGAAACGCCGGGTATCGGAAATCAACGCGCTGGATCTCCGGTTTCAGTTGATCTTGCGCGGGTTGCATCATCGTGGAGTGGAACGGC
The DNA here is from genome assembly GCA_018609825.1 of Candidatus Bipolaricaulota bacterium. The sequence goes on along the minus strand of JAHEOA010000051.1, from coordinate 89,927 downwards.
CCCGAGACGTCCAGCTCTATCGCCCGCGCGCGCTGCTGGGCGGCCAGTTCCTTGGCCCGCATGACGGCGTCGTAGCGTCCGGATATGGCGATCTGGCCCGGCCCGTTGATGTTGGCGATCTCGGCGCCGGTCTGCTCGCAAATCGCTTCGACCTGCTCACGTTCCATCTTCATGATCGCGACCATGGCGCCCTCGCCGACCGGCACGGCCTCCTGCATGAGTTGCCCGCGCTTGTGCACCAACCGGAGGGCATCCTCCAGTGAGACCACGCCGGCACAGACGAGCGCGGAGTACTCGCCGAGGCTGTGGCCGGCCGCCACATCCGGCTCCATGTGATCTGTGATCAGGCGGTGCCTAACGACGCTGTCGAGCAGAATCGCCGGCTGCGCGATCTCGGTTAGCGTCAGCTCGTCCTCGGGGCCTTCGAACATGATGCGCTGCAGGTCAAAGCCGAGCACGCCGTTCGCCCGCTGGTAGAAGTGGTCGATCTGCGGTCGGAGCCGCGCGTGGAGATCCTTGCCCATGCCGACGCTCTGTGAGCCTTGACCGGGATAGACGAATGCGAGGTTCATACGGATCAACCCTCAGCTGTTCGATGATGCGGATCGGTTCGAATCCACTCGGCCGCTTGTGCCAGATGGTAGCTGTCGTGGCCCAATGCCGTCGCCGCCAGATCAGCCACTGTGAACGCCCCGTGCACTTGGTGTTGGCCCGTGCGCCCCCAGGCCTCCGCGTTGAGGTGCCGCAGTCGCTCGACCAACTCGGCGCGCCGCGTCTGGAACCGTTCCAGGCTCGTCGTCGGGTGGGCGCTGCCGTAGTCGCGGTCGCGGGCCAGTTGCTCGGGATCGCGATCCGGCAGATAGGGCGTGTCTTCGGTCAAGATCAACTCCAGCCGTTCGCGCCAGACGGTGTCCCAGTCGGCAAGATGGGCCAGGACCTCGCGCAGCGTGAAGCGATCGGCCACGGGCCGGCGATCCCAGCTCTCCGAGGGGGCTTCGGTAACGATGGGCGCCAACACGTGCGCCAACACGTTGGGCGTGTGGCGCAGGCCGTCCAGGAGATAGCGTCGCGTGAACTCGTTCAGCATGGATGCCTCCATGGGTGTTCAGGGCTGGCTCATCTTGGGTCAAGGCGATGAGGGTGAGCAAGGGCCCCTCGGCGTGCGTAGCGATGGATCGACAATCGCGCGCTACCAGCGCAGCACGAGCGCCCCATACGTCACGCCCGCACCGAACGCATTGAGCACGACGACGTCGCCCTCATGGATGCGCCCGTCCTCGAGTGCTTCCGTAAGCGCGATGGGAATGGAGGCCGTGGAGGTGTTGCCGTAGCGATCCACGTTGATGACGATGCGGTCGACGTCGATGTCGTAGCGCTCGGCGAAGGCTTTCAGAATGCGGTAGTTGGCCTGGTGCGGTACGACCCAGTCGATGTCCTCGCGGTTGAGGCCCGCGTCATTCAGCGCCTTGTGGGTCGTCTCCACCATCATGGTGACGGCGCTCTTGAAGACGCCGCCGCCCTCCATCTTCAGATAATGTTGCCGATCGCCCAGGCTCTTGGATGTGGCCGGGACCTTGATGCCGCCGCCCGGCATGTGCAGAAGGTTCCACTTGGAGCTGTCGGCGGCCAGCGACGACGCGAGGATCCCGCGCCCCTCCGGCATCGGCTTGACCACGGCCGCCCCGCAGCCGTCGCCGAAGAGCACGCACGTGGAGCGATCTTCCCAGTCGGTGAAACGGGAGAGCGCCTCGTGGCCGATGACGAGGACGTTCTCGTGGCGTCCGGAGTTGATCAGGTCATGGGCGATGGTGGTGGCGTAGACGAAGCCGGTACAGCCGGCGATCATGTCGAAAAACGGCACGTCCCGCTCGATCTGGAGGCCTTCGCAGATGAACGGGGATGTGCCCGGGATCGGCATCTCCGGCAGGTTGGTGGCCGTGATGACGAAGTCGATCTCGCCCGGGGTCAACCCGGCCGCGTCGATCGCACGTTGCGCAGCCAGAATCCCGATCTCGATGGGATCTTCGTTCTTGTCCAGAATATGGCGCTCTTGGATGCCCGTGCGCGAGGTGATCCACTCGTCGGAGGTCTCCACCATCTGCTCCAGATCCTGATTGGTCAATACGTGCTCCGGCACGGCGGAGCCGATGCCGCCGATGCCGGGTCGCAAGGCCGAGGTCATGAGTTCACCCCCGTCGGCTCGCGCTCCATCGGATCCGAGGCCGGCGCGCTGGCCAAGCCGCTCTCGATCTTGTCGATGAGCCGATGGCTGACGGCCTCGCCGGCGGTCCGCACCGCGTTCTTGATCGCCTCCGCGTCGGAGTTGCCGTGGGCGACGATCACGGTCCCCTTGACGCCCAACAGCGGAGCCCCGCCATATCGGGCCGCACTGAGGCTGCGCTTGAACTTCTTGAGCGCCGGGAAGATGATGAACGAGCCCAGACGGGCCAGAATGTCGCGCTCGATCGCGCGTCGGAGGAACTCCACCGTGGAGGCCGTGCCGCCCTCGTAGGACTTCAGGAGGACGTTGCCGACGAATCCGTCGCAGACGACGACGTCCACGCCGCCGTTCAGGATCTGATTCCCCTCGATGTTGCCGATGAATCCGTCCAGCTGCTCCAAGAGGAAGAACGTCTTGAGCGCGAGCGAGTTCCCCTTGCTGCGCTCGGAGCCGATGTTGATCAGCCCGAGGCGCGGATCGTCGATGCCGAGGATCTCGCGGGCGTAGACCCGCCCCATGATGGCGAACTCCTTCAGGTTCTGCGGGGAGCAGTCGGCGTTGGCGCCGACGTCAATGAGCAGCACATTGCGCCCGTGCACCGTGGGAATGACCGCCGCGATGCCGGGTCGGTCGATGCCGGAGACGCGCCCGAGCTTGAAGAGCGACGCGGCCATGACCGCGCCCGTGTTGGCCGGGCTGACGAACGCGTCGGCCAGCCCATCGCGGACGGCCTCGACGCCGCGCACCAACGAACTCTCCGGCTTGTTCCGGATGACGTCCTTGGGCGAGTCCTCCATGGAGACGACGTCGGGGGCGTCAATGACGGTCATGCGCTTGCGTTCGCGCCGGCTGAGCTCGCCCTCGATCCGTTCCCCGTCGCCGGCCAGAAAGACGCTCAGGTCGTGATCGTGGGCCGCCTTGACGCCGCCGCTGACGACTTCACCGAGGTCGCGGTCGCCCCCTTGGGTGTCTAGCACGATGCGTGGATGCTGTTCCATTGAGGGTCCTCTCCGCTTGGAGGGTCTACGCTGCTCGGGTGCCGAGGGGGGGACTCGAACCCCCACGGGGATGAACCCCACACGCCCCTCAAGCGTGCGCGTCTGCCAATTCCGCCACCTCGGCCCGGTCGCTTTCTCGGACCGTTGAATCATAGCGGACCCTCCCAACCCATGCAAGCAGTCGCGTCAAGCGCCCTTCGGAGCCGTCAGCTTCGCCCACGAATGAGATCGCCCTTGGTGAGATAGCCGACCAGGCGTCGAGGGTCCGCTCGATCCACGACGGGCAGGTGCCCGACGCCGTTGAGCCGCATGCGCTCCCAGACCGCGTGGAGCGTCTCGTCGGGATGCCCGACCACCAGGTCGCGGCGCGCGACGTCCTTGACGGGCAGATCCCGGCCGCCCCGCTGCGTTCGGATGGCGCGGTTGATGTCCTGGCCGGTGACGATGCCGATCAGGTTGCCGTCATCACTGATCACGGGGAAGCCGTGATGGCCCGACTCCAGGATCAACCGACGGACGTGGCGCAACGTCATCCACGGCGGCACGGTCTGCACGTCGGTCACCATGACCTCGCGGACAAAGCGGGTGCGCATGACGTTGACCTCGAGGTCGTGGTCGACGTGGATGCCGCGACGTTCCAGTTTCTTCGTGTAGATCGTGTCCCGATAGAGACGCCAGGCGACAATGTCGGCCACCACGCAGGCGAACATCAACGGCAGGATGATGTTGTAGTCGCCGGTCATCTCGAAGAGCATCAGGATGGAGGTGAACGTGGCCCGGGACGCGGCGGAGAACAGCGCCGCCATGCCGACGAGGGCATAAGCCGGATATGGCGCGGTCACTCCCGGAAACAGCAGGTTGACGAGCACGCCGAACGCGCCGCCGAGCGCGGCCCCGATGAACAGCGACGGCGCAAACACGCCGCCGGATCCCCCCGAGCCGAGCGTCAGCGACAGCGCGATCGTCTTGACCCCGGCGAGCACGACCAGAAACGCCATGAGCCCCAGCCCGATCTCGCCGATGTCCTGGTTCAGAATGGCATCCACCGACTCGTAGCCGACGCCGAAGACCTGCGGAAAGGCCAACCCCATGACGCCGAGCGCCAACCCGCCCACAACGGGCTTGACCACCGGATGGGCCGCCCACCGATCGAAGACGTCCTCCGTGTTGTAGAGCGCTTCGATCAGAAGCACGCCGACGCCCGCCGCCGCCAGGCCCAGGATGAGATAGAAGATCAGTTCGATCGGGTTCGCGAAGGCGTAGGCCGGAATGGCGAACGCGGGCTCGCTTCCGAACACGAGCCGCGAGATGACCGTCGCCACGACGCTGGAGATCACCAACGGAACGAACGACTTGGTGCTGAACTCCAACAGAATGAGCTCGATGGCGAAGACGACCCCCGCCAGCGGCGTGTTGAACGTCGCGGTGATGCCGGCCGCCGCGCCACAGCCCACCAGGACCTTGATGTCGCGGCTGCTCAGGTCGAACACTTGGCCCAGCGCCGAGCCCGCGGCCGAGCCCATCTGCACGATCGGGCCTTCGCGGCCGGAGGAGCCGCCGCTGCCGATGCAGAACCCCGACGCCAAGGCCTTGGCCAGGACGACCACGGGCCGAATGCGGCCGCCGCGCATGGCGATCGCTTCCATGACCTCGGGGACCCCGTGGCCCTTGGTCTCCGGCGCCAAGTACGTCGTGATCAGCCCGACCAACAGCCCGCCGGCCGCGGGCACCAGGATCACGACCCAGCCGAGCCCATGCTCCAGCGGCGGCAAGAAGCCGATGGAAACCTCCTGATGGAAGAAGAGGTTGTTGACGGCGTAGAGGAACCAGCGGAACGCCACAGCCGCCAGCCCGGCGGCAATGCCAATGAGAATGGCCAAGCCGTTAATGGGCAGGCTTTGCCGCAGGAGCTGCTCTAACTGATGGGCGAATCGCCTTGAGGGCTCGTCACGCATGACGATGAGGATCGCCCCAATGTAGTCCACGCCCGGAGGCCGCGACAAGTCCCGATTTCAACGGGCACCCAGGTCCGGTTGCAGCCAACGGATCACCGGAGTACCATCATTCAGAGCGCTTCCTACTCCATGAGCAATCCGAGTGACCCGCAACCGATGAATCAAGATATGAATCGCCCCTCCGGCCACTTCTTTGTGCTCGACACGAGCGTCATCTCCGACGGACGGATCACCGAAGCGCTTCGAGACGGTCGGTTCCGCGGCGCGACGTTCATCGTGCCCGAGGCCGCGGTTGCCGAACTGGAAGCCCAGGCCGAAAGCGGCCAAGAGACGGGCTACGCGGGGTTGAACGAGCTGAAACAGCTGCAGAGCGCCAGCTGGGAGGGAACCATCGAGCTGGCCTACCGTGGCGAGCGACCGCACCACATGACGCTGCGCAACTTCGACAAGGCCCACATCGACGCCATGATCCGCCAATTGGCCGAGGCTGAGGGGGCGACGCTGTTCACCAGCGACCGCGTCCAGGCGCTGGTCTGCGAGGCCCGAGGCGTGCCCGTCTACAGCTTCGAGGCTTCGGGCGTCAGCGCCGATCGGATCGACTCGCTGACGCTGATGGGGTTCTTCGACGAGAGCACCATGTCCGTCCACCTGCGCGCCCACACGCGCCCCCGCGCCAAGCGCGGGATTCCCGGCGAAATGGACATCGTCCCCATCCGCGAGCAGGTGCTGTCCGAGCGCGAAGTGACGAGCGTGGCCCGCGAGATCGTCGAGGCGGCGAAACAGCACCCCGACGGGTTCATCGAGATGGACTCCGGCGGCTCGACGGTCGTCCAACTCGGCAAGCTGCGCATCTCCATCGCCCGCCCGCCGTTCTCGGACGCGGTGGAGGTCACGGCCGTCCGACCCGTGGCACACACCCAGTTGACGGACTATGCCTACTCCGATCTGCTCAAGGAGCGCATGCGCCAGCGCCACCGCGGCGTCCTGGTGGCCGGCTCGCCCGGCGCGGGCAAGTCGACGTTTGTGCAGGCGATTGCGGATTACTTGGAGTCGGCCGGCTGGGTCATCAAGACGATGGAGAAGCCGCGCGACCTGGTCGTGAGCGACGAGATCACGCAATACACCGCACTCGAGGGCGACATGGCCAACACGGCCGACGTGCTGCTGTTGGTGCGCCCGGACTACACGATCTTCGACGAAATGCGCCGCACGGCCGACTTCCAGGTCTTCGGCGACATGAGACTGGCAGGGGTGGGCATGGTCGGCGTCGTCCACGCCACGCGCGGCATCGACGCCCTGCAGCGACTCATCGGACGCGTCGAACTCGGCATGATTCCCCAAGTCGTGGACACGGTCGTCTTTATCGACGAGGGCGACGTCCGCCAAGTCTACGAGATCGAGTTCAGCGTGAAGGTTCCCACGGGCATGGGCGACAGCGACCTGGCGCGGCCCGTCATCGAAGTGAGCGACCACGAGTCGAAGCAGCTGGCGTTTGAGATCTACACCTTCGGCGAACAGGTCGTCGTCATGCCCATCGGGGAGGTCGCCGCGGAGAAGCCGATCTGGCAACTGGCCGAGAAGTCGCTCGAGTACGAGATCGGCAAGATCTTCCGCGACCACATCGTCGTCGAAGTGACCTCCGACGAGCGGGCCAAACTCTACGTGGAGGACAACCGAATTCCGCAAGTGTTGGGCAAAGGCGGGGAGCGCATCCGGCAGTTGGAAGAGCAGTTCGGCTTGAGCTTCGACGTCCGTTCCATCGACGACATGGACCTGTCGGCGGGCCAAGAGCTGGAAGTGGAGGTCAACGACAAGCAAGTGGTCCTCGACCTCGATCCCGAACTGCGCGGCAAGACGATCGAACTGACCGTGGATGGCGACCCCGTGTTCATCGGGTCCGTCTCCAAATCGGGCAGCATCAAGCTGCGTCGCGGCAGCGACCCGGCCGAAGAGGTCGTCGACGCGGTGGAGCGCGGCCGCCCGGTTCGCGCACGGCGCGCGGGCTGATTCCCCACTCGGAGGGCTGAATCGACATGACGCTCATCGACGTGCATCAATGGCTCGGTTACGCCATCTTCCTCGTCGGGATCGTCGTCACGATCTGGAGTTTCGTCGCCGCCCGACAGACCGATCCCGGCGCCCTCCGTGGCTTAGCAGGCAGCTACGCCGGCCTGATGGACCTGCAAGTCCTGCTCGGCCTGGCCCTGTGGTTCGGTTGGTTCGGCATCCTGGGCCAGCAGAAGATCCTCCACTTGATCGCAGCCGTCCTGGCTGCCGTCCTCGGCCACGTCGGCGCTCGCCAGCTCCGAAAGTCCGCGGGCATGGCCACAGCGCGCTGGCTCCACTTGGGGACGCTCGTGCTCCTGGTGGCGGCGATCGGCATCGCCTCCATGTAGCGGAAACGGCCTCCCTGCCGTCCTTGTGGCCTCTCTTGAACTTAGGTACCCTGGCACTCGAGGTGCATCGTCCCGATGGAGGAGGATCGTTCGATGGCTCAGCGGCCCGAGGCGGAGTGGGATGAGACGCTGGATGACGAGGCCGATGCGGAGTCCGGCAGTGGGGATCCCGTCCAGACCTACCTCAAGGAGATCGGCCGCGTCAACCTCCTGACGCCCGAGGGCGAAAAGGACCTAGCCCGACGCGTTCAGGCGGGCGATGAGGAGGCCAAGGCCGAGCTGGCGGCGGCCAACCTTCGGCTCGTGGTCTCCATCGCCAAGCGCTACACCGGCCTGGGTTTGCCCCTGTTGGACCTCATCCAAGAGGGCAACGTCGGGCTTATGCGGGCCATCGAGAAGTTCGATCCCGAGCGCGGGTTCAAGTTCAGCACCTACGCAACCTGGTGGATCCGCCAAGCGATTACACGAGCCATCACCCAGACCTCGCGATCGATCCGCCTGCCCGAATCCCTCATCCAACGCCTGCGCAAGATCCATCAAGCCGAATCCTCGTGGATCGACAAGCACGGCGAGCCGCCGACGGATGACGACCTCGCGGAGGAGTTGGAGATTCCCGTGGAGCAAGTCCGCGAGGCCCGTCAGGCCCCGCAATTCACGACGTCGCTGGATAAGCCGTTGGACGAAGAGGACGAGGGCGACGAGCTGCGGCAGTTGATCGGCAACGGCAGCCTCCCCGCGCCCCTGCGGACCGCCTTGAAGGAAATGCGCCGCGAGGAGCTGCGCAAGGCGCTGGACGTTCTGACCGAGCGCGAGCGCAAGGTGCTCAGCCTGCGCTACGGCCTCGAGGACGACGAGCCCCGGACACTCGAAGATACGGGCCAAGAGCTCGGCATCAGCCGCGAGCGGGTCCGCCAGATCCAGAACGAGGCGCTAGAGAAGATGCGCCATCCTCGGGTCAAGGAGCGGCTTGAGCAGTTCCTCCACCTGTCGTCGTCCGATGACAGCGCGGGTTAGAAGCCCCCTCGGATCAGGACGATCCCGACCTGCAACAACCCGATCAGAAAGCCCAACAGCGCCCCGAACCACGTGATCGCCTGAAGCTGTCGGCTCGTGATCGACAGGATCAGCCGCTCGACGTCAGCGATGGGAAGCGCGTCGACTTGCTCGCGCACGAGCCGGCGCACGTCGATGGCTTGGACCATGCGCGGCGTCTCGTGCTTCAACAGATCGATCGTCTGATCGGCCAGCCACTGTTGGCCCGCCCGGATGTCCTCGTTGGGGACGAGGTCCACAAGGCGCCCGAGCGGGCGTTTGGACCACGCCTCGACGCGCTGGCCGACAAAGTCGGCGATGGCGCCCGCCGTTCGTTCGTTGCGCAGCGAGGTCATAATGACGTCGGAGATGCGGTTGGTGAGCCACTCGCTCGAGAGGCTCGGCATCATCTCCTGGAGCGAACGATGGCGGTTCTGGTCCACCTGGTCGCGGAGCAGCTCGGTGACGTGATCGCGCAGACGATCGCTACGCGCGGTGCCGACGATCATGGCCGCGAGGCGCTCTTTCAGGGACGCGATCGTCTCGTCGGTCAGATCAAGATCAGCCGGGTGGCGCTGCAGGAAGCGCTCGACCACGCCGCGCAGCGCGTCGTGGGCTTGATCCTGGATCTCGGGCTCGTGGAGCAGCTCGGCCAGGCGCGGGGCCGCTTCGTCGACGGCCTGGTCGATGCGGGCCTTGATGTCGTCGGTGCTCACGAAAAACGTCTCCATGAGCCCGAACTTGAACTGGTCCCACATGGACTCCTCGCGGAACGTCTCCGAGATCATCCGGTCGGCCAGCTCGTAGAGATGGACCTTGAGGCGCTTTTTGATGGCCTCGTCTTCCAAAAGGACCGCGATCTTCTCCAACAACACCGGCATCCACTCGTCCAGCTTGTCGTACGCGATGGCCTTGAGGTCATCGGGGACGTAGTCGGCGAGCGGCCGATCGGCCGCAAGGACTCCGTCGACGCGCGCGTCGACGATCTCGCGGACGCGGCGCTCAAACGCTCGGCTCTCCGTGAAGCGGACGATGGCATAGCTCAGGCGGTCGGGAAGCTCATCCAGGAACGACTCGGGCAGGACGTCCTCGAGGGGCTCGGTCAGCCACGTCGTGGCATGTTCTTCCACGAGGTCGCGGATCCAGACGTCGGTGCGCGGGTCATCCAGGATGGCCTGAATCTCGACCCGGACGCGGCGCTGCAGAGCGTCCATCCACTCGTCCCAGCGGTCGGCGAACTCGTCGGGAAGCAGCGTCTGGACGGACCCGAGTTCGCGGCGGATCCAACCGTCGAGATGCTCCGCCACGCTCGACTCGATGGCGTTGCGAACGTCCGGCGTTTCGAGTCGTGCGGCGACCGTCTCCTCATTGACGAGATGGATGGCGATCGTCTCGCCCAGACGCTCGGCCATCTCGCCGCGGCGGCTGGGGATGAGGCCGGGGGTAAACGGGAGCCGGCGCCTGAAGAGACGTTTCTCGGTGTAGGGCTTGAACAGCATCCAGATGGCGATGCGGTTGGTCGTGTAGCCGATCACGGCCGCCACCAACGGAATCCCGACGAAGAGCAGCCAGTCCCAGTCCATAAGCGTGGGCAGCCTAGCAGATAGGCAGCAGGGGCGCTAGGCCAGGCGATGCGTTAGCATGAGGCCATAATGCCGACGGTCACGCTCTACGGTAAGCCGGAGTGTCCTTTGTGCGACAAGGCGGAAGCTGAGCTCCGGACGCTCATGACGGGCAGCGACGCCGACCTTGAGATCGTGGACATCACCCGGGATGACGAGCTTTACGCACGCTACTGGACCCAGATCCCAGTCATCGCGTTCCCGGATGGCACGACGCTGTTTGCGCCCATCGACGGGGCCGAGCTTCGGCGAGCGCTCCGACACGAGCGGCGCCGTTGACTACCAGCGTTGATACGCGGGGTGGCCGGGCGGCACCACGACGAACGTCCCGCGAAACGTGGCACAGACCTCGCCCTTGGCGCTCAATTCCGACTCGACCGTGACGCGCTCCGCAGCGATCTCCACGGCCCGGCCGCGCAGCTCGATGGTTTCATCGGTCGGCGTGGGCCGGCGAAAGCGGACGCGATACTCGCCCGTCACGGTGGCCGGCGGGTGGTCGAGCCCCTGATCCTGCATCAGGTGCCACAGACCCGTCCAGTTGGAGTGACAATCGAAGAGCGTCCCGATGATCCCGCCGTTCAGGATATTGGGGGCCGCCTCATATCGGGTTTCCGGCTGCCAGCGCGTGACAATGTCGTCGCCTTCCGGATAACTCTTGATTTGGAGTCCGTCCGGATTGGCCGGGCCGCAGCCGAAGCAGACGTTCTCGGGCGCGTACGTCTCTTGAAGGCTATTCGTCATGATCTCGATTATAGGGCGGCCGCTTGAGCGCGCGCTAGGCCGTCAGGCTCTGCGGATCGACGTCGACTTTGATCGACGCCGGGAAGCGTCCCTCGCGGAGCTGTTTGTCGAGCTGTTCGAGCGCCGGGTTGAGGCTTTTCGTCTTGATCACCAGTTGCCAGCGGAAGAGGCCGCGGAGCCGATACGGCAGCGCGCGAAACGGGCCCAGCCACTCCGTTCCTTTCCCGAGTTTCCCGTCGAGCACGGCGTGAAGCACCTCGGCGCCTTCGCGTGCTCGGGCCTCGTTGGCGTCCTCGCTTGTCAGCTTCACGAGCCGCGTGTACGGCGGATAGCCGAGCGCCTCGCGATACATGGATTCCTCTTGGAAGAACGCGGCGTAGTCGCTGCGCGCCGCATGGGCGATGGCGTAGTGCTCGGGATGGTTGGTCTGAACGAGCACCCGACCGCGGCGTCCGCCGCGCCCGGCTCGGCCGATGGCTTGACTGATCAGTTGGAACGTCCGCTCGCCCGAGCGGAAGTCGGGCACGTCGAGCAGCGTGTCGGCCGAGAGGATGCCCACCAGCGTCGCGTTCGGGAAGTCCAAGCCCAAACCGATCATCTGGGTGCCCAACAGAACGTCGACCTCGCCCTGTCGAAATCCTTCCAGGAGCTGACCGTGCTCACCGCGCCCAACGGTGTCGGAGTCCATGCGGGCGAGACGAACTCCGGGAAACGCCGCGCGGAGGGCATGTTCGGCTTGCTCTGTGCCGCGCCCCAGGTAGGCCAAGTCGCGGGAGCCGCACGATCGACAGCTCGAGCGCGCCGGGTAATCCTGACCGCAGGTGTGGCAGACCAGGCGCTGCCCGCGCGCGTGATAAACGAGGGCGACCTCGCACTGAGGACACGTCTGCGTCGCTCGGCATTCGCGGCATAGCACGCACGTGGAAAAACCTCGGCGATTGAGCAAGAGCATGGCCTGCTCGCCGCGCTCAAAGCGCCTCGCCAGGGCGTCTTCAAGGCGTGGGCTCAAGACGAGCTCCTGGCCACCCAGATCGACGATCTCGACGGTCGGCGGGGTGCCGCCCACGGCACGCTCGGTGAGCTCCAGCTTCTGGAGGCTACCGCGACGGGCGCGCTCGAAGGTCTCGACGGCGGGCGTGGCGCTGCCAAGCACGACCGCCGCGCCCTCCAACTCCGCCCGTTTGAGGGCGACGTCACGGGCATGGTAGCGCGGCTGAGGGTCGTCCTGCTTGTACGTCCCTTCGTGCTCTTCGTCGACGACGATCAAACCGAGGTTCTTCACGGGCGCGAAGATTGCGGCGCGCACGCCGACGGCCACGTGAGCCTCGCCGTCGATCAACCGCGTCCACTCGCGCTCGCGCTGGGCGACGGTGAGCCCGCTGTGATAGAGCGCAATGCCGCCACCGAATCGAGAGCGCAGCCGCGCGATCAGTTGAGGCGTCAGCGAGATCTCGGGCACCACGACGATCGCACCTCGGCCTTGGTCCAACGCGTGCTGCACGGCTTGGAGATAGACCTCGGTCTTGCCGCTGGCATTGATCCCGTGCAGCAGGAACCGACCCCGTCGCCGATCGATCGCCGTTCGAATCGTCTCCAAGGCCTCGTGTTGCTCGCCCGTGAGCGCGACCTCGGTCGCGTCCTCGTCAAACGGAGACGCCACGCGATGAGGCAGCGACTGCGCTTCGACGACGATGGCCCCCTTGGCTTCCAGCGACTTGAGCGGCCCCGCCGTGCAGCCGACCGCCCGCAGCAACTCCGATCGCTCCGGCGCGGCTTCGCAGGCGACCAACGTCTCCAACAGCGCGGCCTGTTGGGGCGCACGCCGTCGGAGCCTGTCGATCCACGCGAGCGTGTCGGCCAGCGACTGGTTCAAGCGGACGTGGCGGCGCACCTGAGGCTCGCGTCGCAGCAGACGCTTGGGGGCCATGGCCTGGAGCACGAGTCCGAGCGGGGCGAGATAGCGGACGCATATCCAGTCGGCAAGCGCCAATTGGGCGTTGCTCAGCGTGGGCTCAGTGTCGAGCGCGGACTGGATCGCCTTCAGTTGCCCGGCGAAATCGCTCTGAGCTTTCAAGGCGACGACCGTCGCGACGAGCTGTTCGCTGCCGAACGGAACGCGGACGCGCATTCCGGCCTCCAAGTTGTCCTGAAGCTTGGCGGGGATCGCGTAGTCGAACGTCCGCCGGACGTCACGAGGCACGGCCACTTCAGCGATGCGGGCAGGCATGCGGTCAGGCTACCAGATCAAGGAAGCGTGCTCACGCAGTGGACTGGAGCTGGCCATCGCGGAGTAGGAGGGTCCGCTCGGCCCGTGTGGCGGCTTCGGCGTCATGGGTGGCAAGCACGATGGCGATCCCGTCACCGTGGAGTTCGCCCAACAGATCGAGGATCGACCCCCCGGTGGCGCTGTCGAGGTTGCCCGTCGGCTCGTCGGCCAAAAGCAGATCGGGCTCGCCCACCAGCGCCCGCGCCAGCGCGACGCGCTGCTGCTCGCCGCCGGAGAGTTCGCTCGGCCGATGGTCGAGGCGGTCTGACAATCCGACGCGATCGAGCATGATTCGGGCGTGCTCATGGCGCTTCTTGGGGGAGATTCCGTCGAACAACAGCGGCAAGGCGGCGTTCTCCAGGGTCGTGAGCGTCGGAACCAATTGGAAGGTCTGGAAGACGAAGCCGACGTGTTCGGCCCGCCAGTCGGCCAGTTGGGTGCCGTCGAAGCGCGTCAGATCTTGCGCCCGATAGAGAACCCGGCCGTCGCTGGGCATGTCGAGCCCGCCCAACAGATGCAGCAGCGTCGACTTGCCCGACCCCGACGGACCCACCAGGGCAAGGAACTCGCCATCGTCCACGACGAGATCGACGGATTGCACGGCGCGAACCGTGGAGCGCCCGAGCCGATAGAGTTTCGATACCCGCTCACACGCCAGCAGCGGCGCCGTCATGGCATACTCCGTCGGCGTCGATGACGCCCAAGTTCACGAGATGCTCGCGGTCGTTGAAGGGAACGAACCGATCCTTGTACATCAGCGCTCGCTCATGGCCCTTGCCCGCGATGAGCACGACGTCGCCCGGACGGGCCAACGCAATGGCCCGCTCAATCGCCTCGGCACGATCGGGAATACGCTCATATTGGACTTCTGCAGGGATACCGCCCTCGATCTCGTCCAGGATGGCCTCCGGGGCCTCGCTCTTCGGGTTGTCGCCGGTGACGACAGTCATATCCGACAGCCGAGCGCTGAGCGCCCCCATCAGGGGGCGCTTCCCGCGATCCGCGTCGCCGCCGCAGCCGAAGACCGTGATCAGTCGCCCCCGGGCCGGCTTGAGCGTCCGGAGCGTCCGGAGGGCTTGTTCCAGAGAGTCGGGCGAGTGGGCAAAGTCGATCACCACGCCGACGCCTTGAGGGCTGACATATCGCTCCATGCGGCCCTGGATACGATCAACGCTTTCCACACGAACGCTCAGTCTCTTCAAGGAGAGGCCCTGCGCGATGCCGACCCCGAGGGCAGCCAGCGCGTTGCGCACGTAGACGCGTCCCGGCCAAGGGACCTCAAGGGGCACGGACCCCGTGGGCCCATGCGCGATCATGGACGTGCCGTCCACCCGTTCCTCGACGATCTCGGCCCAGACGTCGGCCTCTGGCGTCAAGCCGAACGTCAGCACGCTCGCGCGGGTGGCCCGCATCACGTGCGCCGCATGCGGATCGTCCCGATTGACGACGGCGGTCGCGGTCGGCTTGAGGTCGCGGAACAGTCGCCGCTTGGCGTCCCGATATCGCGCCATGGTGCCGAAGTAGTCGAGATGGTCGTGGCTCAAGTTGGTGAAGACCGCGACGTCCACGTCCGTGCCGCGGAGCCGGTCTTGGGCCAGGCCGTGGGCGGAGGCCTCCAACGCCAGATAGGCTTGGCCCGCGTCAAGCGCTTCCCGCGCGATCCGCTGGATCTCCGGCGCGCTCGGCGTGGTTTCTTCCCTGTCTCGAGCGAGCGCGTTCCTGATCGTGCTGATCAGGGCCGTGTCGTCGGCCCCGAGCGCGGCCGCGCTTAGATGAGCCACGGACGTCTTGCCCTTGGTGCCGGTCACGGCGACGGTCGTCAGTCGTCGGGTCGGATGGCCGTAGAACGCCGCGGCAAGGTTGCCCAGCGATCGTCGCGCGTTCGCGACTTGCCAATAGGGCACGGACAATGCTTGAGACAGGTCCGCGAGGGGGCGCTCGCCCACGACCGCTTGCGCGCCCCGGTGAATCGCATCCGCGAGGAAGTCATGGCCGTCCGCGACGTGCCCGGGGATGGCCACGAACAGCGAGCCGGGACGGACCGTACGCGAGTCGTGCGCCACGCCCGTGATGGGCGGATCGCGGGGAAGGACTCCCGCGTCCAGCGACGCGCTCTGTAGAAGCGCGGAAAGCCGCATCATGCGGTAAGCGTAACGGAGATGGTCATCTCCGTCACGATCAGATGTCCAGGTTGGTCGTCATCTCCGCGTTCTCCATGATGAACTCGCGCCGCGGGCCGACGTCGCTGCCCATGAGGATCGTGAACAGCTCCTCGGCCTCCAGCGCGTCCTCGACCTGGACCTGCTTCAGGACGCGGTTCTCGGGGTTGAGCGTCGTCTCCCAGAGCTCGGCCGGATTCATCTCGCCGAGCCCCTTGAAGCGCTTCATCTCCAGCTTGCCCGTGTTGTCGGCACGGTAGTTGGTCAGCTCGTCCTCGTCGTGGAGGTAGCGGTACTGGCGGCCTTCCTTGATGCCGTACAAGGGCGGCTTGGCGATGTAGATGTGGCCGCCTTCGATGAGCGGGCGGAAGTTGCGGAAGAAGAACGTCAACAGGAGCGTCCGGATGTGGGCACCGTCGACGTCGGCGTCGGCCAGGATGATGATCTTGTGGTAACGAAGCTTCTCGATGTTGAACTCCTCGCGGATGCCCGTGCCGAGCACGGTGATGATCGAGTTGAGTTCTTTGTTGTCCAAGAGCTTGTTGAGCGGCGCCTTCTCCACGTTCAGCACCTTGCCGCGCAGGGGCAGAATGGCTTGGAACTCGCGACTGCGGCCCTGCTTGGCGCTGCCGCCGGCGGAGTCGCCCTCGACGATGAACAGCTCGCACTTTTCAGGATCCTTCTCCGAACAGTCCGCCAGCTTGCCGGGCAGGGACGATGCGTTGAGCACGCCCTTGCGCCGCACCAACTGGCGGGCCTTCTTGGCCGCGATGCGAGCATGCGCGGCTTGCACGGCCTTCTCCAAGATCGGCCGCGCGATGCCCGGGTGGTTGTTCAGAAAGAGCATCAACTGCTCGCGCGTCACCCCGAGCATCTTCTCGTGGACCTCCGGGTTGCCGAGCTTCGTCTTCGTTTGGCCCTCGAACTGCGGGTCCTCGATCTTGATGGAGATGATCGCCGTGAGGCCCTCGCGGACGTCACGACCCTCCAGATTATCCTCGTCCTGGGTGATGATGCGCTTCTCGCGGCCGTACTCGTTGAACGTCCGCGTCAGCGCCGACTTGAAGCCCGTGAGATGCGTCCCGCCCTCCTTGGTGTTGATGTTGTTGGCAAACGCGAACACGTGCTCGTCGAAGCCGTGCGTAAACTGCATGGCGACTTCCATGACGAAGTCATCGGTCTCGGCACTGAAGTAGATGGGCTCGTCGTGGAGGACGTCCTTGCCCTCGTTCAGCTTCTGCACGAACTCGGCAATGCCGCCGTCAAACTTGAATTCCCGTTGAGTGCCGGCGTCCTCATTGACGAACGTGATCTTCAGGCCGGGATTGAGATAGGCCAGCTCGCGCAGCCGCATCGAGACCCGACTGATGTCGTACTGGATCTCGCCGAAGATCTCCTCGTCGGGCTTGAAGCTGATCGTCGTGCCGCGCTCATCGGTGGGACCGACGGTCTCCAGCTCGCTCGACTTGAACCCACGGGAGAAGTGCTGGCGATAGTGTGTCCCGTCGCGCTTGACCTCGACAGCGACGTCCTCAGACAGCGCGGTCACGACCGAGACGCCGACGCCGTGCAGGCCGCCGCTGACCTGATAGCTCTTGTGGTCGAACTTGCCGCCGGCGTGGAGCTTGGTCATGACCAGCTCGAGCGCGGTCAGGCCCTCCTCGTGCATGTCCACGGGGATGCCGCGGCCGTTGTCGCTGACCGTCACGCGGTCGTCGGGGTGGACCGTGACGGCGATCTCGTCGCAGTAGCCGCCGAGCGCCTCGTCGATGGAGTTGTCGAGGACCTCCCAGATCAGGTGCATGAGGCCATCGGGGCCGGTGCCGCCGATGTACATGCCCGGCCGCTTGCGCACCGCCTCCAGGTCCTTGAGGACCTGGATGCTTTCGGCGCCGTACCCGTCGCCGACTGGGGCCTGGGCCCCGGCGCCGTTCTCGGCGTGTTGGGTCTGCTCCGAGTCCGTCAAACGCGCATCCCTCGCTGGATCGTTGGCTGACATGGCTCACCCCCGCAAGTTTCGACCGCCGCAGTATCATGCCATCTGCCAAGCGACCGCTGGAGATATGGGCGCCTGGCGCTTGGGCGGTCGCAATACACTATTCAATTGTACCGAATCTCGCATCAGAAGGCAAAAGACATGCGTCTCGCACGTTCGGTCGTTTGCCGCTCGGGCGAGGCCTCGCTTACGATGTGGGGCCATGCTTCTCACGCTCAAAGTCGGCAACACAACCATCGCCGCGGGCGTTTTCCAAGGGTCCGAGCTGCGCGCGGTCTGGCACGTGGCCACGCGCCACGACGCCACGCCGGACGAGTTGGGGATGTCGATCGTCCACTTCCTGACCGCCCACGACGTCGCCGTCGACGCCTTGGACGGCGTCATGATCAGCTCGGTCGTGCCGCCGCTCAACTGGGCGCTGTCGCATGCCTGCCAGAGCTATCTCAACCTCGACCCCGCTTATCTTACCGCCCACTGGGATCTCCTGCCGCTGGATGTTCGCGAACCGGAGCGGGTCGGCAGCGACCGCCTGGCCGACTGTCTGGCCGCGTACGAACAATACGGCGGGCCCCTGCTCGTGATCGACTTCGGCACCGCCACCACGTTCAACCTCGTCAGCGCGGAGGGCGCGTTCCTGGGCGGAGCGATCGGGCCGACAATGGAGTTGGCGTCCGAAACGCTCACCCGCCGCACGGCTCAGCTGTTCAAGATCGAGCTGGTGCCGCCGCCGAGCGTGGTGGGCAAGGACACGGCCGAGCATCTGCAAGCCGGCATCGTGCTCGGGTGCCTTGACATGGTCCAGGGCCTCATCCAGCGCTTCCGCACGGCCCATCCGGAGCCCCTCCAAGTGGTCGCCACGGGTGGCTGGGGCCGGTTTTTCTCCGCTCAACTGGAGGAGATCGCCATCTACAACCCGCACCTGGCCCTCGACGGGCTGCGCATCGCCTGGCATCGCCACGTCGAGGCCCGCCCCTAACGTCCTCGCCGCGTTGCGAAGCGACGCTTCGCTTGCTCGTAGGTCTTGGCTCGACACGCGCGCGGCGTCCACGTCGTGCCCACGCCCGACCAGTCCTCGCAGGCCACGATCCGCCGGAGCTTCTCAGCGGGGATCCGTGGGCTGTCGACGATCGCCCCGTTCCCGTCGATCATCTCCACGGGCACGCCGTCGGCAACCTTCACATACAAAGACCGCACGCGGCTCCCCTTGGATCGCTGGATGCGGATCCGTCGATATTGAACGTCCGCGACCTCCTCGACGACGTCGGCCCGCCGAACCTCCGCCAACGGCAGCTCGCGCATGCAAGGACCATCGGCGTCAACCGAGGATCGCGATGCGGCCTCCTCGCCCATAACGCCCCATATAAGCCGATGCAGCGCCCCGAGACAATCCCGCCCGTCCGTTCATCGAGCGCGATGGCCCGGAAGCGCGCATCCACAGGCGACAACGGCGTTGATTTGCCGGAGCCTTTCTGCTAAAGTAAACCAGCCAACGATTGGAGGGACCCCCATGCTTGGAGGCATTGGCGCACCGGAACTGATTGTCATTTTCGCCATCGTGCTCCTGCTGTTCGGCGGCAAGAAGCTTCCGGAGGTGGCCAAGTCGATGGGCAGCGCGATGCGCGCGTTCCGCGACGAGGCCAACACGCTCAAGCGTGAGATCGACCTGGAAGCCGAGTCGAGCTCCAACCAGTCGTCCCAGCGCACGCACCAGGCGAACGCGGCGTCGTCGGAGGCCGCCGACTCGGCGACGCCCAATAGCGAGGCCAGCGAGCGGGAGACGGGAACGTCGACCGCGACCGATGCCGACGAGGACAACAAAACCCAATCTACCTGATCGGACGATACCGTGAAACTTCTCGAATACCAAGGCAAGGAACTGTTCGAACGGGTCGGCCTGCCGGTTCCGGCGAGCGAGCTGGCGGACACCCCGAGCGACGCTCGAGCGGCCGCGGAACGAATCGGCCTGCCCGTGGTCGTCAAGGCCCAAGTGGCCGCCGGCGGGCGCGGCAAGGCGGGCGGGGTCAAAATCGCCCAAACCGCCGAGGAGGCCGTGTCGGCCGCGGAGGAGTTGCTGGACATGGCGATCCAGACCGAGCCGGTCCAGCGGCTCATGGTCGCCCAGGCCGTGGACATCGCCGACGAATACTATCTCGGCATCACGCTGGATCGGGCGAAGCGACGCCCCGTATTGATCTTTTCCACCCAGGGCGGCGTGGACATCGAGGAGGTCGCGCGGACCTCGCCCGAGGCGATTCACCGCGTCCACGCCTCGCCGCTGGAAGGCCTCCAAGCGTATCAACTGCGCAAGGTCTTCTTCGCCGCTGGGGTTCCGGGGGATCAACTGAAAGGCCTCATCCAGGCGGCCCAAGCGCTCTATCTGGCGTTCGAATCCTTCCGGGCCCAGCTGGTCGAGATCAACCCGTTGGTGGTACTGACGGACGGGTCGCTGTGTGCCATTGATTCCAAGTTTATCCTCGACGAGAGCGACCTTCCGGACGACCTGCCCGCAGGCCACGGGGAGGGCGTCGATCCGATGGAGCAGGAGGCAGATGACGCCGGGCTGCAGTACGTCAAGCTGGACGGCCACGTCGGCATCATCGGCAACGGCGCGGGATTGGTAATGTCCACCCTCGACGTGGTCCAGTTGAAGGGCGGCGCCCCCGCCAACTTCCTTGACATCGGCGGCGGAGCCTCGGCGGATCAGATGGAGACCGCGCTTCGACTCGTGCTGAGCGACGACGACGTCAAGGGCGTGTTTATCAACATCTTCGGCGGCATCACGCGCTGCGATCTCGTCGCTCAAGGCATCACGCAGGCCGCCGAGTCGCTGGAGATCCAGGTGCCCGTGGTCGTGCGCCTCGTGGGCACCAACGAGGAGGAAGGTCGACGGATTCTGGAGCGCGTCGAGGGCCTCCATCCCGTCTCCGCCATGGAGGACGGCGCGGCACAGATCGCCGAACTGACCCGCTCCTGACCCACGCCTCAGCCGGCACGTGCACATCCGTCCCTGGGACGGTACCGTAGGTCCAGCCTGTACAAAGCGAGGGAGTATTCGATGAGCATCGCCCGTGCGGCCGCATTCAGCGTTCTGGTGTTGGCGTTAGCCGTGTTGGCGTGGCCGGCCACCGGCGAGATGGCGCCGTCGTCGTTCCTGTTCATGGACGAGCTTGAGGTCGGCATGGAAGGGATCGGCAAGACCACGGTCCGCGGCAACGACATGCAGGAGTTCAAGGTCAAGATTGCGGGCATCGTCGACAACCCGGGCGACACGAACGACTACATCATGGTCCGCTCTCACGGCCCCGCCATCGAGGCGGCCGGCGGCTACGCCCAGGGCATGAGCGGCAGCCCGATCTATATTGACGACAAGCTGGTCGGCGCGTTCTACGGGGCGTTCGCGTTCAACGAAAGCGCCGAGCCGATCGGCTTCGTCCGACCCATCGAGACGATGCTCCCCTTGGCCGAGACCGTGGCCCACCAGGCCGCGGAGGAGGCCCAACAACAGGGAATGTTCGACTCGCAGGCTCCGGACCATCCCCAGTTGGCCAGCGCCTTGTCCGGCGTCATGGCCAACGAGATTCGCGAGGTTCAATTCGCCTCGTCGCCTCCCTCGCTGAGCGACCGACGGGCGACGCCCAAGGTGGCCTACGCGGTACCCATGAGCACGTCGCTGTGGGTCAGCGGCCTGAGCGGTCGCGCATTGGAGGGGCTCAAGGTCGGCGTGCCGACCGACATTGTGGCTCCCGGTGCCCCCGGTCTGCTCGATCTCGGGAAGGGCTCGGCCGATCGCCTGCGCGAGGCGTTGACCGCGGGCGTGGAAGACCGCTTCGACAAGCGGGTGCTGCCCATGGCATCGGCCCAGCAGACGGACGCCGACACCGAATTTGCCGATTTCGAGCCGGGCCGGCCCATGTCGGCACTGTTGGCCCAAGGCGACGTCTCCTTCGGCAGCGTCTGTACGACGAGCTACGTCGATCCGGCCTCCAATGTGCTGCTCGCGTGCGGCCACCAGATCTTCATGACCGGGGAGTCGAGCATGTTCCTGGGCAAGGCCCGCGTCATGGATACGGTCAAGAGCGCCCAGATCTCGTTCGTGCTCCCACAGGTAAGCCAACGGGCGATCCACGGCACGATTCGCCAAGATCGGACCCAGGCCATCGGCGCCTCGATGGGCGACCAGCCCCGATCGGTCAACCTCCATGCCAAGGTCACCGATCAAGCGACAGGCAACGAGCGCGAGTTCAACGTCCGCATGGCCGACAGCGGCAATCTCTTGGGCTCAGTGGTCTACTCCGGCCTGCTGCAGGCCGTCGACTCGACCATCAACCGCATCGGCCAAGGGACAATGGCCATCCGCTACACCATCAAGGGCGAGAACTTGCCCAAAAAGCTGGAGCGGACCGATGTCTTCGCCAGCCAGAGCGATGTGGCGGTTCCGGGCCCGTTGCAGGTAGCCCAGGCAGTGCTGCTGCTGGATCGCAACGAGTTCCAGGACCCCAAGATCTCCACGATCAACGTGGAGATCGAGGTGGATAAAACGCTGCAGCAGTTCCGCGTGGTGGAGGTCACGACCGACCAGTCGAGCTATCAGCCGGGCGACACGATTCGCTACAGCGCCACGCTGCGTGCGTTCCGCGGGGAAGAGCAGACGATCGAGGGCGAGATCGAGCTGCCCGCGGACGTCAACCCGCGCCAACTGACGCTGCAGGTCAAGGGCGGCGCCCAGCAGCAACAGCAGTCGAACAACGGCAGCTCCCAGACGCCGGAGTTCGCCGATCTCGAGGGGCTCATCGAGGCCGTCGAGGGCTCGGAGACGAACGATCAGGTCACCGTGGAGCTGCTCGGGCTACCGCGGCCGCAGACCGACAACGATTCCGACGAACGCCAGACGGCCTCCGCGTCATTCGGGGATGTCCAACGGCTCGGCAACGGCGTCGTCACAGGCAATGAGCGGGCCAAGCTTAAAGTTGAGCGATCGGAAACCGAGCCGGACGGGCCCGAGGACGAGGATGACTCCGACGGCGATGAGTCATCCTCCGACGAGGACGACAACGGGTCGTCACAGGAGGACGAGCCCGGCTGCTCGTCCAACTACTACTGCTAAACGTCGTCGCTCGCATGCGCTCGATCGGGTGGGTCGCCGAGGTGCTTGACGCGCCGATCCATCGGCCGGATCGAACCCGATCTCTGACGGGCGTCGCCATCGACAGCCGGACGATCCAACCCGGTGAGCTGTTCGTGGCGCTGCCCGGCGAGCGCACGGATGGCCATCAATTCCTGGAGGCGGCCTTTCGTCAGGGCGCAAGCGCAGCGCTCGTTCGGGACGTTCCGACCGAGACCGACCTCGAGCTGGTCAACTGCATCCGCGTCCCGGATCCCTTGGAGGCGCTGCAGCAACTCGCTGCCCACCGTCGGGCCGAGCTGACGATCCCGATCGTGGGGATCACGGGCAGCACGGGAAAGACCACGACGAAGGAGCTGCTCCAGGCCGTGCTGAGCGAGCGATATGGGTCCTATCGCACGCCCGGCAACCGCAACACCGAGATCGGCCTGCCGCTGGCGCTGCTCAACATGCCGGACGCGGCCGACGTTGGCGTCGTCGAGATGGGCCTGCAACACCCCGGCGACATCCAGACGCTGGTCGACATCGCCCGTCCTTCCCTCGGCGTGCTGACGAGCATCGGGGACGCCCACATCGGCCACTTCGACGACCAAGCGGCATTGGCTCGCGAGAAGTGGGCGCTCATCGCGTCGTTGCCACCCCAGGGCCACGCCGTGCTCAATCTCGACACGCCCTTCGTGGACGAGTGGCGTGAGGAGTTGACTTGTCGGCAAACCACATTTGGGATTGAGCGGACGGATGCCGACGTGGGCATCGTCGATATCGAAGACACAACGCTCAAAGGCTTGACGGTCCATGCGGCACTGCATGGGGATGAGGTCCCGCTTCCCACTGCGTTGCACGGTCGCCACAACGCCTACGCCGTGCTTGCCGCGCTCGCGGTCGGCCGAGCTCTGGACGTTCCCATCGAGGCCATCCAGCGTGCAATTGCCGGGTTCTCGCCCATTCCACACCGCATGGAGCTGAAGCGCTCAGCCCGCTACGGCCTGATCCTTGATGACACGTACAACGCCAGCCCATCCGCCACGCTGGCGGCTCTTCACACGCTGGCTCGTCTGAGCCCAGGCCAGCGTAAAATCGCCATCTTGGGCGATATGCGAGAACTCGGGGAGCGAGCCCACGCGCAACACGCCGAACTCGCGGCGCACATCGACGAGCTGGGGATCGATGGCGTCCTGACGATCGGGGAACTCGCCCGCCGTCTGTCGGACACTCTGCGAGATGAATATGGGTGGCCACCCGAGCGCGCGGCCCACGCCGCCGACGTCGAGCAGATCCAGCGGGAGCTTGCGCGGCGCTTGCCCCAGCGACGGGCGTTGATCCTCGTAAAGGGATCGCGAGCGATGGCGCTGGACGAGCTTGTGGATCGGTTGGTTACTCCGACGACGGAGGCTCCGCGACGGTCAGAAACCCGATGATGGCGTTGTTGTTGCTGTCGAGCTCCGGTTGCCCCAGCCCGTCCACGCGCACCCGTATGGCATAGAGCCCGGGCTCCAGGCTCTGCGTGTCGATCACGCTTGTCTTCTCCACCGTCTTGCCGATGGCGAGGCCGTCGACCGAGCGCGCGCCGAAGGGCTCAAATCCGCTCGATGTGTCCAGATCCTCGCGGCGATGACTGAACTGGACTCGGAACGCCTCCGCGGGGCGGTTGCCGCTGTTTTTCACCAGCGCGCTGATCAGCACGAGCTGGCCCTGTTGGACGGGCGAGCTGGGCACGAACTGCATCCGGAGCGGATGCAGTTCGGGGCCGGTCTGCAGCGGGGGCGTCGGCCCTTCAACGATCTGGAGCGTCGCCGTGGCGACGTTGTCGTCCTCGTCGGTCTCCACGACGGCGTCGGTCGGATCGACGACGGCGCGCACGCGATACTCGCCCGGCGCCAGCTCACCGAGGCCGAAACGCGCCAGAAGCGTGACGGAGCTGTCGCCCCTCAGTCCGACGGACGTGCAGCGATCTTCACCGCTTTCCAGTTCGTCGATCGGCCCGCAACTGAACGCGGGCAGCGACCGCACGTCGATCGGCTCAGCGTCCGCACCGCGCGGCACCAACGCCAGCGAAAGCGCGACGTTCTGCACGGCCGCCAGGCTCCGATTCGAAACCGTCACGGCCACGGACAGCTCCCGCCCCACGAGCGGGGTCTGCGGCGACACCCGAAGGTCCGAGGCCGTCAGGTTGCGCGGCGGCGGCGCCAACTCCAGGTCAAAGATGAGCACGTTGTCCGCCTCGTCGGCCTCCTCGATGCTTCCTTGCGGGTTGTTTTCCGTGACGGGGTCGACGGCGATGCGCAGCTGATACGTCCCCGGATCCAACAGCGACGTGGAGATCTGCGCCTCGATGGTGCGGCGCTCGTTGCCGGCCAGCCCGAACAGCGTGCAGTCGGGACAGCGCAGCGCCGGCGGGGTCAGCTCTTGGAAGTTGACGTCACCCCGCTTGCGGAACGAGATCGTCACGTCGAAGCGATTGTCAATGTCCGCCGGCCGATCGTTCTCCACGGTGAAGCGAAGCGTTAACAGATCGCCCTGCTGCGGTTCGGTCGGACTGACCGAGAAGTCGGCCGGGATGGAGAGGTTGGGCAGGCGGCGTTCGATGGTGAGCAGCCCTTCGCCGGAATTGTTGCCGTCGTCGACCTCGGCGATGTCGTTGTTCGGGTCGGCAATCGCCACCAGCGTGTACTGGCCGGGCGTGAGCTCCGTCGTGACCAACTGGGCGCGCAGCTGCACGCTCGAACCGTCCTCGCCGACGCCGGCGAGGCCGGGCACGCGACACTGGGAGGGATCGTCGCTATCGGGCGATGTCGCGCAGGTCATCTCGTCCGGACCGAGGTCGCGCGTGCTGCCGTCCGAGCGAACCTGGAACGCGACGGTGAAGCTCGCGTTCACGGGCACCGGGCTTTCGTTCGTCACGTCGACGACCACCGTGACGCGATCGCCGCGCTCCGCCGACTCCGGCTGGACCGTGATGGGGGTGGTAACCTGGAGATCGGGACGATTCTGGGCGCTCGAGATGCCCGCTACGAGCAACGATCCGAGCACGGCGATCCAGATGAGATGGCGCAGGCGTCGTATCATCGACGAATGCCGCTCCTCACAGCGAGATGGTCAGCTCGAACAGACCGTCGCCGCCGCCGAAGATCGCCTTCAGTCCTGTCGGCCCGAAAATGCCCTGTTCGGCGTCCAGCAGGGGGCGTGCTTCGATCGGACCGGCCGTTGGCTTAGGATCCCGGAGTTGGCTGCAGTTGCTGTCCATGACGTAGAGCTGGCTGTCGGCCGAGCCGAGGAAGACGAACCCGCGATCGGGCAATCCGCCGCTGCCGTCGTCAACGGCGATCGTGTTGATGACGGCTTGATTGGCCGTCTGGAACGAACACCGACTGAAGAGCCCACGCAGGTCCACGGCATGGACGGCACCGTTGCCGGTCCCCACAAAAGCCGTCTCGCTCTGGCTGCTCGCCGCTCGGTCCCCGTCGTCTATCGTGAGGCTCGTCACCGATCCCGTGAAGTCGATCGGTGAGTCGGCCAGCTCCTGGCCGAAGACGTTGAGCACGTGGAGCTGCCCCGCCGCAGTGCCCACCAACAGTCGCGGCGAGCGCGTGATGCCGAACGTGAGCTGGCCGACGGCAAAGTCGCGGATCTCGGTGGATGTCGTGAACATCGTGGTCGTGGAGCCGTTGCAGCGCGACTCGTCCATGCGCATCAGCGTGTTCCCCGCGGCCATGTAGATGTTGCCCTGGAAGAGCCGGACGCCGTTAATCGGCGCATTGGCCGAGGCGCACCGCTCTTGATTGGAGAAGACGACGTTGCCCTGTTGGTCCTTGTCGACGTTCAGGCGATAGAGGCGGCGCGCCTGGACCCCGACAAAGAGCTGGCCGCTGCTGGTGCCCGTCAGGCGCGTGTCCAGCGTGTCCAGGCTGGAGCTGCTGACCAGGCGCGACACGGTCGAGAGCGTGTCGGCGCGATCGACATCCACGACGACAAGCTGGCCATTGGTGAGGCCGATGAAGAGCAGCTTCAGGTCCTGGTCGAGGATGAACGAGGCGATGTCGGACTGGAGCGGAAGCGGCGACCCGGAGAGTTCCTGGCAGGTACCGTCTTCGGTCGGGCTCTCAAAGCTCTCTTTCGTGAGGGCGTGCAGGCTCACTTGCCCGTCCTCAGAGCGCGTGCCGACGTAGATAACCTCAACCGAGCGACTCCGCCCGTCGGAGCGGAGCGTCCCGACGCCCTTGCCGAGGGTGATGACGTCGCCCGATAGCTGGCATTGCGGTATCGGCCCGTCTCGTGAGGGCGGGCCGTTGTCGACGCCCGCGATGGTGAATCGGGTGGTCATCTGATTGTTGTTGCTGTCCAGCTCGGGCGCGTCGCCCACCGGACGGACCGTGACGCGGAACAGATAGTTGCCGACCTTGAGGTCGCCCGTGTCCAGTCGGGTCGAGACCGAGAGCGGGCGTCCCTGTTTCAGGGCGCGGGTCTCATCGGGATCGAGACGCTTGACGCCGTTGTTGGGAAAGCCGCGACTCGTGTAGCTGACACAGACGGGCGAGCGGACGCAGTGCTCAAAGACGACTTCGAGCTCCGGGGCTTCTGGTCGGCCGGTGTTCCGGATGTCGACGCGCACCGTCAGTGGCGTGTCCGCTTGGATGGGAGACGGTGGACTGAACGAGATCGAGGTCGGATGGTACTCCGGCGTGGAAATGCCGGTCAGTAGCAAGGTCTCGCGGACGTCGTCATCCGGCGTCGTCGCGGCGTGCTCTGGATCGATCGCGACGCGGATGATGTAGCGACCGGGGTCGAGGTCGCCCGTGTTCAGCACCCCGATCGCGGTATCGGTGCCGCCACCAGCAAGCGACAGGTTGTCGCATTCGGACGACGATCGCGTGAACAGACACAGATCCGTGCTGCGGAAGTCCGTCTCGTCCTCGCGCCGATAGCGGATCTCGACGTCGAACTCATCGGCCGGTCCATTGCCGTTGTTGCGCAGCGTGGCTTCAATGCGCACCGACGGACCGGTCTCCTCCAAGTAGAACGTCGGCGACCCGTCGACCAGAAGCTGAACGTCGGAGATGGCCAGATCGGGAGGCCCCGTCTCCTCTTCCTCTTGGCCGGAGTTCTGAGCCCGTACGGGGGTGTCTAATGGGAGCCCGCTCACGAGCAGCGCCAGTCCCAATCCCAAGACGAACATTAGTCCCAGGCGCGCCGGCTGGAATCGTCTCATGACGCCTCCTCGATGATCATCGATCAGCCTCAGAGAAGCATAGACGCTTTCCCACACCTTGTCAATCGGCCCGGCGTGAAACCTGAGTTCGATTCGTGTGTATATTGACGCGCGAGTGGATCGGTGACTAAGATCATCCGACCACGAAAGGAGACAACGCCATGAAGCGGAACGTGCTGCTCGGTGCGGCCGTGTTGTTGTTGATCGCCGCCATCGGCGTGGGGCAGACGAGCTCTCGAGACACGCTCTCCAGTCTGCTTCTCAACCAAGAGGAAGTCCGGGGACTGCTGAGCGATCAGTGGGTCATCCAGACCGTCGGGCCCCTCGACCAGGAACCGCCGACCGCAACCTCGGCCCAGGCGACGTTCGTCAACGCTCAGACCGAGATCGAGCTGGTGGACGCGATGCTCGCGTTCGAAGGGGCCGACAGTGGCCGCGACTGGCTCAACCAAGTTCTGGAGGCCGACGCGGTCACCGGCACCCGCGATCTCCTGGCGGAGGCCGAGTCCTCGCCCGATCTGCTGACCGAACAGCTCACAGCAGAAAGCGACGCGCTCGTGCTCGCCAACCTGGGCGAGACGCGCCAGCAGCTCTTCCAGCGGCGCGGCAGCCTCATCATGTTCCTCCGGACGCCGGCGGAGGGCAGTGGCGCGCTCGGGCTGGAGTCGATCGTCGCGCTCGCGGACGCCCAACTCGGCAAGGTCCTGGAGCTGTGCGAGAGCGCCGAGTCGCCGCCGGGCTTCTGCGTGGGATCCTGATTCCACGCCCGGCCATTGACGAACGCTCAAAGGGGCCAGCGCGGGTCCCGTCAAATCGACGGCAGGCGTCGCGGATGGCGCTTCCCTGTTTGGGCGGGGAAGGCATCATGCTATAATGACGCCGAGACAAGGGGAGCGACGCCTGCCGTCTTCCCCGTTGTGAGCGATCATTGAGCCGTTATTATGCTCAACTGAGCAGGCAAATCGAGGGTTCAGGCAACCAAAGGAGGCCATATGGGCACAGGGGGACGACGGACCGCGACCACGGTCCTGTTGACCGTTCTTGCCATTTGGGCTGTGTTGTTCACGGGGGTTGGGCAGACGAGCGACGACAAGCGCCCCGAGCTCCATCCGACCACACTCCTGCTGCAACCGGCATCGCCCGTAGGGCAGGGCACGACCGTCAAGATCAGCGTCAAACTGGAGAACACCGGCCCGATCAGTGCCGACGCGTTCCGCGTGGAATTCTTCCTGCGGCCCCGCTCGGACGACGACGCGGCGTCGGCCCAGAGCTGGACCAGTTTCGACGTCCTCGAGCGCTCCGGCCTCAGTCCCGAGGCCCAGGAGGTCGAACTGAGCGCCTCGCTCGACACCTCCGATCCCGACTTGATCCCGAGTCCGGGCGTCTACGACGTCCGCGTGCTGGTGGACTCCAACGATCAGATTCCCGAACTCGACGAGGGGAACAACGAGCTGCGCACGTCGCTGATCGTCTCGGCTTCGTCACAAGGCCAGCCGGATCTGCGGCCGCGCTCGCTCGTCTTCGAGCCGCCTTCCCCCGTCGGCCTCACGGACACGGTCGCCATGGCCGCAACCGTCGCCAATATGGGCGATCGGGACGCATCGCCGTTTGAAGTCAGCTTCGCCTACTGCCGCTTGGCCGAGGGCGGCAACGAGTGCGCGGGCCAATATCGGGAGTTTGACCGCCGTACGTTCTCGGGGGGGCTACCGAAGGGTGCCTCGCAGTCGATCGATGCCCAACTGGACATTCCCAGCCTCGGCCTGACCTCCGGTCGCTATTCCATCCGTGTTGCGGTCGACCCCACCAGCGTGGAGCGCCCCACGGGCCAGATCGACGAGCAGGACGAGGCGAACAACACGCTGACTACGGGGCTGTTCGTCCAAGGCCCCGAGCTGGCCCCGACGGGCCTGACGTTCTCGCCCTCAACGCCGCACATCGGCGAGACGATCAAGGTGAGCGCGGCGGTCAAGAACGTCGGCACGGGCTCGGCGACCAAGATCCCCGTTGCGTTCCAGATTGACGGCATCCAGTTCGCGCTGCCGACGGTCACGTTGGCCGACAACGAGTCCACGGAAGTGACGGCGTTCCTGCGAACGGGCGAGCTGAACCTCTCGCCCGGCTCGCACAGCGTTCGGGTCGTGATTGACCCCAACGATCAGATAGCGGAACGGGACGAGACGAACAACGAGATCCGCACATCCTTGCGCTTGTTGCCGTCGGTCCCCCAGCGCCCCGAACTCAGGCCCAAGCGGGTCGTCTTCTCCCCGAGCTCGCCCGTAGATCTCGGGCAGGCCTCGAGCGTGGCGGTTCTGGGCGAGGTGCTCAACACAGGGGAAGTCGCCGCGCGCGGGGTTCGGATCTCCTTCGCCTATCGGCCCGCGGGAAGCGTCCGTTGGCTCGACGTGCCCTGTTCGACCAATTGCACCGTCGACGAGCTCTCGCCGGGCGCCCGCGTGGAGGCCAAGGCCGAGCTCGATCTGAGCAACCTGCGGCCGGGGCGCTATGACGTGCGCGTGGTCGTCGATCCCGCCACGGAAGATCAGCCCGACGGCCGTATCGCCGAGCTGGACGAGTTCAACAACGAGATGCAGACCTCGGTACGGCTACTGGCCGCTCGGCTGCCGGATCTCCGGCTGGACGGGACTTCGGCTCGCTTCGAGCCCTCCTTGGAGATCCGCCACGGCGACAGCGTCCAGATCGCCATCGACGTGGTCAACGCGGGCGAGAGCCTGGCCCAAGCGTTCCGCGTAGCGTTCGCCGCGAGTCGCCTCGAGATCGAGGGCGAGACCGTCTTCGCCGAGCGCGAGGTCCGCGGCCTTGCCCCTGGCGAACGGCGTACGCTGACCGTCTCGCTCAACACGGGAAATCTGGCCAACGGACCCGGGTTCTACGAGGTCGTGGTCAATGTCGATCCGACCGACGCGATCGACGAGCTGGACGAGACGAACAACCTCTTCAGCACGGGGACCAATCCCCAGAACGCCCAGCCCTTGTTCGTGCGCGGTCCGGATCTGTCCACCGGCGGGCTCGTCTTTGATGAGTCGGTGGCGTCGTTCGATCCCCGCGTCTCACAGGGCGAACGCGTCGGGCTCACGCTGGAGGTCAGCAACGTCGGCGTGGAGGCGAGCGACGGGTTCGGCGTCAGCTATTGCGTCCAGCCCGTCAACCAGCAAGGGTCGTGTGAGGCGTTCCGCGCCCCGGACGATCGGCGCGAGGCTGAGCAGCTCGAGTTCCCCGGCCTCGGCGTCGGCACGACCGTCCAGTCCACCACCGTGCTGGAGACGGCCGCGCTCGATCCGGGGACGTATCAGATCCTCGCTCGGGTCGACGCCAACGACACCGTCAACGAGGAGAACGAACGGAACAACACGGCGTCGCAGCAACTGACCGTCATGCCGCGGCCCGACCTCCGTGTGCCGCGGGTGTCGCTTGATCCGAGCTCGCCCATCGATCCGGGCGCGACGCTAACCGTGTTTGCCGACATTAGCAACATGGGGGCCGGCCCGGCGCGCACGCCGTTCACCGTCGGCATCGGGCTGCGTTCCGTCGGCCAATCCGGCTGTCCGGTGGAGACGACCCGGGAGATCGGTCGACTGGATCCGCAACAGCAGGTCACGGTCAGCGCACGCTTTGACGCCGAACGGCTCTCCGCGGGCGGATTCGAGGTCTGCGTCACCGCCGACACCGACGCTGTCATCCCGGAGAGCAACGAGGCCAACAACGTGGCGGTCTCGCGACTGGTCGTCGGCCAATTCGACCTTGCCGTGGCGAACGTCAGCTTCGACCCGCAGCCGCCCATCCGCGACGATCAGCGCCAAATGACAGTGTTTGCCGATCTGAGCAACGTCGGCGAAGGCCCGGTGCTCGACGCGTTCGAGGTCGACTTTGCGCTTCGCCGCGTGGCACCGCGGCCGGAGGAGGCGTTCGAGAGCGTGGCCCGCGTCGACGTCGATGGACTCGACGCGGGGGAGCGCGTCACCGCTCAGGCCAAGCTCGACACCGGTGCGATCGCCTGCGGCACCTACGAACTGGCCTTGACGATCGATCCGGACGACGCGCTGGCCGAACGCCAACGGGGCAACAATCGATCGGTGACCCGATTCACGATCTGTCCTTCGGACTTGTTCATCCGCCAGGTAACGTTCGAACCTCAGCCGCCATTGGAAGTGGGCGCCCGCGAACTGAAGCTCTTCGCCGACGTGCGCAACCGGGGCGAAGGGCCGGTCATCAACCCGTTCGACGTCACGTTCGAGCTGCGACGGACGTCGCCCGAGCCGAGCGAGGACTTCCGTCGGATCGCCGAGACCTCCATATCGGGGATCGAGACCGGCTCGCAGGCGGCGGCCAAGATCGAGATCGACACCGGCTCGCTGATTGCGGGCGCTTACGAACTGCGGGTGACCGCCGACAGCGGCAACGTTATCCAGGAGATGGCGGAGGGGAACAACACGCGCGTCGCCCGCTTCGCCATCGGCATCCCCGATCTCGTCGTCCAGGGCGTCACGTTTGAGCCCCAGCCGCCGGTGGATGTCGGCACGCGCGAACTGCAGTTCTTCGCCGACGTGCGCAATACGGGCGAAGGGCCCGTCATCGATCCCTTCGACGTCACGTTCGAGCTGCGGCGCCTCTCGCCGACGCCGAGCGAGGGCTTCCGCCAAGTCGCCGCGACTGAGCTCTCCGGCGTCCGAGCCGGATCGCAGGCGGCCGCCAAGGTGGAGATCCCGACCGGCTCGCTCATCGCCGGCGCGTACGAACTGCGCGTCACGGCCGACAGTGGCAACGTTGTGCCGGAAGGGAACGAGGGCAACAACACGAACGTCACTCGCTTCACCATCGGCATCCCCGATCTCGTTGTGCGGGGCGTGACCTTCGAGCCGCAACCGCCCTTGGAGGTCGGAACGCCGGAGCTGCAAGTGTTCGCGGACGTGCGCAACACGAGCGACGGGCCGGTCATCGAGCCCTTCAACGTGGCGTTTGAGTTGCGCCGTCGGTCGCCGCAGCCGACCGACAGCTTCCGTCAGGTCGCCGAGGCGGAGCTGTCCCGCGTGGCGGCCGGGGCACAGCGAGCCGCAAACGTCGAGATCGCGACCGGCTCGCTACTGGCGGGCATTTACGAGCTACGCATCGCTGCCGATTCGGGCAACGCCATACGCGAACGCAACGAGGGCAACAACGTCCGGACCGTCGAGTTCGCGATCGGCGTTCCGGATCTGGCCATCGGTGGGGTCGAGTTCGACCCGCAATTGCCGATATCACTGGATCCGGAGTCGCCTACGACACTGAGGGCGGCCATCCGCAATCGGGGCGACCGCCCGGTGACCGAGCCCTTCGACGTCCGCGTCGAGCTGGGCCGCGTCCCCTCAGAGGACGGTCAATCCGACGACGAGTCATCGGCGACCGCCTTCACCGAGATCGGACGAGCGACTATAGACGAGCTGGGGATCAATGCGGAGACGGTCGTCAATATTCCGCTGGATGTTGACGACCGTGAGCCCGGAACGTACAAGCTTCGCCTCACGGCCGATGCGGATGGCGTGATCCGGGAACGCAACGAGGAGAACAATCGACGAACCGTGACGGTCGAGCTCGGTCCGTCACGCCCTCAGATCCCCGATCTGACGGTGATGGAGTTTGCGGTCAGCTCGGACAACGTTATGGCCGGCCGGGAGGTGAAGGTCACCGCTGAGATCGCCAACGTGGGCCGAGAGGACGCGGGCTCGTTCCGGGCCGTGTTCTTCTGGAAGCGGGAGCACGACGCTCGCCGCGTCAACTTCGCCAACTTCCATGTCAACGGCCTGGAGGCCGGCGAACGGCGCACGTTGACCGCCCGCCTCGACACCTCCGTGTTATGGCGGGGCACGTTCGAGTTGATCGCGGTCGTGGACAACACCAACCAGGTCGACGAAGCCGACGAGCAGAACAACGAAGCACGAACGCAGCTGATCGTACGGCCCGATCCCTAATCGAGGGCCTGTGAAGCCCGTTATTGGCGAATGCGGGACGGCCGACCCGACCCGTTAACGGTCGGCTGTCCCGTTTGTCGTTGCGTGATTTGCGCAGATCGGTTATATACGAGGCATATGGTCACCATCGAGCGCCGCATGGCCTGGGCCGCGCTGGGCGGCCCCGCGGTCATTGCCGCCGTCGACCAAGCCAGCAAAGCCGTTGTCGTCCGGTCCGTCGCGCAACCGCTCACGATCTGGCGCGGATCGCTCGGCTACGTGGAGATCGACCTGGCACACAACACTGGCGGCGCGTTCAGTCTGTTTGCCGACTACGGCACGGCGCTCACGGTGGTGACCGGCCTGGTGATTGTCGCCATTCTGGGGCCCCTCGTCTCCGGGCGCATTCCTCATAGAGTGGCGTCCACCGGGCTGACGATGATCGCGGGCGGGGCGCTGGGGAACTTCATTGATCGAGCGCGGCTCGGCTACGTGGTCGACTTCATAGAAGTCGGGGCGTCGTCGACGCTGCGCTGGCCCACGTTCAACGTGGCTGACACCTCCATTGTGGTCGGAACCGGGCTCGTGGTCTTCTATCTGCTGCGAAGCGAGGTGCGCGCGTGACCGGCGGGACGTTCATTGCGCTGGAGGGGATCGACGGCAGCGGCAAGACGACCCTCCTCGATCGGCTCACGGGTCACCTCCGAGGCCACGGCCATGACGTGCGCCGGGTGGAGGAGCCGGGCGGCACCGAAGTCGGGGAGCGGCTCCGGGAGCTGATCCTGGACGCACGCGGCCACCTGGCGCCCTTGAGCGAACTGCTGATGCTCGAAGCCTCGCGCCACGAGCTCATCCGCCAAGAGGTTCGGCCCGCCCTCGAACGGGATGCCGTCGTCATCTCCCATCGCTATGATTACTCGAGCATCGCCTACCAGGGATATGGTCGAGGCCTTGACATTGAGCTGATCCGTCGGTTGAACGCCGAGGCGACCCAGGACATCCGACCGAACCTGGTACTCTGGCTGGACATCCCAGCCGATGTCGCCTGGGAGCGCCTCCAGGCGGCGCGTCCACCCGATCGATTGGAGGGGGAAGGCTTGGCGTTCCTGGAGCGTGTGGCCGAGGGCTATGACGCGCTCGCTCGGGAATGCCCGGAAATCGTTCGCATTGACGCCAATCAGCCCGTCGACGACCTGTTCCAGGATCTCCTGAAAGCGATAGAGCACGAGACCGCGTTGCCGACGGCCTCTGGGGAAGGAGGATTCAATGGAATTTCAGTGTGACAAAGCCGAGATGGCATTTGGGGTGAAGACGGCCAGTCGAGCCCTGGGATCGGGAAGCACGCTGCCCATTCTGGCCGGACTGAAACTGTCCGTTCAGGGATCGAGGTTGAAGCTCGTCGCCACCGACCTGGAACGCGCGATCGCCACCACGATTCCGATCGAGAACCATGGAAGCGACGGGGAGTGCGTCCTGAGCGGCCAGCTGCTGGGCAAGATCACCGGGCGACTGCCCGCCGGCACGTTGAGCGTTCACATGGACGACGCGGGCGACAAGCTCGTCATCAGCTCCGGGGACGCCACGTTCGAGCTGCTGCTGTTGCCGTTGGAGGACTATCCCGACATCCCGGAGGCGCCCGATGAAGCGCTCTGTCCCATCGAGCGCGAGCGCCTGGTGCGGGCCCTAGAGCGGACGACGTTTGCGGCCATGAGCGCTCGCGAGACCTCACGGCTCAATCTGACGGGGGTCGACATCCTGACCGAGGGCGAGACGATCAAGTTGGTCGCGACCAACGGTTATCGACTCGCGCTCAAGGAGGAAAAGCTCGCGGCCGAGACGCCCGAGGGCGAGTATCTCGTCGACGCCGACGCGCTCAAGGACCTGCAGAGCATCCTGAGTGGTCTCGACGACGAGACCGTGGCGCTCGCCCACGGCAGCGACCATCTGTTCGTGCAAACCGAAAACGTCACCTTCGCGGCCCGCCTCATTCAGGAGGAGTATCCGGACTTTGAGCGGGTCATTCCCTCGGACAATTCCGTCGGGCTGCGCCTCAATCGCGACGCGTTCCTCGACGCGCTCGGCCGAGCCGAGATCACCACGGCCACCGAATCGGGCGCGGTGATCCTGGAATCCCAAGACGGCACGCTCCTGGTGCGATCCTCGTCCGCTGAGAAAGGCCAAGCGGAAGAGCGCGTCCCCTTGCTCAAGGATGCCGAGTCCCTCTCGGTGTCGTTCCGCGGCGAATACCTGATTGATGCGCTGCGGCGCATGACGTCCTCGGAGGTCGTGCTCTGGCTCAAGGACGGCGAAAGCGCCGGACTGTTGGAGCCCAGCGACGGCGAGGACGATCAGGGCTTTCTCTACGTCTGCATGCCGATTCGGATGGACTGACATCGATCCTGACCCGGATCATCCAACAGCCCGATCGAACGATCGACGCGACACACGGGGGAGGAGCTCATTCGGCAGGCTGCGGGGGGCGTTGCAGGCTAGTCTTCGTCGTCTTCGCCGCCACGGCGGCGAATAAACGTCGGAATGTCCCAGTCGCCCACGCGCTCACGCTTGCGCGACGATGACGAGTCGTCGTGGTTGTTGCGATCGTGGTTGAACTGGGCCTCGTACTCCTTGAACTCGTCCTCGGACTCCAGCTCCTCGAACTCCTCGTCCTCAATGGGCTTGAAGCCGGTGGCGATGAGCGTGATCTTCAGTCCGTCGAACTCGTCCTTCACGGTCGTGCCGAAGAAGATGTCGGCCGATTCGGAAACGGCTTCGCGGATCAGCTGAGCCGCCTCGGTGACCTCCTCCAATGTCAGGTCCATGCCGCCGGTGATGTTCATGATCACGCGTTGGGCGCCCTCGACCGAGCCCTCCAACAGCGGACTCGTGATCGCGCTGCGGGCGGCCTCGCGGGTGCGCCCCTCGCCCTCGCCTTCGCCGATGCCCATGAGCGCCGTGCCGGCTTTGCGCATGGTCGTCTCCACGTCGGCGAAGTCCATGTTGATCATGCCGGGCGTGGTGATGAGGTCGGTGATGCCCTGGACGCCCTGGCGCAGGATGTCGTCGACGAGGTCGAACGCCTGCATCAGCGGCAGATCCGCGGGAGCCACTTTCAGCAACCGGTCGTTCGGAATGGTGATGAGCGTGTCGACGTACTGGCGCAGCTCTTCGATGCCTTTCTTGGAACGCTCGGCCCGCTGATGGCCTTCAAACGCGAACGGGCGGGTGACGATGCCGACGTTGAGCACGCCCGCTTCCTGAGCCAGTCGGGCGATCACGGGCGCGGCGCCCGTGCCGGTGCCGCCCCCCATGCCGGACGTGATGAAAAGCATGTCGATGTCCTCCAGGATATCGTGCATTTCCCCCTCGGACTCTTCAGCAGCCCGGCGCCCCACTTCGGGATCGCCGCCGGCCCCCAAGCCGCCCGTCAGCTTGGAGCCGATCTGGACGTGCTGATGCGCTTCAATCACCTCAAGGACCTGCGCGTCGGTGTTGACGGCCACCAGGTCCACGTCCTTGACCTTGGCCTGCATCATGCGGCTCACGGCGTTGCAACCGCCGCCGCCGACGCCGACGACTCGAATCCGGGCGAGTCCATTGTTGCGACGTGCCCGTTCCATGACTCGCTCCTCCCTCATCTCCTATCCCGCACGGTTAGCTGGCCGATCCGCGGAAGACCTGGTTGAGCCAGCGGAGGACTTTGGTGAAGACCGTGTCGTCGCCCCGGCCGTTGCGGCGCGGGCCCCCGGCCTCATCGTAACGGCCTTCCCCGTATCGGAAGTCGAACTCGCGCGAATCCATGGCGTACTTCAGCAACCCGATCGCCGTCGCGTAGACCGGGCTTTCCACGATGTCGCGCAGCCCGTGAATCCCTTGGGGGGTCTTCCCGCGGCGAACGGCGACGTTGTAGCGCTCCTGGACGAACTCGGGAATCCCTTTGAGCAGCGCCGTGCCCCCCGTCAGCACGATCCCGGCCGGCACCAGGTCGCGATAGCCGGCGTCCTCGATCTCGCCCATGGCCAAATCGAACAGCTCTTCCAGCCGCGGCTCGATGATCTTGGCCAGTTTCCGTTTGCTGATGCTCTTCTTCTCGCCGCTGATCGTGGTGATCTCGAAGCGCTCCTCGCCGCTGACCTCGTCGACTTGCGGAAGACCTTCGGTCCGTTTGATCCGCTCGGCCTCCTGGTACTCGACCTTGAGGCCGACGGTGATGTCGTTGGTGATATGCTCGCCCGCGATGGGCAATATCTTGGAAAACCAGATGTCGCCACGCCGAAAGATCGCGATGTCGGTCGTGCCGCCGCCGATGTCCATGAGCACCACGCCGAGCTCCTTCTCGGCCTCGGAGAGCACGGCGTAGCTGCTGGCCAGCGGCTGCAGCACGATCTTCTCGATGTCGATGCCGACGTTGGTGACACATCGGAAAATGTTATGGACGGCCGTGATCGAGCCGGTCACGATGTGGACGTCGACCTCCAGGCGGGTGCCCGTCATGCCGACCGGGTCGGTGATCCCCTCCTGGCCGTCCACGATATACTGACGCGGAATCACATGGATCAGTTCAGCGTCGGGCGCGATCTGAATCGCCTGGGCCGTGTCGATCACGCGTCGCACGTCATCGGTCGTAATCGTGCGGTTGTCGCGGGAAATGCTGACCGTGCCGGAGTTGTTGATAGAGGTGATATGCTTGCCGGCGATGCCGGCAAAGACCTGATCGATCTCGATATCGGCCATGTTTTCGGCTTCGTCCACGGATCGACGAATGGAATTGGTCGTCTCGCCGATGTCGACGACGACGCCCTTCTCCAGGCCGCGAGATGGAGCCTTGCCCATGCCGATGATCTCGATAACCCCATTCTCGACACTGCCGACGAGGGTAACGACCTTCGTCGTGCCGATGTCGAGCCCGATGAGCAAGCCCCCGTTCCCTCTCACCATGGTCTCATCCCTCTCACCGCCTCAAGAGCGGGGTGATCTCTTCATCTTGGGGGAGAGCCCAGAGCGTTGTCAAGTCTGATCTCATCGTCCAATGACCAGCTCACCCGGCACCCTCAAGTCGAGCGTGCGCCAGCCTGGGTCTCTCTCCGCGCGCAGCGTCTCGACCACGCGCTGCAGCCGTTCCATCTGCGTCGACAGGTCTCGAGGCCGCAGCAGCGCGCGCCACCCTGCGCGGGCGTGCAACGCCAGGTCATACCCCCGAAAGCGCAGCGATGCGAACGGACGCAGCTTGTCGCCGCCCAGCGCGTAGAACGAGCGCAGGACGCGGACGCCGTTATCCGACTTGATCTGAGGGCCATGAGGCGAGGAGATCGTGTCAACTCCGGACAAAACGGGCAATGACGGTGGTTGACGCTCCACTCGAGCTAGCAGGACGCCGTGGCGGTCGACCCAGTGGCGCTGGCCGTCCTCGAGCTCGACGACGCCATACGGCCGTCGCTCCTCGATCTGAATGCTGACGGCGACGCCATTCTGGGAATCGATTGGCGTGGCAACGATGTGGGCGGTTCGGACCCGTGGCAGGCGTGTCAACGCATCGATCGCCCGCCGTTGGGCCTGAGACGACCAGGACGTTCCCACGGCAATGCCGCTTCTGTTCCGGACGCTTTCCGGATCCAGGCGTTCGACACCGCCGACGTCCACACGTCCGACGACGGGAACTGCCTCCGGCCAAGGCACGAGCTGCCAGGCCAAGAAGGCCAACCCGCCGAGAGCCACCGCCAGGAGAATCCCCCCTCTCACCAGAGGCCTCAGTTGGGGACGACGACGAGTTCGAGTCGTAACTCCACCCCGAACTCTTTATACACCCTCTCTCGGGCGATGTCAATAAGATTTTGTAGATCAGCAGCGGTGGCTCGTCGGTCGTTGATCATAAAGTTGGCGTGAAGCGGTGAGATCATCGCGCCGCCCCTTCGTGTCCCTTTGAGACCGGCTTGCTCGAGCAGTTGGCCGGCACTTCGTGGGCCCGGAGGGTTGGCAAACACGCAGCCGGGGCTCGGCTGGCGCAGCGGCTGAACCTGACGGCGGTGCGCCATGAGCGCCTGCGGGTCGACGCGCTTCGCGCCGCCGATCCGGAATTGCCCTTCGAGAATCACCCAGTCCCGTTGCCGAAATAGGCTGTCGCGATAGCCGAAGGCGCATTCCTCCGGCGAGAGGGTCCGGAGCTGGCCGTCGGGTCTGAGCACGGTCACCCGCTCGAGCGGGTCCGCGATCGTCGTATCCCGGCTGCCGGCGTTCATCGTCAGCGCGCCGCCGACCGAGCCCGGAATGCCGATCAGGCCGTCAAAGTCGTGATATCCCTGTGCGCGGAGCCGACCCATGGTGGCGCCGAGGCCGGCGCCCGATTGGACCGTCAGTCGATCCTCGTCGATCCAGGTCCGGCTGAAGCATCGGCCGAGATGGATGATCAACCCCGGAAACCCGGTATCGGGAAAGAGAACGTTCGTGCCGTTGCCCAGAACCATCCAAGCCAGATCATGCTCCTCGGCATATTGGACCAAATCGGCCACCTGATCGATGTCGGTCGGCCGCGCATATCGTCGGGCGGGACCGCCGATGCCCAACGACGTCAACGGCGCCAGCGGCACGTTCCGTTGAACGACGGACTCGATCGTTCGGGGCGGCGCGGCCAGTGTCGTCAAAGCGTCCTCCCTTCCCGGGCGACCTGGTGGAGCACGTCGCCGATGTCGCCGGGGCCGAAGCCGATGATGAAGTCGCCCGGTTCGGATCGCCGACCCAGGAACCGATACACGTCCGCGAGCGTCGGCAGATAGTGCACATCCCCATGCTCACGTCGGATCGCGTCCACGATTCGCTGCGAACTGACCCCCGGGATGGGCGACTCGAACGCCGGATAGATGTCCGAGACGATGACGAGGTCCGCGCCGCGAAACGCCTGCGCGAAGTGCTTATGGAGATAGCTCATGCGCGAGTATCGGTGGGGTTGAAAGACGGCAACGACCCGCTTCGGTTGCCAGCCGCGCCGGACGGCCTCCAGGTTGACGGCGATCTGTGTGGGCAGGTGCGCGTAGTCGTCCACCACGACTCGGCCGTTCTCCTCCAGAACTTGGAAGCGCCGCTCGGGAAGCTGGAACGCCGCCAGCGTGGCGATCATCTCGGGAAACTCCAACCCCGACAGATAGCCGGCCAGCAGGGCCGCAAGCGCGTTGGCGACGTTGTGGCGCCCGGGGGCCGGCAGGGCCAATTCCCCAATGCGCTGGCCTTGGAACCAGAGATCCGCGGTCGTGGCCCGTCGATGTTGGCGAATGTCCCGGGCTTCCAGGTCGGCGGCTCGGTCGAGCCCGAAGGTCCAGACGTCCGAAGCCGAACGCCGCAACGCTTCGGTGTGGGCGTCATCGGCTGACAGCACCGCCTTGCGGCTCTGGCCGACGAACTGTCGGAACGCGGAGACCAGGCAGGCCTCGGTGCCGTAAGTATTGAGATGATCCCGATCGACGTTGCACACGATCCCGATCTCTGGCGAAAACCGACGAAACCGCCCGTCGCTCTCGTCGACCTCCGCGACGAGCCAGGGGCTCTCGCCCAGGCGAGCGTGCCCGCCCAACGACGGCGACGGGGCACCCACCAGATAGGACGGATCGCGCCCGGCTTCCTTGAGCAGCGCCGCCGTCATGGCGCTCGTCGTCGTCTTGCCGTGGGTTCCGGCGATCGCCAGCGTCCGATGGCTGGCGATCAGCTGTCCGAGAACCTCTTGGCGATGATAGACTGGCAACGACTGACGGGTCGCTGCCTCGAGCTCCACGTTGTCGGTCTCGATCGCCGAGGAATAGACGATCGAGTGATCCTCCGCCAGACGACCGTCGTCGTGGCCGAGATGGATCGGAACGCCGGCGGCCTGGAGCGCACGGGTGTGAGCGTTATCGCGAAGATCCGATCCGCTCACCGAGTGCCCGCGCTCGTGAAGCAGCCAAGCCAAGGCGCTCATGCCATCGCCGCCGATGCCGATAAAATGGTACGACTCGCGCAGGGGAATCATGGCGTAGATACCGGTCAACCTCCCTCATCAGGTGATCATGGGCCTCCGTTTGGGCCAAGCGGTGGCAGGCGTCGCGCAGGGCCGCGCGATCCGCCGAACCGTCGAGCAGGGACAACGTCTCCTCTCGCAATCTCGTCTCGTCCAAATCCCGTTCGCTCAGCCACCGACACGCGCCGCGGTCGGCAAACCAACGCGCATTGGCGGTCTGATGGTCGTCGGCGGCGTCGGGCCAGGGCACGGCGATCGTGGGAACGCCCAGCGCGACCAACTCGCTCAGCGTCGCGCCACCCGCCCGTGAGACCGCGACGTCGGCAGCCCGCATCCAGAGGCCGACGTTCGGCGTGTGGTCAATGACCGTGCAGCCGGCATCCGGGGCGTCGCTTCGCAACCGTTCCGCGTCCCGCCCGGCGATGACTGCCAGATGGGCGTTTCGATTCCGGAAGGCCTCACATCCCGACAGCAACGCGTCGTTGATCGGGCGGGCGCCGTGGGATCCGCCCATGGCCAGAACCAGCGGACGTTCGGGGGTCAGGCCGAGTTCCCATTTCGCGTCCTGACCGGACCGCTGGCGCAAGCGTCGAACGGCGTCGCGCAGCGGCACGCCGATCACCGATGTGTGGGGCGCGTTCAGCCCCTGGGCGGTATCGGGAAAGCTCACAAAGGCGTGATCGACGCGTGGGGCCAGCAGCCGCGTCACCAGGCCCGGCCGCACGTTCTGTTCGTGGATGATCGTCGGAATGCCCAACATCGACGCGCCCAGAACCGGAGCAAATGACGCGTAGCCGCCCGTCCCGATGACGACGCTCGGACGGACGCGACGCAGGATCGCCAAGGACTCTCCGAGGCCGAGGACGTTCGCTCCGAGCGACGCCATGGCCGTCACGGAGAGCTCACGCAGCACGCCGC
Organism: Candidatus Bipolaricaulota bacterium; assembly: GCA_018609825.1. Next base: position 47,375 of record JAHEOA010000051.1, on the reverse strand, counting down.
GCGCGTGGATGGCGTGACGCTGGACGTCGGGCCAATCCGCCAGGACATGGGATTCCAGTCCTCGGGACGTCCCGACATGCCCGATGGTCAGCGCGTCACCGTAGCGGCGACGGAGCGCCTCGATCAGCGCCAGCGCGGGGTAGAGATGCCCTCCGGTCCCGCCGCCGGCGACCAACACGGTCATGCAATGCTCCTTCCGAAGAATCGGTGTGTCGAGCGATGCTGAGCAGAATGCCGATCATGGCCATGGAGACGATCAGCGACGATCCGCCGTAGCTCACCAACGGCAGCGTCAACCCCGTCACGGGCAGCGCGCCGACGGCCACGCCCACGTTGACGGCCGCCTGGATCGCGATCGCAAACGTCAGCCCCGAGGCCAGCAGAAACCCCAAAAAGTCGGTGGCATACAGGGCAATGCGAACCCCGCATCCCACGACGACGCCGATCAAGCCGATCATGAGAACGACGCCCAAGAATCCCAACTCTTCGCCGACAATGGAGACGATGAAGTCGTTGTAGGCCGACGGGAGATAGAGCCACTTCTCGCGGCTGGCGCCGAGTCCACGGCCTGTCAGGCCCCCCGAGCCGAGCGCCACAAACGATTGCAGCAGGTGATAGCCCTCGTCGCGCGGATTCGACAGCGGATTGAGGAACGTCAAGAGCCGTTCGCGGCGATACGGGGCCGACCAGAGCATCGCGAACAACATCGGCAGAGCGGCCAATACGGGGGCGGCTAGATGGCGAAGCCGAGCGCCGGCCATCCAGAGCATGAACCCGGCCAACGCCCCGTAGAGCACGACCAGCGCAAAGTCCGGCTGCAGAAACGCAATCAACGCAAAGGGGGCGGCCAGCGCCACGGCCGGGATCACCCCGCTAGTCAACGACTGGAGATCGCCGTTGTCGCGCTTGCGAACCAAGGCGGACGCCAGCGCGACGACGAGCGCCAGCTTGGCCACTTCCGTGGGTTGAAACGAGGCCGGGCCCAGTCGCAGCCACAGGCCGTCGGGCGCCAGCGTCGGAACCAGCGTCAGCGCGGACAGGCCGAGCGCGCCCAGCAGCAACGCCGCGTCGTAGCGCATCCAACGGCGATAGTCGACGCGCATCAAGACCCCAATCGCGCCGAGGCCGACGGCGGCGGCGACCGCCTGCTTCAGAAACAGATAACCCGGCCGTTGATACATCGATTCGGAGACGGGGATGCTCGCGGAGGCCACCATCAGCAACCCCAATAGGACCAGGGTGCCCGTGGCGACCAGAAGCGTGCCCTCGGTGGCGACCAGCGGCCGGCTCGGACGCGTGGCGGCGCGCGGATCGGCCATGGTCCCAACGGTCCCCCTCATACGATACCCCCGAATCTTGGAGTCGGCTGATGAACGAGCACGTTCTCTTGTAGGGCTTCAGCGAACGTCTCAGAAGGACCGACGCTCGAGCGTCGGACCCGCTTGATCACCCAGTGGGGTGACTCGTGTCTGGGCATGGGCCGCGACCGCCGAACGAAAGGCAGCGCCGCGTTCGCCGTAGCCGGCATACTGATCGAAGCTGGCCGCTCCCGGGGAAAAGAGACAGACGTCCGGGCGATGGCGCTGAACGCTGCGCACGAGTTGATCAAACGACGCGATCGGCCTTATGTGGCGACAGCCGGCGGCCCGGAGACGCCGCATCCACCGGCGTCGCGCGTCGCCCATGAGGTAGACGACATCGACGCAAGAACGAGCAATTTCGTCGGTCAACGCTGCGAGGTCCTCGCCTTGCGAGCGCCCGCCGAGGACCAGCGCCAACGACCGATCGGGAAACGCCCGCAACGCCGCGACCGTCGCGGTCGGCGTCGTCGACTTGGAGTCGTTGACGAATCGCGTCCCGTCGACGGTCGAAACCGTCTCCAATCGGTGCGGAAGCCGCAGCGCTCGCTCGAGATCAACCCCGTTCAGCGAAACGTGCGGATCGACGCAGCGAGCGGCTCTCAAGGCCGCAGCCAGGTTCTCACGCTGATGGAAGGGCCATCGCTCGTCATCGATCCCATGCGCCGAAAAGCGTTGCTGGACGGATGGGAGATCGTCCAACGGCGGCGCCTCTTGATGGATGACAGCGGCATCCCTGTCGGTCTGGTTCCGAAACAGGCGGGCTTTCACTCGGAAGTAGGCCTCGGGGGTGCCGTGGCGGTCCAGATGGTGCGGCGAGAACCTCGTCAGGACGCCGACCTGCGGCCGGAATCGCTCGACGTATTCCAGTTGGAAGCTGCTCACCTCGAGAACCACGATCGTGCCGGGATCAATGCTCGCCATGGCCTCAATGAACGGGGTCCCGACGTTGCCGGCCGTGACGACGGGATGACCATGTTGGGTAAGTATTTCTGATACCAACAGTGTCGTGGTCGTCTTGCCGACCGTACCGGTCACGGCCACGATCCGGTCGCTTGGGCATTGCCGATAGGCGAGTTCCAGCTCCCCCAAGACGGTTACGCCCCGCGCCCGTGCCCGTTGAACAACGGGGCACGCCAGCGGGATACCAGGAGAGGGAACGAGCACGTCCACCGACAGAACCCGATCGGAGTGGCCCTGCTCTTCCCAAGCCACACCCAGTGACGCCAACTCCCGCTTCACGTTGTCGGGAAGTGAGCGAACGTCACTCAGCAAGACGTCCGCGCCGCGCTTGGCCAGATATCGAACCGTCGCCAGTCCCGTCCGTCCGGCCCCGAGCACGGCCACGCGCTGTCGACAGATGGGCACTCCCTCGGCCATTCCATCCCCCCTCGTTGTGGCCTCTCATCGTAGGGAGACGGACTCGCCGAACAGGAGCCCAAAGGTGGGATGCGGAATGGACGCTGAGAACAGCGCCGGAAGACGCAGGCGGCCTGCCCAGCGGACAGACGACCTTACGTGCGCAGGGCACTCTCCTTGCCGGTATCGGAGCCGTGCTCGCTCATGATCCGTCGGTGGCCGACTCGGGGTCGGCGGGCGTTTCAGCCATGAGGGAGATCGTCGCCTTGGCGACGGCCTCGTCGTCGACCCGCGCCTCCGCCTCGAACCGGAACAGCGATCGCCGCGCACGCAGCAGCTTGGCCTCGTAGACGATCTGATCGCCAGGTCCAACCTGACGACGAAATCGGGCGTGGTCGGCGCCCACAAGATACCCGAGCGCCCGATCGCTGCCGGTCAGCCCCGCGATGAGTAGGCCCGCCGTCTGAGCCATGCCTTCGACCAGCAGCGTGCCCGGCATCACGGGACGCCCGGGGAAGTGGCCCTCGAACATCCACTCGTTCTGGCTGACGTTCTTGAGGGCCACGGCCCGATCCTCGGTGCGCTCCAGCACCCGATCGACCATCAAAAAGGGGAAGCGGAGCGGCAACAGCTCCAAGACGGACGATTCGCTCACGCGAGCCTCGCTATTCGTCCTGGGCGGATTCGCCATTGGCGGAGTCGCCTTCGTCGGGGTTGTCCTCGGAGCCACCGTCGCTGCCCGAGGCGTCGTTGTCCGATGGCTCATCCTGGTCGCTCTGTTGCGCGCGCAGCCGTTGTTTGAGCTGTTCGACGACCTGGCTGGTGATGTCGTCCACCTGGGCCGATTGGGAGTACAGCACGATGGCGTTGTACTGGCTCGCCGGGTTGTCGATCACCAGATCGTAGCCCCGGTCTTCGCCGATCTGGCGGATGACTTCGACCATGTTCTGCTGAATGGGCGCGGACAACTGGAGGTTCAGCTGCTGCAACTGGGCGTCCAGCTCGCTCAGGCGCTGATCCCGTTCGGACGCGGTGATCTCGCCAGCTTGGAAACGTTGTCGGACCTCTTCCTTCTGTTGCTCGATGCGTTGCTGCTCCTCGCGGTATTCTTGCAATGGTTCGGCAACAAGCGGGCTGTCTTGCAGGTCTTGGAGGACCTGGAACATGTCGACATAGGCGAACTGGAAGCTGTCTCCCGAAGCATTGCCGCTCGAGGACCCCGAGTTGGCGTTGTCGACTTGCTGCTGGAGGCTGGAGAGGCGATCCCCCAAGTCGCCGATGCGCGCGGTCAGATCGTCCAACTCCGTGCCGACCTGCTCGGTCCGTTGGCTGAGCTGGTCCACCCGGTCGGGCGAGACGGTCTGCGACTGTCGGCTCAGTTGCTCAACGCGACTTTCCAGTGTGGTCAACCGTTGCTGAAGCCCTTGCCATGCGACGACGCCCAGGGCCAAGCCGACAACCAGTAAGATCCCGATCACGGCCGTTATCGTCCCGCTCTTCATGCTCTCACCATTGCTCTCTCTGGACGTGATCGTTACTGGCTGCCGTTGCTGCCGCTTGTCGACGCCGCTTGCAGGCGATCCCAGACCGACGACGTGATGTTATCCATCAAGCCTTCTTGGCGATAGATGATCGTGTCCTGGACGTTGAACACGGCTGTGTAGCCGCGTTCCTGGGCGATCGCTTGGACCGCCGCCTGAATCGGCTGCGCCACGACCTCCAACGTGACGTCCTGGAGCTTCTGCTGCAACTGGGTCGCCTGAAGCTGAGCCTCAGATTGCGACATCTCGCCGCTTTGGACCTTTTGTTGCAACGATTGCATCTGACCTTGCAGGCGCTGCACTTCCTCCTGCAGTCGCTGCTTGACATCCGGGTTCTCTTCCTGATACCGGGTGGCAAGCTCGTCCACGCGCACCACGGCGACGTTGCCCCACCTCGACGAGCCGTTGCTTGATGATGTGGTTCCATCTCCGGACCCGCTCCCGGAGATCGTCTGTATGCGGCTTTCCAGCTGCGAGATCCGGTCGGCGAGCGCTTGGCTGTCTCCGCTCTGGATCTCCTGGATCCGTTGCTCGAGCTGGTTTAGGCGCTCCTGGAGCGAAGTGACTTGATCTTGCCCGGCAAATTCGCCCTCCAGGTCTTCGATGCGTTGATCCAAGATGCTGATCTGCTGTTGGAGCTCATCGACGTTTTGGGCGCTCGAACCGCCGAACACCTGGGAGCCGATCAAAAGCCCTACGGCCAGCGCGATAACGCCTACGATTCCGATGGTGACGGACTGTTTCATGGTTGCTTCAAGCCTCCCCTAAAAGAACGTCCCGAAGCCGAAGACGGCCTTGACGGTCTCCACACGGTCGGTGATCGGCCAGGCCATGGCCAGCCGAATCGGGCCCACATAGGGCGCGGTCACGCGCCCCTCGACGCCGACCGATCGGCGCCAAGCGTCGCCGTTCGTGCCGATGTCGGCGAAGAACGCCACGGAGACGTTGGCCTGCTCCTCCAGCAGAATGCGGTACTCAAGGTTGGCAAAGCCGACCGTCGAGCCGCGCACCGTGGGCACGCCGCGCACCGTCGTGGAACTGCCCAGCGTGAACTGCTCTTGCGCCGGCAGCTCGGATCCGGCGTTGCCGACCAACCGCAGCGCCGTCGTCTGATCCTCCACGGTGGGCCAATGTTGTACGATCGTCCCTTCGACCTTGGTGAACGGACTACCGACGCCGAACAGGCCAGCACGCTCCATGGAGATCTCGCGCCGCCCGCCGCGGGTGGCGAACCGCGGGTTGTTGCGATCGTCCTGGTTGAACGCCAAAGAGGCCACCGACACGCGGCTGTACTCCGGCGACAGGTCCTCCTGCTCCAGGAACTCCTTGGTCACCCATTCCTGCCGGAGGCCGACCTCCGTCTGGGCCTCGCCGCTGATCGGCACGGTCAACGAGGCCTCGCCGCCGAGTCGCTTGAGCCAGTACTTCCCCTGATCGCTTGAGGACTCTTGGCTGGTCTTGTTGTAGAGCTTGACGTTGAGCGAGTCGGTCCCCGGCACGAGCAGGCGGCCTTGATAGTCGAGGTTCCAGTTGGTGCTGGCCGACGCGTCGCCGACCACGCCGCGGTCAACGCTGATGGAGACGTCTTGACCGAGCCCATAGAGGTTCTTGCCGCTCAGGCTGAGCTGGCCGACCAGCCCGTCACCGGAGACGGAGAACCCGCCGTTGAGGCTGCCGGTCTTCTGCTTCTCTTCGGCCGTGATGATCACGCGGACGCCTCCGGAATCGAGTCGCTCGAAGTTGTAGTTGACGCTGCTAAAGTAACCGAGCTTCTGAAGCCTCCGATAGGACTCTTGGAGCCGGAACTGATTGGCCAGATCGCCCGCGCCGAAGGTGAGCTGTGTCCGGATGATCTCGGGCTCAGTGCGCGGAATATCGCTGGTGGTTGAGGTCCCGAAGAACTGGCCGAGCATCGTGCCGAACTCGTTCACCATGCGCTTAAACCCGTCGTTGCCACCCGATTCCGAACGCTGCTGTTGTTGCTTCGACCCGTCGCCTGACTCGCCGGTGCCTGCCGACGCGTCGATCGAGAGTTCCTCCAAACCCGACTCGGGCGTGATTCGGGCGGTCTGGTAGCCGTTCTGCTCGATCAGGATCTCGTCAATGCGACCCTCTTGGATCGCCAGGGTCAGGACGCCGTCATTGAGGGACTGACGCTTGAACGTCGCCATCATAAAGCCGTCGTCCCGGTAGAGCTGGTAGATGGCCTGCAACGACTCGAGCAACTCGTAGTTGCTCACCTCGCCATCCGGCAACGCCATGCGGGTCTGCAGTTCCGATTCGGGGAACGCTGTCGCGCCCTCGAACTGAACCTCCTGGATGGCCTGCGGCTCCTCGATCAACGTGCGTGGCGCAAGTCGCACGAGCAGTTGGAGCTTGTCCGGCGCGCTTCCCTGTTGCGGCGCGACCTGTTGGATGCGGAAAAAGATCGACTCGTTCAGCGACCGGACGGCCTGCTGGATCGTCTCCTGCTTGGCCGGCCGATCGGTCGGGATGCCCGACAGCATCGCTTCGGCCTTGGCCTTGAACGGGCCTTCGACGCCTTGGATCTGGACCGACTCGATGACGGCCTCGACGATGCCGATGCGCACGGTCTCGCCCGTCTGGACCTGGCTGAAGCCGACGAGCGTGTAGCCCTTGTTCTGGTACTCGTGGCAGATGCTGGGCGTCGGCGGATTCGGCTGGCACTGCCCCTGCTCGTTGATGCCGAGCGCCGTGCGCAGTTTTTTGGTGTTGAGCACGTTGCCCGTCTTGATGTCGTAATTGCCCAGGATCTCGTCGATGCGCTCGTCAGTGACGAGATAGTCGACGAACGGCCAGGGAACGTTCCAATTGACCACGGGAATGTGGAGCCGCTGGTCGGCGTTCCAGTTGGTGTTGCCGGTGACCTCGATCTTCTGGATCACCGGATTCTCCGTCACATTGACGATGACGATGACCCCGTCCTCGGCCATGCGGTAGTCGACGCTCGCGTTCTGGAACAGCCCGGCGTCCATGAGCGCGGTCTGGGCCCGTTCGATGTCGTCGGGCAGCGAAATCTCCTCCTCCACATCGAACGGCAGATCCGACCGGATCCGCGAGGTGTCGACGTGCGTGTTGCCTTGAACCTGGATCTGGGTGACGTGGGCGGTCTGGGCCTGGGCGCCGTCCTGCGTCGCGCCCAGGGATACGGAACCGGCGATCAGACTCGCGACGAGCGCCACGACGAGTGCCGCCCGTTGCGGAATGAACGTCTTGCGGGGCATTTAGACTCCTCCCTCGATCGATTCGAGCGAACTGCGGTATTGAATAGCTTCCGCCACGTGGGCGGGCTCGATGCGCGCCGACCCCTCCAGGTCGGCAATCGTGCGCGAGACCTTGAGCACGCGATTGTAGGCTCGAGCGCTCAGATGGTACCGATCAATGGCGCGCTCAAGCAACGTGCGGCCCTCGTCGCTGAGCAGGCAGTGTTCGCGCAGCTCGCTCACGCCCATATGGGCGTTCAGATGCGTCGAGGTGCCCTGGAAGCGCTCCCGCTGGCTCGCATGCGCGCGAACGACGCGCTCGCGAATCGAGGCCGACGCCTCGCCGGTCGGCTTGCCCATAAGCTCGTCGCGCGTCAGTCGGGGAACTTCCACGAAGAGATCCATGCGGTCCAAAAACGGCCCGGAGATCCGCTTGCGGTAGCGCTCGATGTCGATGGAGCGACAGCGACAGGGCTTCTCGGGGTCGCCCGAATGCCCGCAGGGACATGGATTCATGGCGGTGACGAGCGTCAACCGGGCGGGAAACGTGACGGCCGTGGAGGCGCGGGAGAGCGTGATCTGGTGCTCCTCCAGCGGCTGGCGCAGCGTCTCCAGAACTGTCCGATCGAACTCCGGCAGTTCGTCCAGAAACAGCACGCCGTGCTGGGATAGGCTGATCTCGCCGGGTCGCGGGACGCCGTGCCCGCCGCCGACCATGCCGGCATAGGAGACCGTGTGGTGAGGGGCGCGGAACGGCCGGCGGACGATCAGCGGCTCGTCGGGCGTCAGTAGCCCCATGATGCTGTGGATGCGGGTGACGTCCACGGCCTCGTCGAACTCCAGCGGGGGCATGATCGTGGGGAGTCGCTTGGCCAGCATGCTCTTGCCCGAGCCGGGCGGCCCGATCATCAGGACGTTGTGTCCGCCGGCGGCCGCAATCTCCAGCGCGCGCTTGGCCTGCGCTTGCCCCCGAATCTCGCTCAGATCGACATGGTACGACTCGTGTCGCTGGAAATAGCGCTCGAAGTCGAACGTGCGGGGTTGCAGCTGCAACTCGCCGTTCAGGAACCGAATCGCCTCGTCGAGCGTCTGGACCCCGTAGACATCGACGTCGTTCACAAGCGCTGCCTCTTCGGCGTTGCCGTCGGCCACCAGGAGGCCGTCGATGGCGTCGTTCTCGGCCGCGTGCAGCGCCACAGGCAGCGCCCCATCGACGGGCCGCAGCTCGCCGTCCAGCGACAGCTCGCCGAAGACGAGGATGCGCTGGAGACTCGACTCGGGGAGCTGTTCCGACGCCACCAAGATCGCCAGCGCCAAGGGAAGATCGAGTCCGACGCCCTCCTTCTTGACGTCGGCGGGCGCGAGGTTGGCCGTGATCTTTTTGGTGGGAAACGCGTAGTCGGAGTTCTTGATCGCACTGCGGATGCGCTCGCGGCTCTCCTGGACTTCTTTCTCCGGCAACCCGACGATGGTGAACGCCGGCAGGCCGCTGGAGATGTCGCATTGGACGTCAACGCTCGTGGCTTCCAGCCCCACGACGGCCCCGCTGTGCGCCTGGGCAAACATCGCGCTCAACCCTCCAGTCGGAACGCGTCCCGGTGGAGTCGAGCTTCGCCCTGCGAGAGCGCCACGACGTCGAAGCGAACGTCGAGATCGGTCGGATGGCGCGTCAGATAGTGGCGTGCCGTTCGGGCGATGTGCGCCCGCTTCGCATCCGTGATCGACTCCTCCGGAGCGCCGTAGTGATGGGATCGCCGCGACTTGACCTCCACGAAGACCAGACAGTCACCGTCGCGGGCGACCAGATCGATCTCGCCGCCACGCCAGCGGTAGTTCTGCGCCAGAATCCGAAAGCCCTGCTGGCGCAAGAACGCCGCAGCACGGGTCTCCGCGTCTCGCCCTTCGTTGACGGTGTTTCGCTTCCGCTGCAAATCAGCTCATGGTATGACAACTGACGTTTTTCCGTCAAATCGACCTAAGTGGAACTGTTCCCAACGAGCGCCCGCCATCGAGGATCCGGCGTGATCGGGGTCACTGACGTGGCGACGGCGGTGCGCCCACCATGGGCCAGATAGATGATGATGCGAATCCGCTGGAGTCTCGGGGTCTTGATCGTCACGCTCGTCGTGGGTGGGCTCGGCCCGTCCCTACCGGCCCAGACGGACGGCCCGAGCTTTACCGACGACTTGCAGGCGACGACCCTCGATCGGCAGAGCTGGAGCGTGGAGCGCTTCCACTCGCGCGGCGACATCGTCGCCACGGAGGACGGCCTGCGCATGGAGCTGACCGTGCGCAACGTCTCCGACTTCTTCGCCCACAACGTCTGGCTCGACTGCCGCATCGGCGGCGACTTCGACGCTCGCCTCACTTACGAGCTGTCGGAGTGGCCGCGGGCCAGCGGGATCCGGCTCGGCCTCGGCGTCCATCCCGACCCGAAGCCGTTCGGGTCGACGACGCTCCACGGGGTCTTCGGCGATCCCAACGGGACGCGCACGGCCATTTCCGAGCGCATTAGCCTCCCGCGCGACGTTGAGTCCACCTATCCGAGCGGCGGGCAGTTCTACGTCTCCGAGATGAACGGCCGCGAGGGACGTCTCCATGTCACCACCCACCAGCAGGGCCAACTGCGCATCTCCCGCGAGGGCACGACCTACAAGGCTTGGTACTACGACGACGGCGGCGATCTCTGGATCCCGACAGGCCAGTGGAGCGTCATTCCCGACCTGCGCGAGGACGAGTGGGTCACGATTCAACTCTGGGGCCGCGAGCGCAGCCCCCAGGTCGAGGTGCTCGTGCGCGACTTCACGCTGACCGCTGACGAACTGTCCTGTCAGTAACTCTTGTCCTCACCCAGGACGCCCCCGTCGTCACTTCTCGAGCATGCTGTCATTCGGGCTGAGATGCCGGTCGTCGATGATGCCTTCGGCGATCTCCCGGAAGATCGGTGCGGCGGTATAGCCGCCGTAGTACGGCGTCGCCTGCACCTCGTCGAGCACGACCAGAATGAGATACTGCGGATCCTCGGCCGGGAAGAAGCCGGCAAACAGCGACGTGTATCGTCCATCGACGTAGCCTCGACCGGGGACGGCCTTCTGGCCGGTGCCCGACTTGCCCGCGACTCGGAAGCCCTTCACCTGGGCGTACACGCCCGTGCCGCGATCGCCGTGGACGACCTCTTCCATCATCGACGTCAGCTGTTCCACATGGGGTCGGGTCGCGACCCGCTCGGTCGCGCCGGTTGGAGCGCTCGATTCGGCCATGCCTGTGTTTTGCACCAGCTCCAGAGGCTTCAACAGACCGCCGTTCGCGATGGCGCCGTAGGCCCGCGCCAATTGGAGCCCAGTCACGGAGATGCCCTGGCCGATCGGGATCGTGCCCACCGACAGCTTCGACCAGTCCTCCAGCGGCCGCAGCGTTCCCGTGACTTCGCCGGGCAGCGATAGGTTCGTCTCCTCGCCGAAGCGCATCGCCCTCAGGAATCGGTGCAGCCGCTGTTGACCGAGGTCTTGAGCAATGCGAACGATCCCGGTGTTGACCGACATCTCCAGCACCTCCGACGGCGAGATCGTCCCGTAGCCCCGATGCTCGGCGTTGTCGATCTCATGACCCGCGATCGTCACGGGCGTGTCGCCGTTGACGTCGTCTCCGGGCTCGACGGAGCCGGCTTCCAGTGCGGCCAGCATGGCGAACGGCTTGAACGTCGAGCCGGGCTCAAACGGCTGAACGGCGGCCATGTTCTTCCGTTCTTCAGGGGTTGAGCCCGAGAACGCGTTCAGGTCGTACGTCTTGTCCTGGGCGATGGCAAGCAGCTCGCCCGACTGCGGGTCCGTCACGATCGCAAAGCCGCCCTTGGCTCGATGCTCGGCCACCCCCGATTTGATCGCCGATTCGGCCAGGCGCTGGAGGCGCGCGTCCAAGGTCAACTCCAGGTCCCGTCCGGGTCGACCCGGCTGGATGGTCGTCTCGTCGAGCACGGTCCCATCGGCGCCTCGAACCGCCGATCGTCTCTCGGACTGCCCGCTCAGGTGGGCGTCGTAGGCCAATTCGAGCCCTTCCAGGCCCGTGTTGTCCAGGCCCACAAAGCCGACGACGTTGGAGGCCAGCGAGCCCTGCGGATACGCCCGCTTCCACTCCGGCGTGAAGATTAAGCCGTTGATGCCCTCGGCGTCGGCATCCGACTTGAGCGCGTCGGCGGTCTCCGGGTCGACCTTGCGGGCGATCCAGGTGAAGTACGACGGCCGATAGATGCGGTCTTCCGCTTCAGACTCGGCCAAGCCGAGGTGCGTCTGGACCAGATCCTCCAGGACCTCCGGCTTGGTCATGCGGTAGTTGTCCAGCGCAATGGACGTGGCCCGCACGTCGAACGCCACGGGGCGCCCATGGCGATCCACGATCGATCCACGCGGCTGGGTCTGGGTCACTTGGCGAACTTGGATCTGTTCCGCTCGTTCGCGCCAATGGGCATGGTCGAGCAGCTGCAGATCGACGAGGCGCGCTGTCGAGGTGAGCAGAAAGATCATCAGCCCGCCCATGACGGCATAGAGGCGCCAGCGGACGGTCATGGCGGATCGTTGTCAATCGGGGAAATCTCGAGATAACGCGGCTCGGGACGGGTCATGTCCAGCTGCTCGGTGGCGATCCGCTCGACCCGCTCCAGCGAGAACGCCCGTTCGACTTGGAACCGGAGCCTCTCGCGCTCGGCTTCGGTGGCCTCAAGCTGCGCCTGGACCTCTTGGAGCTCGTTGTAGGCGGAGACCCAGCGCCACGACTGCCAGAGGTAGACGAGCGACAGCGCCACGACGACGACAAGCCCCAGCAGGAGCCAATGGCGTTGACTGAGTCCGGTCCGCCCGCCCTCGGATGCCTCGCTTGCCCGGTGCTGGTTCCTTGCGGCCATCATCCCGCTTCACACTAGGGAAAGCGACGTTGATGCCCAAGGACAGCCGTCTCATATGCATGGAATGCGAGCGGACCCGTTGACGCACGCCGAGGAGCCGTCTACAATGCCGCCCTCTATTCTAGGAACGAGGTGATCGTTATGGATCTCATGACAAAGGGTGATCGACTTTGGACGGGTTCCCAACGACGTTGAACGATCGTCCGAGCGTGCCACTCAGCTCGTCATCCGCGAGCTGCCCGCCTGTGATCCGTTCGCGCTCTACGCGCACATCCGACAGCACGCCGAGTCCAGCTTCATCCTAGAGAGCGCCCCCGGCCCGGAGCGTCTCGCCGAGTTCACCTACATCGGCTTCAATCCCCGCCATCTCGTCGCATTCGACGGAGATCGCGTCCGCGTTGACGGCAATCACCTCGACGATGCCGGCGAGTCAGACGATCCGTTCGACCCGCTGCGCGCCTTCATCGACGCCTACCGACCGCCGCTCGACGTGCGCATGCCCAAGTACTTGGGGGGCCTCGTCGGCTACGTCAGCTACGACGCGATTCGTCACCTGTAGCCGTCCCTGGCCCCGGCCCCGACCAAGCCGGGTCCCGCGTTTCCCGTGCTCGAGCTCGGGCTCTATCTCGACGGCGTCATCGTCGATCACCGACAGAACCGGGCGTTCTACGTCAGCCACGACGAGGACCGATCGGCCTTCGCCCGCGAATTGGCCTCGTCAACGCCCCTCAAGCCAGCCCCATTTGCGACGCAGACGCTCGTCTCGGACACGTCCCGGGACGTCTTCTGTCGCCGCGTCGAGCACGCCAAACGGGCCATCCACGACGGCGACGTCTATCAGCTCGTGCTCTCCCGCCAGCTCTCGGCCGCGTACGAGGGCGACCTCTTCGAGGTCTATCGAGCGCTGCGCGCGCTCAACCCCTCGCCGTACATGTTCTGTCTCGAATTCGGACGGGGGACCGAGCACGAACGGACCATCGTCGGCTCCAGTCCGGAGATGCTGGTGTCGGTCCGTGACGGCAACGTCATGACCTATCCGATCGCCGGCACGCGGCCGTTGGGCCAGACGGAGGACGAACGGGCCCGCTATCGCGATGAACTCTTGGCCGATGAGAAGGAAGCCGCCGAACACGCCATGCTCGTCGACCTCGCCCGCAACGACGTGGGGCGGATCAGTCGATCCGGCAGCGTCCATGTTCCCGAATATCGCTCGGTGGAGCCGTTCAGCCATGTCCAGCATCTGGTCTCGCGCGTCGAGGGCAAGCTGGCCGGCGACCACGACCCGTTCGACGCCCTCGGCGCGCTCTTCCCCGCGGGGACGGTCACGGGTGCCCCGAAGGTCCGGGCGATGTCGCTGATCGACGAGCTGGAGACGAGCCGGCGCGGGCCGTACGCTGGCGCCGTCGGATACGCCTCTCTGACGGGCGATCTGGACACGGCGATCAGCATTCGGACCATGTTCGCCACGTCCGAGGCGCTCTATCTCCAAGCGGGCGCCGGGGTCGTGGCGGATTCCGAGCCGGAGCGCGAATGGGCCGAGACCGGACACAAACTGGGCGGATTGACGCGCGCCCTGGAGGAGGCATCGGGATGAGAGTGCTCGTTGTCGACAACTACGACTCGTTCACCTACAACCTCGTCCAGTATCTGGCCGAACTGGGCGCCGAGCCGCTCGTCTATCGCAACGACGAGATCTCCCTCGAACAGGCCCGCCAGCTTCAGCCCGACCGCATCGTGCTATCCCCGGGGCCGGGCACGCCGACGAACGAGCGCGATTTCGGCGTCTGTACGGGCTTGCTTCGGGAGATGGCCACCGACATCCCGACGCTGGGGGTCTGCCTCGGCCATCAGGGCGTCGCCGCGGCGTTCGGGGGTCGGGTCGCCCACGCCGAGCGGCTGCTTCACGGCAAGACGTCCGTCATCCATCACGACGGCCAAGGGGTATTCCATGCCCTGCCGCAAGGCTTTCTGGCCGCCCGCTACCACTCGCTCATCGTGGAACTGGACGACGTCCCCGATGAACTCGTCGTCAGCGCCCGAAGCGCCGAGGGCGAGATCATGGGCCTGCGCCACATGGCGTTGCCCATCGAGGGGGTCCAGTTCCATCCCGAATCGATCCTGACCGAGCACGGGCACCGACTCCTGGCCAATTTCCTCCATCAGGACAAGTCTGTCGAGTCCGACGGCTCCGTCCCGTCGACATGGACGGTGAACGCACCATGAGCGAATCCGCCCTTCACGAGGCATTGGACTGCCTGGCGGACGGCGGAAATCTCCCGGCCGATCTGGCCCACGACGCCATGAACGCCATTCTTGAGGGCCGAGCGGAGGGCGCCCAGATCGGCGCGTTCCTCATGGGGCTGCGCGTCAAGGGCGAGACGGTCGATGAGATCGCGGCGTTCGCCCAAGCGATGCGCGCCCAGAGCGTGCGGCTCGATCCGCAACTGCCGAGCGGTCCGCCCTGGCTGACCGACGTCTGCGGCACCGGCGGCGCTTCGATCAAGACCTTCAACGTCTCCACCATGGCGATGTTCGTCGTCGCCGGCGCCGGGGTTCCCGTGGCCAAGCACGGCAATCGCGGCGTGACCAGTCCGTCGGGCAGTGCGGACCTGATTGAGGCCCTGGGCATCCCCCTGGACAGCCCCCCAACGACGGTCCAGTCGTGTATCGAGACAGAAGGGATCGGCTTTCTCTTTGCGCCCAGCTTCCATCCCGCGATGCGTCACGCGGCGCCCGTGCGTCGCGCGCTGGGGCTGCGGACGGTCTTCAACCTGCTCGGCCCGTTGACCAATCCCGCGAGGGCCCAAGCCCATCTCATGGGCGTCTTCAACCCAGAGCTTGTCGAGATCTACCCGGAAGTGCTGCGCGCACTCGGCATCCGACGCGCCCTCGTCGTTCATGGCGAGGATGGCCTGGACGAGGTTTCGACGGTCGGGCGAACGCACGTCGGCGAGCTGAACGAGGGCGAGATTCGGCACTACACGATGGAGCCGAGCACATTCGACCTCCAGCACGCGTCGGCGGACGACATCGCCGGCATCCGGGCCAGCGAGGGGGCAGCGTTGACCCGCCAGTTGCTGCAAGACCAGCATCGAGACGCCCGCTACGAGATGCTCCTGCTCAACGCGGGCGCGGCGATTTTCGCCGGAGGCGGCGCAGCATCCCTCGAAGAGGGCCTGTCGCGAGCCCAAGAGAGCGTCGCCAGCGGCGCGGCGCTCCATGCGCTGCAGCGCTTTGTCGACGCCATGAACGGAGCCTCCCATGGACACGCTTGATCGCTTGGCGTGGGCCACGCGAGAGCGCATAGCCGCCGGCTACTATGCCGATCCCACGCCCTCGAAGACGGGCCTATTTGGCCCGTCGTTCGCGGCCGCCATTGAGCACGCCCAATCGCAGGCGCGCATGGCGGTCGTCACCGAGATCAAACCGGCGTCGCCATCGTCCGGGACGCTGCTGGCGGACCCAGAACGAGACGTCCCCAGGATCATGGATGGGTATGCCGAGGGCGGCGCCGACGGCCTCTCGGTGCTCACCGACGCAACCCACTTCGGCGGCTCGCTCGGCTATCTGCGACGGGCTCGCGAAACCGGTCTGCCCACGCTGATGAAGGACTTCCTGCTCACCGCAGCACAACTTGACGCCGCAGGTGCAGCCGGCGCGAGCGCGGTTCTGTTGATCCTGACGCTGTTTCGGCGCGGCTATGCGGAGTTGGCGCCGGCCGAGATGATCGCTGCCGCCCGCGAGCGCGGCCTGGAGGTCCTGCTTGAGGTCAACGGTCCGGACGAATACGTGGACGCCCTCGGCACCGATGCCGACATGATCGGGGTCAACAACCGCGATCTGTCCACTTTGACACTCGATCTCCGAACCACAGAGCGTGTCTTGGCGTCTCATCGAAAAGATCGGCCGGTCTGGGCGTTGAGCGGCGTCGAGTCCCGGGACGACATCGAGCGAATGTGCCGAGCCGGAGCGGACGCGGTCTTGGTAGGGACGTCGCTGATGCGGGCTGGGGATCCTGCGCAGGCCCTGCGAGCACTGCGCAGCTCATGAGTCGGGATTGTCCAGATCGATCTCGGCCAACGCGTCGCGAATCACGCGATAGTTGAACCCTCGACGTTGCAGGTATCCGACCAACTTCCGTTTGCGGGATTCGCGGCCCTCGCGCCCGTAACGTGGCATCTGGCGATCGATGAGCTGGCGAACGAGCGCCGCTTCGTCGATGTCGGCCTCGTCCAACGCCTGCTGAATGTACGCGTCGTCGACGCCCTTCTCTCGAAGCTCATAGCGCAGCAGCTTCGGCCCCTTCGGATTGCTCATCAGCCGATCCTCGATCCAGAGCTTGGCGAAGGCGGCGTCGTTCAGCCAGCCTCGTTCCTTCGCATCGTCGAGAACGTCTTCGACAACCGTTGATGCAAAACCCGCCCGCTGCAGACGTGCGCGGGCCTCCTCGACGCTGCGCGGGCGGGTGTTCAGAAAGGCGATCAGCCGCTCGCGGGCCTCGGCGAGCGGGTCATTCTTCGGATTCGTCGGCGGTTCCAACGTCGGCAGCCTGCTCGGCCTCCGTCGCCTCGGCGTCCGGTCGGCCGTTGGCGATGGGTTCGTCTCGCTCCAGACCGGCCGCTTGACGGATTTCGGTCTCCAACTGCTGGGCGATCTCGGGATCCTCCGCCAACGTCTGGGCGGCGTTGGTCATCCCTTGGCCCAGCCGCGTGTCCCCGTAGGAATACCAGGAGCCCTTTTTGGTGACCACGTCAAACTCCTCGCCGACTTTGATGAGTTCGCGCAGGTGGGAGATGCCGACGCCATAGATAATGTCGAAGCGGGCCTCCTTGAACGGCGGCGCAACCTTGTTCTTGACGACCCGGACCAGCGTCTCGTTGCCGATCTTTTCGTCGTTCTCCTCGATCGAGCCGACGCGACGAATGTCCATGCGCTGGGAGGCGTAGAACTTGAGCGCCAGGCCGCCGGACGTCGTCGTCTGGGGCCCCCAGGGGCCTCCGGCGTTGATGTTGGACCGAACCTGGTTGATGAAGACGGTCGTCGTCTTGGAGGCGCCGACGGCGCTGGCCAACTTGCGCATCGCCTGGCTCATGAGCCGGGCCTGGAGCCCGACCTGTTGGTCGCCCATGGCGCCCGTGATCTCGGCTTCGGGCACCAGCGCCGCCACCGAGTCGACCACGCAGATGTCGACCGCGCCGCTGCGCACGAGCTGCTCGGTAATCTCGAGCGCCTGCTCGCCGGAGTTGGGCTGGCTCACCAAGACGTGATCGAGGTTGACGCCGATCGCCTCCGCGTAAGACGGGTCGAGCGCGTGTTCGGCGTCGATGAACGCCGCCGTGCCGCCCCCCTTCTGGGCCTCGGCGATCAGGTGCAGCGCGAGCGTCGTCTTGCCCGAGGACTCGGGCCCGAAGATCTCCACGATCCGCCCGCGCGGGACCCCGCCGATGCCGAGGGCTTGGTCCAATGACAGCGAGCCCGTCGGAATCGTCGCCACGTCCATATGGCCGGACTCGCCGAGCCACATGATCGCGCCCTCGCCGTAGCGCTTTTTGATCTGCTCCAGAACAGAATCAAGGACTTCTTGCTTCCCCATATGTAGAGTCACATCCATGCTCGTGAGGTGAAGCCATCGTAGCGCTGCGCTCAGACGCGCTCAAGGACACCCGACGCGATGCTGGGCTCCGGACCCTCAGAAATAGACCTGGAGCCCGAGCCCGGCCGTGACGGTGCTGACGCCGCGGAACATCAAGCCGACCTCGCTGGTGAGCGCCAGTTGGCGCGTCAGTCGGACTTCGATGCCCGTGGTCGCCTGCAGCGGCATCACGAACGTGCCGGAGCTGGTGAAGAACGCCGCGCCGGTGCCCACGTAGAGATCGACGAACGGGCTGTTGAAGAACTTCACGAAGCCGCGAGCGGCGAAGCTCGGCGCCCCGCCGACGACGAAGACGTGGCCCTCGATGCCGAACAGGTCAGCGATCCAGAACCGTCCGACCAAGCCAGAGGCCGGGAAGGTGTCGGGCGGCGCAAACGGTGCGGTGACGTCGAGCCCGATCCCGAGCGACGTCGACCGCGAGGGGTCGTCCACGACCTGGGCTTGAGCGGCAACCACGCCCCCCCCGACAACCAAAGCGACGACGACGACCATGGCGAGCAGTCGTTGTTGCATATCGACTCCTTTCATCCTCTTGCAATCTCGAACCGGACCGATTTCCCATTGTCAACGTCCAATCTAGCCACGGCGTCGCGATCGGCGAAGGACCCCTGGAGCGTGAGGGGACCGAGTCTGTCCGAGTCGACAGTGACGATTGTCACGTTGGCGACGATTGACCGGTGACACATGTTCGACTTTAATGCGGGGCGATGACGCGTGTGCGATGGGGCCTTTGGCTGCTCGGGATCGCCGGATTGATTGCAGTCCTCGCCATGAGCGTGGCGCGCACGGGCTGGGAGCTTGGCTATCGCGATACCGTGATTGCGGTCAATCTGGGCGACCTCGCCCACCTGACGGAGGGTCCTGAGGAGCTGGCGGCCGCGCTGACCGAGATGCGCCAGGCGGGAGCCACAGCCGTCACCGTCTCGCCAACGCTGGTTGAGCCGCTGCGGGCTCAGTTCTTCCCCCAGCGATTGCCGAGCGCTTCCGTGCAGCAAGCGACCCTCGACACGGTCCGCCGCCTCGACCTTGGGATCTACGGGCGCCTCGACGCGTGGGTCCCGGACGACCAATATGAGGCGTATGCCGAGGCGTTCCAGGCTTCTGCGCCTCAGGGCCTGATCGCGGCCCGAGCGCTCGGGTTGCCTGCCGAACCTCTTGCCCGCTTCTCGGAAGCCATCGACCCAAGCAATCCTGCGCTGCTTGGCTGGGCCGAATTTGCCCGCCTCCCGGCGTGGTCGACCGCGAGTCCAGCCACTGTGAGCGACGTCTTCCGCGCGCATCTGCTGGAGCGGGCGGAGCGACGTAAGCTGAGCCACGCCGATGCGCTCAACCGCTACGGGCAAGCCGTGCGCGAGCGCCGCGTTCGGCTCGTGGAGGTTCGCGCGACACGCCTCGCTCAAGCCCGTCGGGACGTCTTCGATCTTCGCGAACGGCTGGAGCAGAACGGCTACCGCGTGTCGACCTCGCCCCCGCCCGTTCCCGACTTCGCCAACCCAGCGTCCCGCTTCGGGTCGTTCCTCCGCGACGGGCTGGCCTGGCTGTTCGCGGCGCTCGCCCCCTTGGCCGCCTATGCCGCGATCCGATTTCGCCAGAGCGACGGGGCATATGGAGCAACCATCCCGTGCTTGCCGCTCGCGTCCGGCATCTCGGCGCTTGGCGGGTTGGCCGCGGCGGCAGTGCTCAGCGACCCGGGCCACTTTCTCGGACTGCGTGACATTCCCGGCGTTCGGCCGGCGATGGTCGTGCCCATCGCCGGCGCGTCGCTCTGGACCTTGTCGCACTCGTCTTTACGAGCCTGGCGTCTTCCGGACGTTCTCGTCTGGACGGGCGTCGGAGGCGTCGTCCTCGTCGCCCTTTTGCGCAGCGGCAACGCGAGCGCCCTCCCCGTGCCCGAGCTCGAGATCGCGCTGCGCAATGCACTCGAGAGCGCGCTCGTCGTGCGCCCCCGCTTCAAGGAGTTCCTCGTCGGGCACCCCGCGCTGCTGGTCTGGTTGAGTCTCGGATCGATCCGTTGGCGCCCGTGGGCGGTCGGGCTGTTGGCGATCGGAATGTTGGGCCAAGTTTCGATCGTCAACTCGTTTCTCCACCTTCATACGCCGCTCTGGGTTACCCTTTTGCGCACGTTTCACGGTCTGTGGCTCGGGCTGGGGATCGGGCTCGTGCTCGTGCACCTGCGCCGAGCCCTCGCACGTCGCCGGCCATGACGCTAGACTGACGCCCCATGCGCGTGCTGGTGTCGGGGTATTACGGGTTCGGCAACTCAGGGGATGAAGCGCTTCTGGGGGTCCTTGTCGAGGCGCTACAAACGCGACTCGGCCTGGGCGGCGACGCGATCTGCATCATGTCGCGCTCGCCTCGCGAGACCGCCCATCGCCACGGCGTACGGGCCATTCCCCGATCATCACCGTGGTCCATCCGACGGGAGCTCGGCACGTGTAACCTGTTCATCAGCGGGGGCGGCGGCCTCATTCAGGACCAGACGAGCCGGCGGTCCGCCGCCTACTATCTGGGGCTGCTCAGCTGGGCGCAGCGCCACGTGCCGACGGTTATGCTGGGCCAAGGGATCGGCCCGTTGAACAGCGGAATCGTCCAACACTGGGCCCATCGGACGTTGCCGCGGACACAGGCGGCCTTGGTCCGCGACGAGGCGAGCGTCCGGCTGCTGCGGCGTTGGGGCATGGCCCCGGATCGGCTCTTCCGCGGGGCGGACCTCACGTTTCTGCGCTGGATGGCCGATTCGCCCCATGACGCTCCATGCCAGGCCGTCCGTGAGACGATGGGCCATGCGGACTCGGACCAGGCGCACAGGCCCTATGCGCTGCTGGCCCTGCGCGGCCGGGACGTCGACGCGTGCACCCA
Organism: Candidatus Bipolaricaulota bacterium; assembly: GCA_018609825.1. The sequence continues at coordinate 26,484 of JAHEOA010000051.1, read as the reverse complement.
TCGCTTGAGCCGAGCGATCCGGGACCTTGCTGAAGGTCACCAGCTCCGCCCCGCGCTGATGGCCATGCATCCGGACGAGGACCGGGCTCCTCTGGAACGGCTGGCAAAGCTGACGTCGGGTTCCACGCCCGTGCTCGATCCCTCGAGCGTGGACACGCAGGAGACGCTGCGCTGCTTTCGCGGGGCTGACATGGTCATCGGCAGCCGCCTGCACGCGCTCATCTTCGCGATGCTGGTGCGTCGTCCCTGTCTGGCGATCGGGTCCGAGCGCAAGATCACGCGATTGGTGCGCGACGTCGCGGAGTCGGGCGGCCCGCCGATACCGCAACTGCCGCTGGGCGCTCGGCCGGGACGGCCGCTCTACCTGGCCGCTGCGGTCGATTGCGTAAGCGCGTGGGACGATCGATGGGAGCAGGCCGTCAACACGCTGTCGCAACGCACACATCAGGCGCTCGACCGCTTCTTTGAGCGGCTTGACGACCTCATGGAAGAGGACGCGCGATGACCCACGAGCCCGTTCTGGTGAACGAGGTCGTGGAGGCGCTCCAGATCCGGGATGACGGGATCTACGTCGACGCCACGGTCGGAAGCGGGGGCCACGCCGAAGCGATCGCCCACCGCCTGAGGAGCGGGCGGCTGGTGGGCATCGATCTCGATCCCGAGGCGCTTGAGCGGGCTCGCCGGCGCCTGAACACGTTTGACGATCGGATCTTGCTGCGACACGGAAGCTACGCCGACCTGGAGAGCATTCTTAAACAACTGGAAGTTGAGCGGGTCGATGGGGTGTTGTTCGACTTGGGCCTGTCGTCGCTGCAGTTGGCCGATCCCGAGCGCGGCTTCAGCTTCCAGTCGGACGCGCCGTTGGACATGCGGTTCAATCCCGACGCGTGGCTCACCGCGCACGCGATCGTGAATGAATGGGACGAGTCAGAGATTGCCCGAATCCTGAAAGACGACGGCGAAGAACGCTTTGCGAGGCGTATCGCTCGGTGCCTCGTGGAGGCTCGACGAGATCGAGAAATTGCGACAACACACCAACTGGTGGACCTCATCCTGGAGGCCATTCCGAAACCGGCCCAGCGCGACTATCACCGGGGGCGCGACGTGCATCCGGCCACGCGGACGTTTCAGGCACTGCGCATCGCCGTCAACGACGAACTGCCCAACGTCGAGCGCGGGCTCAGCGTCGCCTTTGACCGGCTCGCCATTGATGGCCGACTCGTGGTGATAACGTTCCACTCGCTCGAAGATCGGATCGTGAAGCGCTTCATGAAGGCCAAGGCGCAGGGGTGTGTCTGCCCACCCGATCTGCCCGTGTGTGCGTGCGGAGGCGAGCCCGAGGCCGAGATCGTGGCCCATAAGACGCCGACGGACGAGGAGCGCAAGCGGAATCCGCGCTCGCGCAGCGCTCGGCTTCGGGCCCTGCGGAAACTCACTTCGGAATCGGCTCGAACTGGGCCATGAAGTGGCGCAACGGTCCCGTGCCGTGCGTGAGCTCCAGCCCGCGCAAGCGCTCTCGACGCTCCCGAATGGCGCCGAACGCGTCGGCGACGGCGTCGAAGTGCTCCGGCGTGTAGACCCGGCGCGGGATGGCAAGCCGGACGAGCTCCAGCTCGGGATAGACGGTCTCGCCCGAGTCGGGATCGCGGTGCGCAAACATGACGCTGCCCACCTCGACCGCCCGAATGCCCGCCTCGCGATACAGCTCGACGACCAACGACTGGGCCGGGAACTCGGCTTGTGGCAGATGCGGCAGAAACCGCTTGATGTCCACATAGACGGCGTGGCCGCCGATCGGTTCGACGATGGGAATGCCCCGTTGCCTCAGTTGGTCGCCCAGATATCGGGTCTGTCCAACGCGGTGCCGTAGGTAGTCTTCGTCCAACACCTCGGTCAATCCTTGAGCCAAGGCTGCCAAGTCGCGTCCGGCCAGTCCGCCGTACGTCGGGAAGCCTTCCATGAGGATCAGCGTCTCCATGGCACGTTCATGGAGCGCGTCGTCGTCCAGGCAGACCAGACCGCCGATGTTGACGAGGCCGTCCTTCTTGGCGCTGACGGTGCAGCCGTCGGCGAGGTCGAACATCTCGCGCACGATCGCTGGGATGGAGACGTCGGCGTAGCCCGCCTCGCGCTCCTGGATGAAGAAGGCGTTCTCGGCGAACCGAGCGGCGTCCAAGAAGAAGGGGACCCCGTGACGACGGGCGATCTCGCTGGCGTTCTTCAGGTTTGCGAGCGAAACGGGCTGCCCGCCGCCGCTGTTATTGGTGACGGTCATCATCACCAGCGGAACGCGCTCGGGGCCGTGCTCGGCCAGCGTCGCCTCAAGCCGATCGAGGTCGATGTCCCCCTTGAAGGGATGGGGGTTGGCGGGCTCGTACGCGGCGTCGATCACGAGGTTGACCGGCTGGCCGCCCCGGTGGATGACGTGGGCGCGGGTGGTGTCGAAGTGCATGTTGTTCGGCACGATCTGGCCCGCGCTCACCAGACAGGAAAAGAGGACGTGCTCGGCCGCGCGGCCCTGATGGGTGGGCAAGACGTGCTCAAACCCCGTAATCGAGCGAACGGCCGCTTCGAGGTGTTGAAAGCTGCGGCTGCCCGCATAGGCCTCGTCCCCCGAGAGCAAGGCCGACCATTGCGCTTGGCTCATCGCGCCCGTGCCCGAGTCAGTCAAGAGGTCGACGGCGACGTCCTCGCTGGCCAGCTTGAAGACGTTATGGCCCGCCTCCCGGATGCGGCTCTCCCGTTCGGCCCGAGAGAGCCGTCGGATGGGCTCCACCGCCTTGATCTTGTACGGCACGAACGGTCGCGATTCGGACGTCATGGCCTGGCCAGTCGCCCTAGTCTTGAGATTCCCCAGCCTCGGACGAGCCGGCAAACGCCTTCAAGAGCTCGATCGGCAGTGGCACGATCACCATGCTCGTCTGCTCGCTGGTGATGTCGAGCAGCGTCTGCAGGTAACGGAGTTGGATGGCGGCCGGCTGCGACTGGAGCACCTTGGCAGCTTCCGTGAGCCGCTCGGCGGCCTGGTACTCGCCGTCGGCGTTGATGACCTTGGCCCGTCGCTCGCGCTCCGCTTCGGCTTGGCGGCCGATTGTCCGCTGCATGTCCTGGGGAATCCGCACGTCCTTGATCTCCACGGCCCGGACCTTGATGCCCCAGGGATCGGTGTGTTCATCAATGATCTTCTGCATTTGCTGGTTGAGTCGCTCCCGATCGGCGAGCAGCTCGTCCAGCTCGGCCTGGCCGCAGACGCTGCGCAACGTCGTCTGCGCCAGCTGATTGGTCGCCTGATAGAAGTCTTCCACTTCGGTGATCGCCAAGTTCGGGTCGATGACCCGGTAGAGCACCACCGCGTTGACCGACACGGTCACGTTGTCCTGGGTGATCACTTCCTGGGGCGGGATGTCGAAGGTGACGATCCGCAGGCTCACCTTGATCATCTTATCGATGACCGGGATGAGGAAGAACAGCCCCGGCCCCTTGGCGCCCTGCAGGCGCCCGAGCCGGAAGATGACGCCGCGCTCGTACTCGCGCACGATGCGGATCGCGCTGGCGAGGATGAGCGCCACGACAATGACGACGGCCAAAATCGCAATGTTCATCGGGTTGATCCCTCCTTGGAATAGATCGGCGATCCCATCTCGGATCGGGTCGAACTGGATCAGCGAGCCGGCGATCACGAACAGCGTGATGATGACCGTCGCCCAGCCCTGACCGCGGTTGCCGTTCGATTCGTTCATGGCGTTCCGGAGCGCTCCAAAGCTGGCATATTATCGGCCATGGCGTCCGTCAGATCAATGCACGCTGTCCTCTCCGATTGCCGATCCGTCGTGCCGGCGCCTACAATGGCGCGGGTGAGACGATGCGAACACCGTTCATTGTTGCCAACTGGAAGATGCACAAGACCCGCCCGGAGGCCCGCGCGTTCCTGCTCGCCTGCAAGCCGTCCGTGACAGCCGTCGAGGGCGTCGAGATGGCCGTGGCACCGCCGTTTCCGCTCCTGGATACCGTCGCGGAGATGGTCGCCGACACGCCGATCGCGCTGGCCGCGCAGAACGTCCATCCCGAGCCCGAGGGCGCGTTCACCGGCGAAGTCTCGCCAACGATGCTGGCCGAATTGGCCTGTCGATACGCCGTCGTCGGCCACTCCGAACGCCGTGAGCTGTTCGACGAGGACGACGCGTTCGTCAACCGGAAGCTCCACGCGCTCGTCGATCACCACCTGACGCCGATCCTGTGCGTGGGGGAGTCCTTGGAGCAGCGCGAGGCGAACGAGACCGAGCCCGTCTTGGAGCGCCAGCTCCGCGATGGGCTGGCTGGCCTTTCGTCGCATGACGTGGCGTCACTGGTCGTCGCCTATGAGCCGATCTGGGCGATCGGCACGGGCCGAACGGCGTCCCCCGAGGACGCCGAGGCCGGCGCACGGTTCGCGCGCGAACAGATTGCCATTCTGTACGATGACGCCACTGCCGAATCGGTCCGCATCCAGTACGGAGGCAGCGTCAAGCCGACCAACGCCCACGCATTGATGACCCAGCCGAGCGTCGACGGCGCGCTCGTGGGCGGGGCATCCTTGGATCCCGAGGCGTTCGCACAGATCGTCCACGAAACCCATCGGACGCTCGGCTGATGCCGGAACTGCCGGAGGTCGAGACGATCCGCCGCGTCCTCCAGCAGCTGATCACGGGCCAGACGCTCGGCGATCTCTGCGTCCACGAGCGTGTCCACCTGCTGCGGAACACGACCGCATCCGCACTGACGGACCGCCTCGTCGGTCGATCCGTGGACGCTGTGGACCGCCGAGCCAAGTATCTGTTGATCCGGTTCGGCCCGGAGACGCTGGTCCTCCACTTGCGCATGAGCGGACGCCTGCTGACCGAACCCGCCGAGCACACGCGGCTGGTCCTGGCGTTTGACGAGACGACGCTCCACTTCGACGACGCCCGCCGCTTCGGCATGCTGTTCCTCGCGGCCACCGAGGACGTGGATGCGCTTGAGCCGATCCGAAAACTCGGGTTGGAACCGTTCTCCGCCGAATACACGAGGGAGGCGTTCCGCTCGCTGATGAGCACGGGTCAGGAGGTCAAGCGGCTCCTGCTCGATCAACACAAGATCGCCGGAGTCGGCAACATCTACGCCTGCGAGGGGCTTTTCGCGGCTCGTCTGCATCCCGAACGCCCGGCTCGTTCGCTGAACGGTGCCGAGGTTCGTCGGCTTCAGGCCGCCATTCCTCGCGTCCTTCAGCGCGCCATCGACGCCGGCGGCACGTCGCTGCGCTCCTACGAGACGCCCGCCGGGGAGCTGGGGCATTTCCAAGATGAGTTCGCGGTCTACGGCCGCGAGGGGGCGCCGTGCCAACAGTGCGACACGCCGATCGAGCGGATTCGTCAAGGCGGTCGCAGCAGCTTCCTCTGTCCCGCCTGTCAGCGCTGAGCGCTTGCCCTTCGAGCTGCCTTGACATCCCTGAGGGGAGCCACTATCATCGGCACTGCAGGTTAGCAGTCGATATCGGAGAGTGCTAATTGATGGACAACCGCAAACAGGTGGTGCTGAAGGCGATCACGGACTATTACCTTAAGCAGGGGCAGCCGATCAGTTCAAAGACCCTGCTGGAGGACTATCCGCTCGACGTCAGCTCCGCGACGATCCGCAACGACATGAAGGCGCTCGAAGAGGATGCGTTCATCACGAAAGCCTACAGCTCCGCCGGGCGGGTGCCGACCGAGCAGGGGATCCGCTTCTTCGTCGACTGGCTGCTGGAGCTGAGCGAGCTGGCGCACCACGATCAGAACGCCGTCATCGAGAGCTACCGGATTCAGCGCCAGGACGTGGAGCAGCTCTTGGAGCAGACCGCGTTCCTGCTTACCAACCTGAGCGGTTATGCCGGATTCGTGCTCTCGCCCCGATTGGAGGACTCGCGGCTCGAGTCGATCGTCTTCGCCAAGCTGGACGCCGAGAACGCGCTGGCGGTCATCGTGTCGGAACTGGGCATTCTGGAATATCGCGTCATTCCCTCGAGTCTCCCGGAGGACGAGCTTCGCGAGATCGGTTCGCTGTTGACCGACCGACTGCGGGGGCAGCGCCTGGGCGACGTTCGCTCGGAGGCGATGCGCTACGCCGAGGACGACGACTGGCAAGAGCCCATGGTGCGCAACGCGTTCACGCTGCTGCGCGAGGGCCTGGAGCGTCGCCTGGAGCGCAAGCTCTACGTCGAGGGCATGATCGATCTATTGGAGCGCATGCTGGGCGAGGGCCAGACGTTTGACCAGGCCCATGAGGCGCTCAGTCTGCTCCGCGAAGGGCGTCCGCTGAGCGACTACTTGGAGCGCGAGGTCTCCGAGCAGATTCAAGCCCGGATCGGCTGCGAGAACGAGCGCCCCGAGCTCCATTCGTGCGGGCTCGTTTTCACGCGCTACGGCACCTCCGGGACGCTCGGCGTGGTGGGTCCGACGCGCATGGACTACAGCAAGGCGTTCTCGGTCACGAGCTATCTGGCCAACCGACTGCAGGCGATTTTGACGCTCAGCCATCGCGAATGGGATTTGACGCTGGAGACGGAGGTGAGCGGCGGATGAACCACGATACCGCCCAGCCGAACGAGCGCACGCCCGATTCCGACGACACGACCCAACGGACCGAGCCAGGCACGGACGAGCAAGCGTCCGAACGGGATGAGGCTCAGTCGTCGGCGTCGGCGCAACCCGACGAGGAGCCCGTGGAGACGACGTCGACGGAGCCGTCAAGCGACGTGGAGGCGCTGCACCGGGAGCTGGAGGAAAAGGACCAGCGCCTCCAGGAGACGATCGCTCGGTTACAGCGCGTGCAGGCCGACTTTGAGAACTACAAGAAGCGCGTCGCTCGGGAACGCGACGAGGAGAAGCGACGCGCGGAAAACGAGATTTTGTTGGAGATTGTGCCCGTATACGACGGGTTCGAACGGGCCTTTCAGGCCTATCAGGACGACGGCGATCCGGACGCGTTCGTCGAGGGCATGGAACGCGTCTTTGCCCAGTTCCGCGACGTCCTGGCGGACCGCGACGTCCACCCGATCGACGCGGAAGGCCAGCCGTTCGACCCGTCGCGCCACGAGGCGCTGATGAGCACGGAGACGGACGACCATCCGCCCAACACGGTGGTGGAGGCGTTCGAGCGCGGCTACGTGCGCGGCGAGGCCGTGCTGCGTCCCAGCCGCGTCATGGTGAGCCGTCAACCCGCGGCAAGCGCTGAGACGGACACGGAACCGACCGAGCCCGATAGCGAAGCATCCGAGTCGCAGTCTGACCAAGACGAAGGAGGGACGGACTGATGGCCAAAGAGAAGATCATCGGCATTGACCTGGGAACGACGATGTCGGCGATGGCGGTCGTCGAGGGCGGCGATCCGGAGATCGTGCCCAACGCCGAGGGCGAGCGCATCACGCCCTCGGCCGTGGCGTTCGACGACGACGGCGAGCGCCTCGTGGGGACGCTGGCGCGCCGCCAAGCGATCACGAACCCGGAGCGCACGATCCAAGAGATCAAGCGCAAGATGGGCACCGACGAGCGGGTCTCCATTGAGGCCGAGGGCGAGACGAAGGAGTACTCGCCCGAGGAGATCAGCGCCATGATCCTGCAGAAACTCAAGGCCGACGCCGAGGACCGCCTTGGGCACCCGATCGAGAAGGCGGTCATCACCTGCCCGGCCTACTTCAACAACGAGCAGCGCCAAGCCACGAAGGACGCCGGCAAGATCGCCGGATTTGACGTCCAGCGTGTCATCAACGAGCCGACCGCCGCCTCGCTCGCCTACGGGCTCGACAAGGAGGGCGAGTCGACCATTCTCGTCTTCGACCTCGGCGGCGGCACGTTCGACGTGTCGATCCTCGACATCGGCGAGGGCGTCTTCGAGGTCGTCGCCACGGGCGGCGACAACGAGCTCGGCGGGGCCGACTTCGACCAGCGGATCATGGACTGGCTCATCGAGGGGTTCCAGAACGAAGAGGGCATCGACCTGCGCAACGATCGGGCCGCGATCCAGCGCCTTAAGGAAGCCGCCGAGGGCGCCAAGAAGGAGCTGTCGTCGAAGAAGGAGACGACGATCCATCTGCCCTACATCACGGCGGACCAGAACGGCCCGAAGCACCTGGAGAAGAAGCTGACCCGCGCCAAGTTCGAGAGCCTGGTCGAGGACCTCATCGACCGCACGATGACCAAGATCCGCGAGACGCTGGCGGACGCCGAGATGGACGCGGACGACATCGACCAAATCGTCCTGGTGGGCGGCTCGACGCGCATCCCGAAGGTCCAGGAGCTCATCGACGAGATCGTGCCGGGCAAGATCAACAAGGAGATCAACCCGGACGAGGTCGTCGCGCTCGGCGCCGCCCTTCAGGGCGCGGTGCTCGCCGGCGAGATGGACGACATCGTGCTCTTGGACGTCACGCCGCTGACGCTGTCCATCGAGACCCTCGGCGGCATCGCCACGCCGTTGATCGAGAAGAACACGACGATTCCGACCGAAAAGACGAAGACGTTCACCACGGCCGACGACAACCAGACGAGCGTCGACGTCCACGTCGTCCAGGGCGAGCGCAAGCTGGCCCAGGACAACAAGAGCCTCGGTCGCTTCCAGCTCCAGGACATCCCGCCCGCGCCCCGCGGCGTCCCCCAAATTGAAGTCACGTTCAGCATCGACGCCGACGGCATCCTCAACGTCAGCGCCAAGGACAAGGGAACCGGGAAATCCGCGAGCATCGAGATCAAGGAGACGTCTCGCCTCAGCGAGGACGAGATCGAGCGCATGCAGAAAGAGGCCGAGCAGTACGCCGAAGAGGACGAGCGCAAGGCCGAGGAGATCGAGACGCGCAACCAGGCCGACCAGCTCGTCTACTCCGTGGAGAAGACCCTCGACGACTACGGCGGACAGGTGAGCGAGGAGACCCGCGAGCAGACCCGCCAGAAGCTCGACGAGCTGAAGCAACTTCTCGAGGCGGACGAGGCCGACATCGAGAGGATCAAGTCGACGATGGAGGAGCTCCAGCAGGCCTCCCAAGAGTTGGGCCAGAAGATCTACGAGCAGGCCGAGGAACAGGAGGCCGAGGCCTCTGGCGGGCCCGATGAGGACGAGACGAGCACCGACGGCGCGGGCGAGACTTCCGAGGACTACGTCGAGGCCGAATACGACAAGGACGACGACAAGTCCGCGTGACGTCGTCTATCCAGCTGCAACCGCTCAATGGGGCCCAGGGGCGCAGGATCCTGCGCCCCTGGGCGTCCGCGATTCCGCCGAATGACATTGAAGGGATATCATGGCGCAACGCGACTTCTACGAGATCCTCGGCGTCTCCCGAGACGCATCCAAGGACGAGATCAAGAAGGCCTATCGAAAGCTGGCCAAGCAGTATCACCCGGACCTGAACCAGGACGGGGGAAGCGCCGAGAAGTTCAAGGAGATCTCCGAAGCGTACGAGGTGCTGTCGGACGACGACAAGCGAGCCCAGTACGACCGCTTCGGGCACGTCGGCCCGGAGCAGGGCGCCGACTTCGACTTCGAGGACTTCACCCACGCCCGCGAGGCGTTTGACGAGTTCTTCGGCGGCGGCTGGGACGACATTTTCAACCTCTTCTTCGGCGAGGGCCAACGCACCACCGGCGCCGGTCGACGCCAGCGCAGTCGGGCGCGCCGTGGCGAGGATCTCGAGTATCGCCTCCGCATCACGCTGGAGGACGCCGCCCAAGGCACCCGCATGAAGGTCACCGTGCCGCGCTATGTCTCGTGCGATCGCTGTGACGGCAACGGCCGCGAGCCGGGCAGCGACGTGCGGACGTGTCCCACCTGCGGCGGGCGCGGCGAAGTCCAGTATCAGCGCCAGACGCTGTTGGGCAGCTTCATCAACGTCTCGGTGTGTGAGCGCTGCGAGGGCACGGGCGAGATCGTCGACGACCCCTGCCACAAGTGCGACGGCCGCGGGCGCATCTGGGAGCAGAGCCGCATCTCCATCAACGTCCCGCCCGGCGTCGACGCCGGCTCCCGACTCCGCCTGGCGGGCGAAGGGAACGCCGGCACCCACGGCGGCCCGCCGGGCGACCTGTTCATCGTCGTCGACGTGGCCGACCATGACGTGTTCTCTCGCAAGGGCGACGATGTGTTGTACGTCGCCCACGTCTCGTTCCCTCAGGCCGCCCTCGGGACGAAGATCACCGTCCCGACGCTCTACGGCGAGGAGGAGTTGAAGATTCCCGCCGGCACGCAATCCGAAGAGATCTTCCGGCTGCGCGGCCAGGGGATTCCCCATCTGCGCGAGCGCGGCAAGGGCGACCAGATCGTCAAGGTGAAGGTCGAGGTGCCGAAAAGGCTCTCGCGTCGCCAGAAGAAGCTCATGGAACAGCTGCAGGAGGAGCTGGACGAGGAATGATCCGAGCTAATCTGCGGACGACAGCCCGTGGAGCAAGGCTCGACGCATCTCGTCGAGCGCGTCGCGGCGGTGGCTTATCTCGCCCTTGACGCCCTCGCCCAGCTCGGCCAGCGTCCGTTCGTATCCATCGGGAACGAAGACGGGATCGTAGCCAAACCCAGCGTTACCGCGCGGCGTGCGGGCAATGCGACCGCACAGTTGGCCCTCACTCAATTGTTCGGTCCCGTCGGGCCACCTCAGGACCGCCACACAGACGAACCTCGCTGAGCGATCCTGGACGCCGTCCAGTGCCGCCAGAAGCTTTTCAATGTTGGACTCATCGGTGGCGCCCTCGCCCGCGTAGCGGGCGGTGTGGACGCCGGGCGCCCCATTCAAAGCGTTCACTTCCAGACCGGAGTCCTCGGCCAGCACGGGCAGACCCGTCTCCGTCGAGATTTGATTCGCCTTCAGTCGGGCATTGTCCCTGAACGTCGCCCCCGTCTCCGCGACGTCGGCGAAGGGGACGGCCTCGTACGTCAGCAGCTCCAGGACGGAAACGTCCCCCAGTATTTGAAAGATCTCGGCGATCTTTCCGTCGTTGCGGGTGCCGAGCAGCATTCGCACAGCAGGGGTTGAGGGAGCGGGGTTACGTGCCCTGTTCTCGGCGCGTGATCAGCTCGTGCACGCCCTCCAGGTCCAATTCTCGACTGAAGTGGCAGGCGGCGTAGTGCTCCCCCTCGAGACGCTCCAGCGCCGGCACCTCGTTCTTGCAGGCCTCCCAGCCGTGCTCGTTGTAGTAGGGACAACGCGGGTGGAAGACGCAGCCGGACGGCGGGTTGACCGGGCTGGGCACGTCGCCCTTGAGCAGGATCCGCTCCATCTGATAGTCCGGATCCGGCGACGGCACGGCGGACAACAGCGCCTCCGTGTAGGGGTGCTTGGGATTCTGGAAGAGCTCCTCGGTCTCCGCCATCTCCACGACCTTGCCGAGATACATCACGGCGATGCGGTCGCTGATGTGGCGAACGACGCTCAGATCGTGGGCGATGAACAGATACGTGAGCCCGAACTCCTTCTGCAGGTCCATCAAGAGGTTGATGACCTGGGCCTGAATGGAGACGTCCAGGGCGCTTACGGGCTCGTCACAGACGATCAGATCAGGGTCCAGAGCCAATGCCCGGGCGATGCCGATGCGCTGGCGCTGACCGCCGCTGAACTCGTGCGGGTAGCGCTTGATGTGCGAGGGGTTAAGCCCGACGGCCTCCAACAGCTCGCGGACGCGGGCCTCACGCTCCTTGCCCTTGGCAACGCCGTGGACGACGAGCGGCTCGCCGACGATGTCGCCGACGGTCATGCGCGGGTTCAGGCTCGAATAGGGATCCTGAAAGATGATCTGGATCTGGCGGCGGAGGTCCTTCAGTTGGCGCGGCGACAGATCGGCCAGGTTGACTTCCTGGTCGCCGTGGCGGAAGATCACTTCGCTGCCCGGGTCGGGATCGATCAATCTCAGTATCGAGCGGCCCGCGGTCGTCTTCCCGCAGCCGGACTCGCCGACCAGCCCCAGCGTCTCGCCGCGGTTGATGTGGAACGTGACGCCGTCGACGGCCTTCACATGGCCGACGGTGCGACGGAACACGCCCTTCTTAACCGGGAAATACTTGCGCAGATTGTTGACGGTCAGCAATGCCTCGCCGTTGGCCACCTCGGTCACCTCACTTGCCCGTTATTCATAGAGCCAGCACGCCGCCTTGTGGTTGGGCTCGACTTCGTCCAGGGGCGGCATCTCTTGACAGACGTCCATGGCGTGCGGGCAACGCGTAATGAACGGGCACCCCTGCGGAATGTTGTACGGATCCGGGACGACGCCCTTGATCGGCTTGAGCCGTTCCCGCTCCTTGGTGAGCGCCGGAATGGACTCCATCAGGCCTTGGGTATAGGGATGCTTCGGGTTGTGGAAGATCTCGCGGACGGGGCCCTGTTCGACGACCTTGCCCAGATACATCACCACGACCTCGTCGGCCGTCTCCGCGATGACGCCCAGGTCGTGGGTGATCATCATCAGCGACATCGCGTAGTCCTCTTGCAGCCCCTTGATCAGCTCGATGATCTGGGCCTGAATCGTGACGTCCAGAGCCGTGGTCGGCTCGTCGGCCACCAGCAATTGGGGATTGCAGGACAGCGCCATGGCGATCATGGCGCGCTGGCGCATGCCGCCGGAGAGCTGGTGCGGGTACTCGTCGATTCGCTGCTCGGGCAGCGGAATGCCGACCTTGCGCAGCATGTCGATCGCCCGGTCGCGGGCTTCGTCCTTTTTGACCCGCTGGTGGAGCATGATCGCCTCCATGATCTGGTCGCCGACGGTGTAGACGGGATTCAGTGAGGTCATCGGCTCCTGGAAGATCATGGCGATCTCGTTGCCGCGGATGGCCCGATACTGCTTGCCCTTCGGGTCGAGCTTGGTCAGGTCGACGGGATTGCCCTCGCGGTTGTAGGTGATCGAGCCCTGGGTGATCTTGCCGGGCGGCATGGGAATCAGCCCCATGACCGACAGGGCCGTCTGGCTCTTGCCGCAACCGGACTCGCCGACCACGCCCAAGCTCCCCTGGCGCTCGATGGAGAACGACACCCCGTCGACAGCGCGTACCACGCCGTCTTCGGTGTAGAAGTACGTCTTGAGGTCCTGGATGTCAATAATGGGTTCGGCCATGATCAACCTCGCTTAGGGGACGAGCGAAAGCGACAGCGCCAGGATGAAAAAGAGCGCGCCGAGCCATCCAGTGGCCGTGCGCTTCGGGTCGCTCGTCTCCTCACGGCCGAAGACGGTGTGACTGCCTCCACCCCCGAAGGCGCCTCCGAGCTCCGAGTGCTTGCTCATCTGGATCAGGATGAGTCCGATGAGCGCTAGGCTGTCCAGAACCAGCAGGATGCTGAGAAAGGTTCGCATTCAGCTCGACCTCGCTTTCGCGCTATTGTAGCAGACCCTCCATGGTGACTCAAATCAGCGAATCATGACAACAGCCGACGGATCTGGACGGGCCCTTTGAAGTAGAGCAGCCCGAACGCAAAGCCACCGAGGTGCGTAATGTGCCCGATGCCGGGCAAGGCTCCCGTCACTTGGGCAAAGATCGAGACGGCAGCGATGATCACGACCAGGTACTTGGCCTTGATCGGAATCGGGGGAAAGAGCAACATCAACTGCTGGTTGGGGAAGAGCATGGCGAAGGCCAATAGCACGCCCATGATGGCCCCCGAGGCGCCGAGCGTGTGCTGGAAGCATCCCCACGGCAGATCGCCCATGGCCTGCACGCAGGCCGGATTCGTGTAACCGGCGGTCAGCGCGCCCACCAGCGCCGTCATCACCCCCGCGCCGATGCCGACAAAGAAGTAATACTTCAGGAAACGCTCGCTCCCCCAGACGCGTTCCAGGATGTTGCCGAACTGCCACAAGATGAACATGTTGATGGCGATATGGAACAGCGATCCGTGAAGGAACATCGACGTCACGATTTGCCAGATCACGTCTGGACTCTGCAGCGGCACGACGAGCGAAAACGTGTGCTCCACCCAACTGATGCTCCGCAAGCTGAGCGCGGAGAACGGGCCGCCGCCCGAGGCCGGGGGCTGGTTGAGCAGCTGGATCGCATAGACGAGCGCGTTCGCCACAATGAGATACTGTGTGACGCTGCCGAGGCCGACCGCTGCGCCGAACCGTCTCATTGATCGGCCTCGCTTCGTGGCTCCACGGTGAGCGTACCCAGTTCCTCGTTGACGACGACCAAGCCAGGCCTAGCGCCCTTCGGCTTCTTCAGATGTTTGATCAACGTGTAGGTGACCTCCACTTTGCCTGCGTCCCGTCCTTTCGAGTGATACGCGGCCAGCTCGGCCGCCCGTTGCAGAACCTCGTCGGGCACGTCGCCCTTGCGGTCGCTCTTGATCACGACGTGTGAGCCTGGCCGATCCTTGGCGTGCAGCCAGAGGTCGTCCGGATGGGCGTTGCGAATGAGCTGGTCGTTCTGCCGCCCGTTCCGTCCAACATAGACCTGATGGCCGTCCATGGCAACCCGCCGTGGTCCCATGGGCGCCGACGAGCGCTTGGATCTCCGCTTGGGAGGCTGGATCACGCCCGCCTCGATCAGTTCCTCCTCCAGGGCATCCAGCTCGGCCATCGTCTCGGCTTCGTCGAGATGGACTTGGAGCCCGCGCAGGTACGACAGCTCCCAGCGGAGTTGCCGCCGTCGCGTCTGGAGCTTGTCGACGCCGCGCTTGCGCTTCTTGTAGCGATTGTAGTAACGCTGGGCGTTCTCCACGGGTTCCAGCGTCGGATCGAGCGGGATCTCGCGCGTCTGCCCCTCGAAGTCCGTCAGCTCTACGCTCGATTCGCCCCTTGGAACGGACGCCAGATAGGCCATGAGCAGGTCGCCGATCGTCTTGTCGGCCTCGTAACGCTCCGCTTGTTCCAGATCCCCGCGCACGTTCTCCAGTGACTTTTCCACGTGCTCGATCTCGTCGCCCAACGCTCGGCTCAGCGTCTTCCAACGGCGCTCGACGGGCGTCTCGCGCGTCGTCCGATAGCAGGCGTCGATCGCTTCGGAGACGGTCGCCACGCGACGTTCCTCATAGCCCGACAGACTGGCATACGGCCACGGCGTCGCCTCTTTGGCCGTCTCCGTCTGGTCCCGATAGACGCAGGGCTGCAAACGCCCCTGAGCAAGCCGGTCGAAGAGGTCGCGGGTGGCTGCCCAAAGTCGGTCCATCTGCGCTTCGGCGAGCTGGCCGACGTTGGTGTTGGGCGCGACCTCCGCGACGACCGCGATCTCCTCGGCAGTGAGTGGCCCGATGCCGTCGAGGGTCTGGAACAGCGCCCGCTTCGTCTTCTCATCCGGGCTGTCGTGAAGGGCCGCCGCAAATGCGGACTGGGACACCCCTCGTGGATCGAGCTTCCCTTGAGCCTCCGGCGGCTCATAGGGGCTGTGCGGCTCGAACGTCCGATGGCCGGACGAGGCGTTGAGCGCGCCCAGCACCTCGTCATCGCTCAGCAAGAGCACGTTGCCGTTGGGACGCATCAGTTCGGCCCGCAACGTCTTGCGTGCCTCGCCACGCGCGACGGTGATGTCCACGATCCGCTCCAAGCCCGGTTGACGAATCTCGTGAACGAACCCGTTGCGCAGGTGTTTGCGCAGGAGCATACAGAACGACGGCGGTTGCGCCGGATTCGGGAACCTCTGATCGCTGAAGTGGAGACGTGCTTCGGGACCGGAAGCGATGAGCAGCTGGCGCTTCTGGCCGGGGTAGAGCTCCAGCAGCATCGCCTCGTTCAGCGGCTGATAGACGTTCTGCACGCGAGCGCCGCGGAGCTCGTCGGCCATCTCGGCGACGACGGCGGCCAGCGTCATCCCTTCGAAGCGCATGGTCCATGATAACAGCCGATTCTTCCAGCTCGCATCCGGGCCCCTGAAACGAATCGGGCGTTCGTGGGTAGATGGACCACCGGCAAGCAAGGAGGAGATACCCATGATGCGAACCGGACGCTGGAAACTGATGGCCATGACCGCCGCCCTGATCGGCGTGCTGACCCTCGGCGTCTCGCAGCTGCCCTTCTCCATGGGAGAGGCGAACGCCACCGCGGAGGATCAGGCCTGTCTCGACCCGATCAAGGTCTTCCGGTTCGCGCCGGGATCGGCGGAGCGCGGCAAGGTGAGCGCGCTCATGACGCGTCTTTCGGCCGACGTGCCGCTGAGTCGGATGCGCTACGCCCCGGAGCCGATCGAGATCCTGCGGCATCCCGATGGACGCCTCGAGCTGCGCTACGACGAGGTGACGATGCGCCGCGCCGACGCGCTGGAGGTCTCCATCTGCGCCGCGAGCCCGTCGCACGAGATCAAGGAAGCGTACTGGATCGTCAAGGAGCGCGGCGAGACGATCGCCCAGATGGTCGACGAGGAACGGATCACCTGGAGCTGGCGTGAGAACGGCGAGCAGCGCGTGCCCGGCACGCAGCGCGAGAGCAAGGCCCTCTCCTGCACGGGCGAGCCGCTGGTGCACCCGCATCAGAACGTCTTCCAGAACGAGCCGCTGTGCGTGAAGGACCCGGATGCGTTGGCCGCGATCCAGGATCGGATCTCAAAGCTGCAAGCGGAAGCGGACTCGTTCACCGGCGCGGCGAAGGAGCTGATCCTGGGCGAGGGCTACTATCAGAAGCGCCTGGAGAAGCTGAACGCCCAGATGGACGCGCTCTACGTCCACTCGCCCTACGACGGCACGGTGACGAGCATCCGCAGCGACGACATGAACGATTTGGTCTGGATCGAGATGACCGTGGAGTCCGGCGGCAACGTCAAGACCGGCTCCCCATGAGATCGAGCCCCCTCGATCCCCCGCTTGGCTTCCGTGGAGGCGCGAACGGCCCGACAGCTGGAGCCGTTCGCGCCTTCGCATTTGCGATCGCACAAGCCAACGGGCGGAATCTGGATATATGCCCGAACGGGTTGACCCTCCACGGTCGATGCAGGCTATAATCGGACGCGTTGAGGAGGGGTTCATGGAACTCTATCGGGCCGATCTCGCCCCCACGATCGACCACACCGCGCTCGGACCGGACGTCAGCCGCGAGCGGGCCCGTGCGTTGTGCCAGGAGGCCAAGGCCCACGACTTCGGGGCCGTCTGCCTCAATCCCTGGCTTGTGCCCCTGGCCGCGGAGCAGTTGCGGGATTCGGACGTGGGCGTCGCCACGGTCATCGGGTTTCCCCACGGGGCGAACGTCACGGCGATCAAAGCCGAGGAGGCCGAACAGGCGCTCACTGACGGGGCCGCGGAGCTGGACATGGTGCTCAACGTCGCGGCCCTGCAAGCGGGCGACTATCGCTACGTCGCCGACGAGATCCGCGCCATTCGCCAGGTCACGAGCAAGAGCCCCCGCGGCGTCCTGATCAAGGTCATTCTGGAGACGGCACTGCTCAGCGACGATCGGAAGCGGGCGGCGTGCATCCTCGCCAAGTCGGCCGGGGCCGACTTCGTCAAGACGTCCACGGGGTTCGGGCCGGGCGGCGCGACGGTCGACGACGTGCGGCTCATGCGCGAGGCCGTCGGCGATCAGATGGGCGTCAAAGCGGCCGGGGGCATCAAGACGTTCGACGACGCCCGCGCCCTGATTGAGGCCGGGGCCACCCGGCTCGGGGCCAGCGCGGGCGCGCAAATTCTCGAAGGAGCGCCGACTTGACCGAACTTCCGTCAAGTGCGATCGATCAACCGACCGTCGTCGATCACCCGATCCTCAAACGGGATCTGACGACGCTGCGCCGCAAGGAGACCCCGTATTTCGTCTTCCGTCGCGTCCTGAAGGACGCGACGGCCATTCTCGCCTACGAGGCGATGCGCGACCTGCCGGTCCGCGAGATTCCCATCGAGACGCCGTTGGATCCGACAACGGGCTATCAACTGGTCGACGAGATCGTCGTGGTGCCCATCCTGCGCGCCGGGCTCGGCATGGTGGACGGCTTCACCCGCTATGTGCCGGAGGCGCGGGTCGGCCACGTCGGCCTCTACCGCGACGAGATGTCGTTCTCGCCCGTGGACTACTACTCCAATCTGCCCAAGGGCATGCGCGATGCCCGCATCTTTGTCGTCGATCCCATGCTGGCGACCGGCCACAGCGCCGCCCGAGCGATCGAGCACCTCAAGGAAGTGGGCGCGCGCTACATCCGCTTCGTCTGCTTTATCGCCACCCCTGAGGGGGTCAAGGTCCTGACCGACCACCATCCCGACGTCTCCGTCGTGGCCGCCGCGCTGGACGAGGAGCTGGATGAGAACGCGTTCATCCGGCCGGGCTTGGGCGACGCCGGCGACCGGATATTCGGCACCGACCCCATCTGATGGCGAGCGGCGTCCGACACCCGGGTTCGACGGCCATCTGGGTCGCGCCGCATGGAACACGGGAGGTTGCACGATGTTGACCCCGGTCTGGTGGGCGAACGGGCTGCGGTTGCTCGATCAGACGCGGCTTCCGTGGGAGGAGCACGTCCTGACGCCCACCACGCTTGACGAGGTCGCGGACGCGATCCGCCGGCTCTGCGTACGCGGCGCCCCCGCCATCGGTGTCACGGCCGCGTATGGGGTCATCGTCGGACTCCAAGAGACCACGGCGCCCGACCTCGAAACGCGATTCGCCGAGGTGATCGACGCGCTCGGGGCCACGCGGCCCACCGCGATCAACCTGGCGTGGGCGCTTCGTCGCCAACGCCGCGTGTTCGAAGGCGACCCGGACAGGGACCTCGACACGCGCCTGGAGGCGTTGTTGGCCGAAGCCGAGCGCATTCGCTCCGAGGACATTGCGGCCAATCAGCGCTTGGGCGCCTACGGAGCTGCGTTGCTGCGCGACGGCAATCGGGTGTTGACGCACTGCAACGCCGGGGCACTCGCCACGGCCGGTCACGGGACTGCCCTCGGCGTCATTCGCTCGGCCTGGTCACAGGGCAAGCGCCTGAAAGTCTGGGTCGACGAGACGCGGCCGCTGTTGCAGGGCGCGCGACTGACGGCCTGGGAACTGGAGCAAGAGGGCATTCCCTACGACGTCGTCCCCGACAACGCCGTGGGCGCGCTCATGGGGCGGGGACTCGTCGACGCGGTCATCACCGGCTCCGATCGGGTCGCCGCCAACGGCGACGTCGCCAACAAGATCGGGACCTACACCGTCGCGGCCCTGGCCGACCGCCACGCTGTGCCCTTTTATGCGGCCTTGCCGACCTCGACCATCGACCCGGATGTGCCATCAGGCACTGAGATTCCCATCGAGGAGCGCGACCCAAGCGAGGTCACGATCGTCTCCGGGGTCCGGATCGCGCCCGAAAACGCTACAGCCGTCAACTACGCCTTCGACATCACCCCGCATAAGCTCGTGCACGCCCTCATTACCGAAGCGGGCGTCCTACGACCTCCGTTTGGGTCCTCCATTGGAGCGGCGCTCACCCGTAATGGAGCGGTCCATGGCGCCTCTGCCTGAGGCCGCGCTGCGCGTTCAGCTCCTGCACACGGCGCAGCGCGCGTCGAATGCGGGCTACATCGTCGCCAGCCTTGGCAACGTCAGCGCTCGGCATGGCCGTCATGCGGATCGATTCCTGATTACGCCGAGCGGCGTCCCCTACGAGACGATGAGCGCGGGCCAGATCGTCACCATGGACGTGGACGGCGCGGTTCACGACGCCGCTTGCGGCCTCGAGCCGTCGTCGGAGTGGCGCCTCCATGCCGCGATCTATCGAGCCTGGCCCGACGTCCACGCGATCGTCCACACGCACCCGGTTCACGCCCAGGCGTTCAGCTTCCTGGGGCGATCGCTGCGGGCCGAGACCGACGAATTGGCGATCGTCGCCGGCGGCGACGTCCGCGTAACGGAGTACGCGAGCTCAGGAACCGACGAACTGGCTCAAAACGCCGTCCGCGCGCTGGGCGATCGGCACGCGGTCCTCCTGGCGCGACATGGGGCGGCGACCGTCGGGACGTCCCTTGATGCCGCCTACGCGGTCACCCAGATCGTGGAGCGCCAAGCCCATCGCGCTTGGCTCTTGGCCGAGGCTTGACCGTCGAGCTCGCTTCGGCCGGCTAACCCGCGACGTCGTCGAATAGCGGCCCTCGCTCGCGCGCTGACGTTGTGCCCCACGAACAAGCCGGGGGCCCTGCCGCATCGAGGACAATCGCTTGGCCTACCGAAACGAACGGGCGTCGCATACGAGGTTCAGATGGCGCTCGAAGCAGAACACCCCTCGCTCGAGCTTAGCGACGCTGGCGATTGAGCGCGTAGACAGCGACTCCAAAGGCAACGGCCACGTTGAGCGACGCCTTGTGGCCATGCATCGGGATATGGACGACGCGATCGGCCCGCTTCAGCATGCGCCGCGAGAGGCCCCGTACTTCGTTGCCCAGCATCAGGGCCATGGGAAACGTCGGCTGAAACGTCTCCAGGGATTGAGAGGGCCGTGAGATGTTGTTCTCGAGGGCAACGACCTCTACGCCCGCCGATTGGAGCCGCTCGATGAAGCGCCACGTGTGGCGATGCCCTTCCCAGGGGATCCACTCGTCGGCGCCGAGCGCCGTCTTGGTGATGCGATCCCTCGGGGGATGGCCCGTGTAGCCGCCGAGGAAGACCTTCCACACGTCGGCGCCGTCCGAGGTGCGGAAGATCGAGCCGACGTTCCAGAGACTCCGGATGTTGTGACAGATGACGTACAAGGGCTCATCGAACATGGCGCGCCATGGTAGCGCATCTGTGGAGGACCCACAGCTTTTGCAGGGGACGAACGCGGCGTCCTATACTGAAGTGACCGGCATATGATCCACCTCGATGGCACGTCCCTCACGACCGAGAGCGCCGCCCGTGTCGTCCACGACGCGCAGCTCGCAGAGCCCACCGACGCCGCGCGCGAGCGCGTCCAGCGCTGCGCCGAGTTCGTGGATCGCATCGTCCGTGAGGGACGCCGGGTCTACGGCGTCAACACGGGCTTCGGCAAGCTGAGCACGGCAACGATCCCGCTCGATCAGCTGCGCGAGCTCCAGGCCAACCTGGTTCACAGCCACGCCTGTGGCGTCGGCGAGCCCTTGCCCGACGAGATTGCCCGCGCTGCCCTGCTATTCCGGCTCAACACGCTTCTGAAAGGCCATTCCGGCGTGCGCACGGTCGTCGTCGATCAGCTGGCGACCTTGCTCAACGCGGGCGCCGTCCCGATCATCCCGCGACAGGGCTCGATGGGCTCCAGCGGCGACCTCGCTCCGCTCGCTCATTTGGCGTTGTTGCTGCTCGGCGAAGGCGAGGCCGTTCACCGCCAGCGCACGATCGGGGGATCTGAGCTGCTGCGCTCGCTCGAACTCGAGCCGCTTCAGCTCGCTCCGAAAGAGGGGCTCGCGCTCATCAACGGGACGCAGGTCTCGTTGGCGACCGCCTTTGTCGCCTACGAGATCGCCCGGCAACTGTGGGATCACGCCGTCCTCATGGGCGCGATGGCGTTGGAGGCCGCCGGGGCCCACACGGATCCGTTCGACGCGCGAATCCACGACGCCCATGCGGGCCAACGCCGTGCCGGGGAGCGGATCATGGCTTCCCTCGAGGGGAGCCGGCTCGTCGATGCGTCGTCCGACGTGCAAGATCCGTATTCGCTGCGCTGTCTGCCGCAGATATTGGGGGCATGCTGGGAATCCTTGGCGCACGTTCATGGCGTCCTGGAACGGGAGATGAACGCCGTCACCGACAATCCGCTGCTCTTTCCCGACGCCGACGACGTTTGCTCCGGCGGCAACTTCCACGGGGCGTCGTTGGCGCTGGCTTCGGAAAGCCTCGGCGTGGCCATCGCCGAACTCGGCGGCGCCTCGGAACGCCGCACGTCGTTACTGCTCAATCATGCCGACTTTCCCGCCTTCCTGACCCACATGCCCGGACTCCAGTCGGGCCTGATGATCGCCCAGTACACGGCCGCCTCGTTGGTCGCGGAAAACAAGGTCCTCGCGCACCCGGCCGCGGTCGACTCGGTTCCCACATCCGGCGGCAAGGAAGACCACAATAGCCTCGCCAGCGTCGCGGCATGGAAGGCCTACCAGATCGCCCGCAACGCCGAGTGGACGCTGGCCATCGAGCTGGTCACCGTCGTGCAGGCGCTCGACTTCCGCGAGCGAGCGGCCATGGCCCATCGAACGGGGCTCGTTTACGATCGCGTTCGCGAGCGGGTGGCGCCTTCTGTTGACGGTCGTCCCGTCCATCAGGCCATTGGAATCGCTCGAGACCTGATTCGGGAAGGAACGTTGCTCCATGGCGACGATTAGGTCCGGCTTCGTCGGCGTGCTGGGGCGGACCAACGTGGGGAAGTCGAGCTTCATCAACGCGATCCTGGGCCGGAAACTGCTCATCGTCTCGGACAAGCACCAGTCGACGCGCAATCGCATCCGCTGCATCTACAACGAGGCCGACGCCCAGATCGTCTTCATCGACACGCCGGGGCTGCACAAGCCGGTGGACAAGCTGAGCAACTACCTCATCAAGCAGGCGTTCGGCGCCATGGCCGACCTCGATCTGGTGCTCTACATGGTCGAGCCCTGGGTCGAGATTCCCGACTATGACCGAGAGATGATTCAGCGGATGCGCAAGCTCGACGCGTCGTCGTTCCTGCTGATCAACAAGAGCGACACGGCCAAGGGCAACGCCGTTGCCGAGACCATTCAACGGTACGGCGACCTGGGTCTGTTCAGCGAGATCGTGCCCATCTCGTGTGCCGACGGCACCAACCTGACCCGCACCGTCGAACTGATCAAGGCCTACTTGCCGGACGGGCCTCGTTACTTCCCCGAGGAGACGGACACCGACCGGGACGAATCCTTCGTGATCACCGAGTTTGTCCGCGAGGCGATCTATCGGCACACGCGCGAGGAAGTGCCCTATTCCACCTACGTCGATATCGTGGAGGCCAGCGAGCGTGAGGACGAGTCGATGCTGGAGATCTACGCCACGATCTACGTGGCCCGGCGCTCGCAGAAGGGCATCTTGATTGGCGATCGCGGCGAAATGATCAAGCGGATCGGCCAAGAGGCCCGGCGACTGATCGAAACGCTGCTCGGCACGCACGTGTACCTGGATCTGCACGTCAAGGTCGCGGACAAGTGGAACAAGGACGAGGCCCACATCGCACGCTCGCTCGGCAGCTCGCGGACTTGACATCGAGAGCCGCCTAAGATAAATAGGCCCAATGAACAAGGAGTCGGCACGATCATTGGCGGGATTCAACGCGGACCTTAAGCCTCTACTCCAGCCGATCGTCGACCAAGCAGCCCGTCTCATGGAGGTCACAGATGCCGGGCTCTACCTTTATGATGCCGACCGTGACGTCGTGCGGCTGTTCGTCGACCATTCCGAGATGGGCCGCTCGGAAGACATCGTCGGCATGGAGTTGAACCTCGGCGAGGGGCTCGCCGGCCGCGCCGTTGCACGCCGAGAACCATTGATCGCATCGGACTATCACGCGATCGAGAACCGTCCCGAGGCGTTTCGGGACATGCCCTGGCACCCGGCGATGAGCATTCCGCTGATCGTGGACGACGACGTCGCCGGCGCGTTGAGCGTCGCCGATACCTCGGCAGCGCGCACGTTCACCGATCAAGACCTCAAGCTGCTGAATGTCTTTGCCGACCAGGCGTCGCTGACGCTGTCCCACGCCCAAAAGCTGACGCAAGAGCAGCGCTTGAGCCGGGCCCTCCATCAGTTGAACGAGCTCAGTCAGCAGTGGCTCCAGCCCCACCTGGATCGGGACGCGGTTCTGGAGAACGTCTTGTCCTCGACGGTGGAGCTGCTCGCCTGCGACGGCGGGGGCCTGTATCTCTACGACGACGAGCGGGGGGAGTTGGAACTGACGGTTCTGCGGCAGCACCGCGCGGCATCCTCACGACAGGGATTGCGAATCCAGCTTGGCGAAGGCGTTGCCGGGCGGGCCGCTGAGACGGGCCACCCCGAAGTCGTGGCCGACTACGAACGCTGGCCCCAACGCTCGTCGCAATGGGTCGGCTACGAGATCCAGTCCGTGATCGGCGTGCCCCTGTATGCCGGGGCGCGACTGATCGGCGCGATGAGCATCTACGATCGGGCGCCGCACGATTTCGACGCGGACGACGTCAAGATCGCCGAAGTCCTGGGCGATCAAGCCGCCCTCGCCATCCAGCGGGCCAGCATGGCCGATCTGAACCGTCGGCTCCAAGAGATCGCCGCCCAGATGCTGCGGACGACGGAACAGTCGGGAATCGACGACGTTCTGGCGAGCGTGACCCAGGCGTTGGTCGACTACTCGCCCTTCCGGGCGGCGGCGATGTCCGTGTTCGCCCAGACGATGCCGCTCGATCATTCCGAACCCCCGGACGTCTGGAACGTCCATGTCGTCGGTCTTTCCCCGGATCAAGAAGCCGAGCTGCGCCGCCACACCGAGCGGGGCGAACTGATCGCCAACCGCCAGATCCTCGAACGGGGTCGCATCGTGGGGCAGGGG
Source organism: Candidatus Bipolaricaulota bacterium (assembly GCA_018609825.1). The sequence goes on along the minus strand of JAHEOA010000051.1, from coordinate 2,109 downwards.
TATTACGTGTCGCCGCAGGCTTTGCCCGAAGCGGCCTCGGCCGGGGTGCCGGTCGGCGACGCCCCCACCGCGGACGCGACCGAATCGGGATGGAGCCCCTACGACACGTTCGTCTATTTCCTGATGCTCGGGGAGCGGGCCATCGGTCGCATTACGCTGAGCGATCCCGTCCATGGCTCCATTCCGTCCCATGCGGAACTGGAGCCGGTGGAGAGCTTCGTCAAGACGGCCGCGGTCGCCGCGCAACAGGCGCGCTATCAAACCCGCCTCCGGGTGCTGTATCGCATCACGCGCGAGCTGGGCACCAAGGCCTCAACCGCCGGGCTCTACGACGACCTGCTCGGGCTCATTCAGGAGCTCATTCGCTACGACTACGCGGCCATCTTGCGGCTTGAGCCGGATGACCAGGGGTTGGCGTTGAAGGCCCAGGCCGGCCACGTGTCATGCCCGTACTCGGTCGGCATGAGCATTCCGGTCCAGGAGGGCGTCACCGGGTGGACGGCTCGGCACGGCCGCTCGCAGCTCGTGGCGGACGTCAACGAGGACGATCGTTTCATTCCCGGATCGGCCCAGATGGGCTCGGCCCTGGCCGTGCCCATCCACTCCGGCGATGCCATTCTCGGCGTGCTCAACCTGGAGAATCGTCGAACGCAGGCGTTTGACGAAGAGGATCGCGAGTTATTGGAGACCTTGGCCGACCAATTGGCCGTGGCGATCAGCAACCTGGAGCGCCGCGAGCGGCTGGAGGAGTTCCAGGCACGACTCCACGGCGTCTACGGCCTCATGGAGCGACTGGCGCGGATCGAGGACATGGATGATCTGTGCCATCAAGCGGTCGATCTCATCCATGAGAACTTCCCGTACGACTACGTCGTGCTGCTGACGCTGGAGGGGGATCAGCTAGTGCGGCGGGGCTTCCGCTGCAAGCTGCCCGAGGAGGAGCTGCTGGAGGAGAACTTCCGGCGGCTCGTGCTCGATCAGGGCATCACCGGCTGGTCGGCTCGCCACAAGGAACCCGCGCTGGTCAACGACGTGGCCGCGTCCGAGCACTACGTCCCGGGCCATCCCGATATTCGCTCCGAGCTGGCCACCCCGATCGTGGAGTCGGGTCAAGTCCTCGGGGTGCTCAACATCGAGAGCACGAAGGAAGACGCCTTCTCGCGCGACGACCGCGACCTGTTGGAGGCGCTGGCGCGCCAGCTCGGCGTGGCCATGCGCAGCCTGGAACGCCGCACGCGGGTCGAGGAGCTCAACGAGTTCCTGCACGAGTTGAACGAGATCGAGGACGTCGATTCGCTGCTGGAGCGGGTTCTGAAGCGCGTCAGCGCGCTGCTGCATCCGAAGGCCGAGGGGGGCAGCGTCATGTTCTACGACGAGTCGAACGACCAATATGTCTTTCGCATGGCCATCGGCCGCGACATCGACCAGCTCAAGCGAATCACCTACAGCGTCGACGAGCTCCAGCGGATCATCCATACCGACGGCCCGACGTTTCTGACGGCCTCGGACCAGATCGCCCATCCGATGACCGAACGGCTCCGCGAGGACCTCAACATGCCCCCGCCGGCCTCGACCCTGTCGTTGCCCATTGTGGAGCGCGAGACGGGGCACGTCATCGCCATTCTGCACGTCAACAACTTCCACACCGAAGGGATCTTCACCGAAGCCGACGCCGATCTGTTGTTCGATCTGCGCGAGGAGATCACGGCGGCGCTGCTGCGCGCTCGCGACCGGGAGAGGCTGCGCGAACTGGCCACCCAGGACGCCCTGACGGGCGCTTACAACCGCCACTTCTTGAACGCGTTCCTGCAAGAGGAGCGGGAGCGCTCCGAGCGCTACGCCCATCCGCTCTCGCTCGTGATGATCGACGTCAACGGCTTCTACGAGGTCAACGACCGCTTCGGCCACGCCGAGGGCGATCGGGTCCTGCGCGAGCTGGCCCAGCTGCTCATGCACAACGTCCGGATTCCCGATCGGGTGGTGCGCTACGGCGGCGACGAGTTCGTCATCGTGATGCCCGAGACCCGCGAAGCCGACGCTCAGGCGGCGATGGCACGCATCGAAGCGGCCGTCACGGATTGGGATCCGGGCCTGGATGACCTGTCGCTG
>JAHEOA010000050.1 GCA_018609825.1 Candidatus Bipolaricaulota bacterium | reverse complement strand
GGTGAAGTCGATAAAGCCCGACGTCTCCTGCGCGAGCGTCGTGCCGTCCGCCGAGCTGCCCAGCTCGGCCTTGAGAAACTCCGTGATCCCGTCCGTGGAGTTGATCGCGGTCACGACGTCGTCGAGCGTCGCGGTCACATTGGTTGAGTCGTTGGCGAGGTTGACGGTGTAGTCGTAACCCTCGGTGGTGTCGTTCCAGACTTTCTCGACCGTCGTATCGGTTGCCCCGTCGAGGCTGTTCGTCGTGTATTCGATGCGGTCGTTGTTGCCGACGATCCCGTAGATCGTGCGCGTGTGGATGATCTCGGTCGAGTCGTCGCCCGCCGGGTCGACGCTGGCCGTCGCCCGATCGCCGGGATAGTTGGCGGTGAAGTAGAGAATCTCGTAGGTCACGGCCGCGCTCTGGAGTTCCTCGACGTCCTCGGGCGATCGGCTCGAGCAGAGCAGGTAGTAGAAGTCGAGGCCGTTCTCCTCGACGTAGTCCGTCAGCGCGCCCGACCACTGGCTTGGCCCCTCGCTCTCCAGGCGCGACGTGTTCCAGAACAGGAGGCTGCGCGGTTTGGGTTCCTGCGCGAAGGCCGCGTCGAACATGCGGAGGGCAGCCGTGCCTTCCGGGAAGTCCTTGATAATTTCCTCCCGCGTGTCGTGCGCGCGCACCTCGTCCTCGGGCCCGGCGTCATCGACCAGGACGAGCGCGGTCTTGAACCGCTCGCGGGCCACCGGGAACGCCTCGACGAAGATGGTTACGTGAACATCGTCCGTGGGAGTCGCTTCGACGCCTCCTGCGAGTCGTGCCATGCTATCCTCCTAGCTACGCCCTAGTAGGGCGTCTCCGTCACCTTCGTAGTCTCGATCAACGTCTCGCCGTCGTCCTTGACCCGCTGCGTTCGGTAAATCTCCTCGATGGTGCGCTGGACGAACCCGACTTGGTTAATCATCTCCATCTCGACTTCGACCTGGCTGGCCGCGTAGCGGCCCTTCGGCGTCGAGACCATGGACGACGCATCCGGCACGGGCATGATCCGCGACGTCTCCACGCCCGCCGCTCGCAGCCGCTCCACGCCAAACAGCCGGAACCACCAGACGAGGTCGCGCTCGGCGTCCTCCAGAGATCGAAATACGTGGCGCTCGACGCCGTCGATCGTCGCCGTCGCGCCGGACGTCTGGCCGGTGATCGTGGCATCGGGGAGGAACGTCGCCGTCGCGCCGTCCTCGGTCCAGAACAGCGGGTCGATCTCGAAAACGCCCATGACCCCGTTGCTCACGCCGACGGCAATATCGCCCTGGTGCCAGTCCGTCGTGACGAACGCATGCACGCCGTTATCTGAGACGACGGGCTCGCCCTGTTGGAACGTGCCCGAGACGTTGGAGACGTTCAACTCGGCCGCTGCCAGCGGCGCGTAGGGCTGGGCGATGACGAGACAGCTGATCGTGGGCGTGTGATGATCCCAGTACCACGTCGCCGCATCGTAGGGGAAGACGCCGGGGTCAATGCGCGACGCGACCAGGCTCTCGTCGGTGAACGGTCGCGCCACGCCTTCCGTGTCCGGCGTCTGCGGCCCCCGCCGACGCGAGAAGCGGAAGATCACCGCCGGAAGCTGATCGAGCAACCCTCGCTGCTCCAAGCCCTCCAGCGTGTCGCGAATGGAGGGCCAATCGCGAGCCTCGTCGTGCTGCTCGAGAAGCTGGATCTGCGTCCAGTGCTTCACGCCCACACCCGCGTCCATCATCGCCGCCGTCACCGCTTGCGTGCCCATTACCGCTGGCTCTCGGCCCACTCCTTGATCGTCGCTTCGTCGAGCGGGTTGCCGTCCTCGTCGACGCCCTCGAGTAGGCGGTTGAAGGCCGCCTCGCGGACCGTCGAGCGGTCCTCGCTGCGATAAATCTCGAGGAGGTCGGCGAAGTTCGTCGCGCCCGTCTCGCCCGTCGGCTGGTTCGGGTCCATGCGGCGAACGATCGCGATCGCCCGCTCCGCCTTGGCGCGCTTGACGGACGTCGCCGAATCGCCCTGCTGCGTCATCCCGACGCGGCGTGCCGCGCGCTCGTCGTTGAGCCGCTTGAACTCGTCCTCGTCGATGAGCCCGCGCTCGTAACGCTGCTTGGGCGTCAAGCGATTGCGGAGCGCGTTCTTGGCGTGCGTGTGGCGCGCCTCGTCGAACATCTTGCCGATCAGGTCACGGTTGCGCTTGGCCGTCTCTTCGCGGAGGCGATCGAGTTCCTCCGGCGAGGCTTGATCGACGTCGACGCCCAACGCCTCGGCGACTTCCTCGTTCGACCACGCGACCCACTTGGCGATGGAGATCGCGTCGCGACGATCGGCGATCTCGCGCATGCTCAACCGGCCGTGCTTGACCTGGTCAGCTCGCTCGCGCAGCTGGTCGGGCTGGATGCGGATGCCCGCGCCAGTCCCCAAGATGCGAGCGGTGTAGCGATCCGGTCGGATGCGCGGCGAGATGCTGTGCTTCTCCAGCGAGCGCACCTGACCGCCCGACGAGGTACTCAGGTGGTCGCCGAGCAGCGGCTCCTGCTCGACGGCCAAGTCGATGCTGTCTCCGTGCACAGCCTCGACGTTTCCCATGACGTTGCCGTCCTGGTCGCGCACTTCGTCGCGTCGACGGACGGAGCCGGAGACCTCGCCCTTGATCCGAGTGATCTGGCGGCGCCCCCGCGCGGCGATCTCCAGCGCCTCGGCCTGGGCTTCGCCGATCTGGACTTGCCCGCGCTCGGGGCTCGTCGACGCCGGGACGTCGAGCGTATGCCGCGTGACCGTTCCGTCGCGTCCGATGTAGAATAGCTTCAACCGGCGCGGAAACCGCTCGCCGTTGAGCAGCGTGACGGTTCCTTCCGGCATCACGGGACCGATGCGATCCATGTCTGTTCACCCCTGTCCGGTGGCGGTGCCTCTTCGAGTCAATCGAGCGGTCTGAAGCCGCGCCTCGTGATCCCGATTGACCTGCTTGATCTCGTATTCAGCGTCTCGATCTCTCAAGTAACCTCCGTTGTGTATCGGAAACTCGTCTCGCACGCGCGCCACGGCGTCGCCGACCTCAGCCCGCATCTGCTCCGTCATGTTGATCGTCGCGCGGTGGCGAATGTCGGCGCGGATCGTCACGGGCTCCGGCGAGATCGGGCGCGGCTCGCCGGTACGCGGGTGGCGGTTCTCCTGGTCGGACGGCGGCTCGTACGTCACCGCCCGCTCGAGAAACCCCGTCACGACTTCCAGCTCCGCGCGCATCAGATCACCCCTCGCCTGCGACGTTGGAAGGTGATCGAGTTGACGTACCGGCTCGTATCGACGAGCGGGTTCGACGAGCCCTTCATGGCCTCCGTCGCCCCCGAGTTCGGCGGGGGCGGCGTGTTCGGGTTGCTGACGTAATCGCGGATGCCGCTCGCTCCGGCTTGGCCGACGAGGTCGAGGAGCTGGCTCGCGCCGAGGTCGCCGTCGAGGAGCGAGCCGACGCCGTTCTGCACGATCCCGCCGATCTGTCCCTCGACGCGCTCGACGCCCACGTCGATATGGGGTCGCGCCGGGATGGTGATCTGCGTCGTCTCGGCGCGCAGGTGGATCCCCTGCGTGTGTAGGTACGCCCGCATCGCCGGTGTGACGTCGATCGACGCGCCGTTCTGGTGGATCATGGCGAGGTCGGCCATGGTGAGACCGTCGCCGCGATCGCGGCTGGCCTCCTTGCCGGTTACGCCCATCGCGACCTCCTGCGAACGGAGCCGATCCAGCTCCTTCACGATCGCCGGGATGCGGTTCGAGTCCTCGACCATCGGCTCTCCTCAAGGAAAGATCATCTGAGGTACCGGGCGCACCTCGTTCAGCAGCCGCTGGTACTCGGCACCGAACGGGTTCGTCGCCCCGTCCCACTGATCCGCCGACGCAAACTCGGCGCGCACGCCGTCGCCGCCGCTCAACGACGCCGGATACGGGTCCTTCGCGCACGCTAAATCCGCGGCCCGGTACAGTTCCATCTCCGCCGCGACGGCGTCCGAGAGCTGGAACTTGGACGCGATCGGCTCGACTTCCCGCGCCGCCTTCTCGAGAAAGAAGGTCCGATCGGCGGTTTCAAGCTTCGCCCACTCGCGCAGACGATCCAGGTCGTTCGGATTATTGCGCGGCATGCGCCTGAGCCTCCATTACCCGCTCGACCAGCTCGCCCTTGTTCGGAAAGCTGGTCGCGTCGGTGATGCCGAACTCGCGGTCGGCCACCTCGTCCAGTTGCGAGCGGGTCATCGCGTGCAGGTTGGCCTCGGTATAGGCC
>JAHEOA010000049.1 GCA_018609825.1 Candidatus Bipolaricaulota bacterium | reverse complement strand
GTATTTCGCCTTGAGGTAGTTGTAGTTGTCGGTGGTGGGCGACGCGGTCAGCGGCAATTGATCCGAAATCTGCAGCCCGTAGCTCTCCAGGCCAACGGCCTTCTTGGGGTTGTTGGTCAGGATGCGGATCGTGGACAGGCCCAAGTCGCGCAGGATCTGGGCGCCGATGCCGTACTCGCGCAGGTCCTCCGGGAAGCCGAGCTCCTCGTTGGCTTCCACCGTGTCGTAGCCCTGATCCTGGAGATGATAGGCCCGGATCTTGTTGGCCAGGCCGATGCCGCGGCCCTCTTGGCGGAGATAGACGAACACGCCCACGCCCTCGTCGGCGATGCGCGCCAGCGCCGTCTCGACCTGTTCGCCGCAGTCGCACTTGAGCGAGTGGAAGACGTCGCCGGTCAAACACTCCGAATGGACGCGGACCAGCACGTCGTTCCGGCCGCGCACGTCGCCCTTGACCAGCGCGATGTGCTCCGCCCCATCAACCCGACTCCGATAGGCGACGATGCGGAAGTCGCCGTGGCGCGTGGGCAGCTTGGCGTCGGCGGCGCGCTCCACCAGGGCCTCGCGCTCGTGGCGATACTGGATCAGGTCCGCAATGCTGATGAGCTTCAGCCCGTGCGTTCGTGCAAACCCCTTGAGATCCGGCAGTCGGGCCATGGAGCCGTCCTCATTCATGATCTCGCAGATGACGGCCGCGGGCGCGAGCCCCGCCATGCGCGCCAGGTCGACGCTGGCCTCGGTGTGGCCCGCGCGCTGCAGGACGCCGCCCGGCTTCGCGCGCAGGGGGAAGACGTGGCCCGGCTGAATAAAGTCCGCGTTGCTCGCGTCCGGGTCGAGCAGGCGGGCGATCGTGGCGGCGCGGTCGTAGGCCGAGGTGCCCGTGCTCGTCTCGTGGCGGGCGTCGACGCTGACGGCGAACGCGCAGCCGTCGTGGTCCGGATCGCTCGGGGCCATCATGGGAATCTCCAGGGCTTCCAGGCGCTCCGGCACCATCGGCGTGCAGATGATCCCGCGGGCGTGGGTGGCCATGAAGTTGATCGCTTCCGGCGTCACCCGATCGGCGGCGAGGATGAGGTCGCCCTCGTTCTCGCGGTCCTCGTCGTCCACGGCAATGATCATCTCACCCCGGCGCAACGCCTCGATCGCGTCGTCGATGGGGTCGAAGGTCATGGGCAGGTGCACCTCGCTTTGCTTGCTCCTGTAACGTCCATCAGGTCAGCGCCGGCGAGCCCTATCGCCGCGTCGACGCCGGGTTCACCCTCAGATCGGCGTTTCTCAGTTGCTTCTGCACGTATTTGCCGATCATGTCAAATTCGACATTCACTCTAGCCCCTGGGGAAAGCCCCTGCAAGGTCGTCTCACGCAGCGTGTGGGGGATGACGGCCACGCGGAAGCGCCCCGCATCGACGTCGTAGCACGTCAAGCTGATCCCGTCGATCGCCACCGATCCCTTCTCGACCAGCAGCTCATCGTAGCAGGGGGCCACCGCAAACGTGAACTCGCGGTGCTCGGCCTGCGGTTCGATGGCCTCGATTTCGCCGACGGCGTCGACGTGGCCCTGGACGAAGTGCCCGCCCAAGCGATCCGCCGGCGCCAACGGCAGCTCCAAGTTGACCGCCTCGCCCGCGGAATACCCATCGAGCGCGGTTCGACGCCGCGTCTGCGGGCTCAGCTCCACGGCGAACGTCGCCTCGGTCGGGTCGATGTCCACAACCGTCAGGCAAACGCCGTTGACGGCCAGGCTGTCGCCCAGGGACAGCTGGCCGAGCATCGACGGCGCGTGCACCGCCAAACGGTCATCGCGGCGCTCACGCAGCTCGCCGCAATGTCGGACAATCCCGGTGAACATTCTCCGCATCGTAGCACATGACGGACGCCCCCTTCGATGACCTGGGTCAAGGGCCCAGTTGCAATCCCCGCATGTCGGAACTAGACTGGGCGCGAATTCTGATCGGGAGGCCCTTTCAACCTATCGTGGCAGACCGCCCGCGCCTGTCTCACTCCATATCGCTGGTCCTTGGCATCGCGCTGCTGATCGGGCTGGGCAGCCCCGTGGCCGCTCAAGCGCCCGAGGCGGACGTTCGCCGACGCGACGATGCCCCGGACGAGGTCAACGTCCGCACCTCGTTGAACGACTTCCTCGTATCGGCCGAGGGCGGACGGCTCAAGAGCGTCTATATTCACTTCGTGCCGTTGCAGACCGCGTTGTTCTTCCCGACGCCCTGGCCCCCCAAGGACGTCCTGGCGACCACCACCGTCAACGGCGAGAACGGCGATCTCCCCCGGAATTACACGAACGATACCGACGACGTCTTGAGCCAGGTCGGCCTCGAGTCCATCGACGCGTTGACGGCCCTGACGCTGGAGCAGGCCGCGCAGATCTTGGGGCGATCGATGACCCAGCTCAAGGACGCCTTCGGCGCCGACGCCGTGCGCGATCTCCGGGCAGAATATGGCGTCGAGGGCTTCGCCGACCTCGCCGATCGGACGTTGGCTGACTTGCTTGCGGCGACGTCGCTGGGCGCCGAGGACCTGCTGGATCGGGCGTTCAGACCGCAGTTCCCGTTCGAGCTGATCCTGGATGGGGAATCGACGGCCGACCTGGCGCACGAGGTCAACGTCGATCGCGGGCGCGATGCGACGACGGTCACCATGACCGGCGAGACGAACGACATCCGGATCACGAAGGCGTTCCGCTTCACCAACAACCCGACCTATCACTTCCGCACCGAGCTGACGCTGGAGAACACGGGCGAGGCCCCCGTCCAAATGGCCGACGGCCTCCGGCTGACGCTCGGCCCCGGGGTCGGCCAAGATCCCGACTTCAACGCCCAGACCCGGTTCCTCGTCGACGGCGAAATCCAGGACGATGTGGGCGAGACCGATCGCATTCAAGGCCTCGGCTTCAAGGGTCAGGCCCTCACGTTCTTCGTGCGAGGCCTGAACGCGGCCGAAGGCTGGCGGGCCCGCACGGCCAACGGGGCCCTGCAGGCCCAATTGGCGCCGCTGACGCTCGAGCCCGGGGAACGCTACGCCGTCAACCTCGACGCGGTCGGCGGCCGCTCGAAGCATCTGCTGCTGCGGCAGCTCGGGTTGGGCGATCTCGCCCCGCCCGGTTTCCTCAGCCAGTTCGTCATTTATGTGGGCCAGATGCTCAACTGGTTTTTCAGCTGGACGGGCAACTACGGCTGGGCGATCATCCTGTTTACGCTCGTCACGCGGATCGCGCTCTTTCCGCTCATGCGCAAGCAGTTCCACAACATGAGCAAGATGCAGGAGTTCAGTCCCAAGCTGCAGCAGCTGCGGGAGAAGTATCCCAACTACAAGAAGCTGAAGGAGCTCCATCCCAACTGGAGCGAGGAAGCCCTCCGCAAGCGCGATCGCGAGAACCGCCAGTCGATGCAGCAGAAGCAGATGGAGCTCATGCGCGAGGAGGGCGTCAACCCGCTCAGCGGCTGTCTGCCCATGCTGGTCCAGCTTCCCATACTGATCCTGTTGTATCGGGCCATTATCGAGAACGCCGAGGCCATCCACCTGAGCCCCGGGTTTCTCTGGATGCCGGACCTGGCCATGCAGGACCCCACCTGGATCATCATGATCCTGACCGTCGGGACGCTCGTGCTGCAGACCCGGACCAACCCCATGCAGTCGTCGTCGCCGCAGAGCGCCGGGCAGCAGAACGCCATGATGGTCTTCATGGGCGGCTTCATGCTCGTCATGCTCCACAACTTCCCGGCGGGGTTGTGGATGTACTACTTCCTCACCAACGTGGTCCAGGTGAGCCAGCAGGTCTTCGTCAAGTGGGAGATCAACCAGGAGAAGGCCAAGAAGGCCGCCGCGGAGGCGGCCCAAACGACGGAGGCGAGAGACGCGAAGGACGCGACGGGAACGGCCGACGCGGAGGCCGCGGCCCTTGATGCGGAGCGCCTGGACCAGACCCCGGAGATGCCCGAGGCCAACAACCCGGACGGCGACGACGAGGACGAGCGCTCCTCATGAAGCCGGAGGCCGTGGACGCCGCCCGCAACTACTTCTACGAGCTCCTGGAAATCTTGGGAGAGACCGGGCAGATCGAGGTCTTCCGCGAGACCGAGCGCGAGCTGGGCCTCAACCTCCAGGGCATCCAGGCGTTCGCGGAGGCCGATCCCCAGACGTTGCGCTCGTTGGGGTATCTCGCCGAGATCGCCCTGCGTCGCCAACACGACGAGCGCGTCCACATCGAGCTCGACGTCAACGGGCGCCGCAAGGCCCAACTGACCGAACTGCGCGCCGACGCTCGGGCCTGGGCTCAGGACGCCCTGCAGCGCGACCGCAAGGTCGAGCTCGACCCCATGGCGGCGTTCGAGCGCAAGGCCGTCCACGAGGCGCTCAGCGACTTCACTGACGTCAAGACCTACAGCGTGGGGCGGGGCAACAAGCGTCGCATCGTCATCGAGCCCGTCAAAACGTCATCCTCTGACGACGCATCGGACCGCTCTGACATCGGATAGGCAACGGCTTAGCAGATCACGGCAAGGCCACAGCAGGCGTCCCGATGGCTGTTGGGCCGCTCATCCCCTCATCCGATAATCCGCGATTTATCCGTTTGTATAATGCTCTGGCGATGGAGAGGAGACAAGGGACGGGACAGACCGACTATCCGTGGGTCCGCGAGACCGGCTGTCAGCAAGGGTCGTCCCGTCCCGCCTCTGTGTGAGCCCGAACAGTTGATTGGGCCAACGAGCCCGCATCCGCAAACACGGGCCGCAGAGTCCACCCCAGTTTAAGCGAAGGAGGTCTCGATGGCCACCCTGGTCGTCGGCATCGACGTGAGCAAGGTGAGCTTGGACGTGGCGACCCGCCCGGACGGTCGGCAGTGGCAGGTGAGTAACGACGCCGCGGGGCGAGCGAGCCTGAGCCGGCAGCTGCAGGCGCTGGAGCCGGCATTGGTCGTGCTCGAGGCCAGCGGCGGGCTGGAACGACCGCTGGCGCGGGCACTGAGCGCGGCGGGGCTGCCGGTGACGGTGCTCAACCCGGCCCCGGTGCGCCAGTTCGCGCGGGCGAGCCGGCGGCGGGCCAAGACCGACGCGCTCGACGCAGCGGTGCTGGCTCGCTACGCCGAGGCGATGGCCCCCGAGCCGCGCCCGCTGCCCGACGAGGCGACCCAGCAGTTGCGGGACTGGCTCACGCGGCGGCGCCAGCTGATCAAGACCCGCACCGCGGAGAAGACCCGAGCCCAGCAGGCTCCGGCAGCGATCCGGCCGCAGATCGAAGCACACATCGCGGATCTGGAGGCACAGCTGGAGCAGGCAGCCGAGGCGATCTCGGGGCTGCAGCGTGACCATCCGGCCTGGCAAGAGCGGGCCGAGCTGCTGCAGAGCGTGCCGGGTGTCGGGCCGGGGTTGTCGGCGACGCTGTTGGGCCAGCTGCCGGAGCTGGGCGAGCTGGACCGCCGCGAGGTCGCCGCGCTGGTCGGGGTCGCCCCCTTCAACCGCGACAGCGGTCGCTGGCACGGGAAGCGCTTCATCCAGGGCGGTCGGGCCCCGGTGCGCACCGCGCTCTACATGAGCGTCGTCAGCGCCATCCGCTCCAACCCGGTGATCGCCGAGTTCTACCGGCGCCTGATCGCGGCGGGCAAGCCGACCAAGGTGGCCCAGGTCGCCTGCATGCGCAAGCTGCTAGTCATCCTCAACGCCATGGTCAAACACCGGACTCCTTGGGATCCTCAACATGCAATTCCTTGACCTCAGACACAGTTGCTGACAGGCCGTGTGGCGATGTGGCCACGGTCAGTTCCAGGGCAACACGAACTCCCAGTTGGGCCCGCGGAAGTACGTGCCGACGATGATGAGCGCCACGTAGACCACGATGGAGAGCGTGAACAGCGTCACCGAGACCGGCCGCTTGCGCAGCCGCCGCCCCGGCGCCTCGCCCTTGTTGAAGACCTCGATGTAGGGCTCGATGAACGGCAGCGCCATCCAGAAGACCACGAAGACCGCGGGGGCGATAACGCCGCCCAGCGCGATGGAGTTGAGGAAGCCACCGAGATTGGGGGCCTGCGCCAGCAGCTCCTGGATGCCGAGCAGGTACCAGGGCGCCTTCTCCGGGTTCGGCGTGAAGTCCGGCGTGGCCGCCTGCTCCAGCGGGGCGTCCACGAACAGGGCGTAGACGCTGAGCCCGGCCACCAGCACGAAGAGGATGATGACCACGACGTAGAGATAGTACGGATACATGAGGACCTCTTCGTCGTCCATGCGAGCCCCCTTTCAGTCAGGATGCGTCACGGTCCGGGCGATCCTCGCCATCGCCCCTAAGCGCGGGGCCCATCCAAGATTGCCCCTCTACACAAACGCCGTCTCCGGAATCCGGGTTGAGAAATTCTGCAGCATCATGTCGATGGTCTTGGCCGTAAACGGGTGCCGCGACGGGATCTCGCGCAGCAGGTCGTGCCGCACCAGATAGATCAACAGGTCGCTGAGCACCTTGAAGTCGAGCGGGTCCCCGCCGCCGTCGACCAGCGCCGCCGCCCGCCGGCGCAGATCCAGGACGCGATCTCGATCGATGCGCTCGGACGAGGGAATCTCGGCGAAGGGGACGTGCTCGACGCAGTAGTCGAGGATGTCCACGAGCATCTCGGGGTCGATCTCCAGCGAGTCGGGCACCTCGTAGCCGGGGACCTCGACCACGAGGTCGTCCTCCATGTCGAGCTGACAGGAGAGCCGCCAGCCCTTCTCGATGCGGTCCTTGAGCATGGCGTTCTCGGCGGCGTTGGGCTCGCCGCCGCCCTCGGTCACGCGGACGGCGCACGTGGCGCACGTCCCGCGGCCCCCGCAGGTCGCCGGGAGGTTCTGGTCCCAGTTGTTCGTCTGCAGGAACGTCAGGAGGTTGACGCCCTCTTCCAGCTCGATCTCCTTCTCGCCCAGAATCGTCAGCGTCGGCATGGCTCCCATCCTCGAACGATACGACTCGATCGACAGAACAACTGGCTACCCGGTTTCCTCGGTCTCGGACCATGTTAACTGACCGGCCACCTGCTGCAACTGGGTCTTGACGGCGTCGCCGCCGGGCAGGCACCGCGTGATGGGCGCTTGGCCCGTGGCGATCGCTTGGGCGTAGGCATCACAGGTGGCGTAGCCGCAGGCCTCGCAGTCGAACCCGGGCAGCACCCGTCGGATGCGACGAGCGGTCGGGGAGGGCATCGCGTCGCGATCGGGCCAGCGCAGCACCAGCGGCTTGTGCAGCGCGATCGCCATGTCGTCCTCCACCGCCACTTGGCACGACACGACCCAGCCCTCGTTGCGCTGGCGCGGCGTCAGGACCTTCCCGTAGAACTTTTCGGGCCAATCGCGGGCGCCTTGCGTGACTTGGACACGGCAGGACGAGCACTGTCCCTTGCGCGGGCACTGGACCATGAGCCGATAGCCGGCGTTCTCCAACGCGTCCAAGAGCGAATCGCCCTGCTGGACCTCCAGCACGCGCCCGTCGCCCTCCACCTGGACGAACGCCCGAGGCCGATTGAGCTTGTGGGCCTGCCAGGCGTAGAGCGCAACCACGTAGGTGAAGCCGCCCACCTGCAACAGGGGCCGCATCGCGGGAATGTCCAAGATGGGCGGCGCGGCGACGAGAATCAGCCCCCCGAGGCCCAACAGCGTGGCGTAGCGGGCGTGGTCGCTCTTCAAGACGGCCGGCAGGTCGGCCTCGCGCCAGTGTTCGCGCGCGACCTCCACGCCGCGGGTCAGCACGTGCCAGAGCCCCGCGCCGAGAACCATGTCGACGATCGCCTGCGGCAGGCTGAGCCGCCATGCCGCCGCGCTGGCGATCACGCCGGCCGCTGCGACAACGCCAACGACGAGGGCAAAGCGGCGGCTGTAATGACACTGATCCTCCCAGGCGTTGCGACGGGCTTGAATCTCCGGAGTCATGCGGCCTCACCCGTGGCATAGCCGAAGGGTCGCGGCGCCGTCCAGCGGTTCAACAGGGGCACAAAGAGATTGACGGCCAATACCGAAAACGTGACGGCCTCGGGAAGCCCCGCCCAGGCGCGAAGCAAGACCACGAGGATCCCGATCGCCAGCCCGTAGATCCACTTGCCGCGCGGCGTCATGGGGCTCGTCACCGGATCGGTGGCGACCAACAGCGCCGTGAAGAGCGTGCCGCCCGCCAGCAGGTGGGCGATCGGGCTGCCCAGATAATAGTCGGGAAAGAACATGCCGAACAGCGCCTGGCCGAGCAGCACCGCCGCGATCATGGTGACGGCGATGCGCCGATCGACCGCACGCGTGTAGAGCAGCCAAGCGCCCACGAGAATCAACAACAGCCCCGACGTCGTGCCGAGCGATCCGGGGGCCGTCCCCAACAGCAGATCGGTCAGGTTGAGCTCGGCCCCGTAGCGGACCGCCTCCAGGGGAGGCGTGGCCGTCGACGCGGGCGCCCACTGCGCGAACCCGCCGGCGCCGCCCCGGAACGGCTCGAGCCAGCTTCCGTACATGATCCCGGGAAATAGCGCCAGGAGGACGCCCTTGCCCACGAGCGCCGGATGGAAGACGGTCCAACCCAGGCCGCCGAGCCCTTCGCGGGCGAGGCCGACAACCACGGCCCCGGCGGCCACGAGCCACAACGGCGCGCCGGGCGGCAAGAGCAGCGCGTAGACCAAGAGCATCAGGGCCGTCCCCTCGCTCGGCTCGTGGCCGCGCACCATGGCGATCGCCAGCGAACTCGCGCCGCCGACCGCCAGGGCGACGGCGCCCATGACGAGCGCCTTCAGCCCGACGAGGTAGACGGCCAGTATCAGGGCTAAGACGGCCGCCACCGTGGGCGGATTGAACAATCGGCGAACGTTGTTCGCGTCGCGGATGTAGGGCGGGCCGGAGGTGGCGCGATCGCTGCCGCCGTAGAGCGCCGACGTCCATGCGGCGCTCACCACCTCGCGCGGGGCCAGCCGACGGCGCTGGCGGCTCATGGGGCAAGCTCCTCCTCGCGGACCATCTGGCGGCCGAGGCGAATCTGCTCCAGCAATGGAATCTTCGAGGGACAGACGTAGCTGCACAGCCCGCACTCGATGCAGGCATCCAACCCGAGCTCGCGCGCGGTCATGAGCTCGCCCCGCTCGGCGGCCTCGGCCAAGCGCACCGGGAAGAGGTTCTGCGGACAGACGTCGACGCAGTCGCCGCAGCTCACGCAAGGCCGCGGCTGGCCGTTGAGGCCCGAGGTCGCCCGTTTGACGCCGTCGGGCATCACAGCGGCGACGTTGGTGTAGCTGTCGGCGCCCCACAGCGGGCGCAGGCTCCCGAACAGCCGCCGCTTCGGCTCGCGCAGCCCCACCAGCGCCCCCGTGTCGCGGGTGATGGGCGCGTCGGCGTCGTTCACCGAGCGTCCGCGCAGCGGGCCGCCCAGGATCAGCCGAGCGGGCGGGGTGTGCTCGTACGGCTTCAAGAGCTCCGCCACGGGCGTGCCCACGCGGACGCGCGCGTTGGCGGGTCGGCCGAACGCCGAGCCGCCGATCGTCATGGCCCGCTCCACGTAGGGCACCCCCTCCAGGACCGCGTCATAGGCCGCAACCGCCTGATGGGCATCCGTCACGACGACGCCGATGGACGTGGCCAGATCGCCGGCCGGCACTTCGCGGTCCAGGATCGTCTTGACCAACACGTCGTCGACCCCCTGCGGATACTTGGGCAACAGCGGATGGAGATGGATCCAGTCGTAGTAGTCCAGTCGATGGACGAGCTCCTCGAAGAGCCGCCCGCGGTCGTGGCCCAGTCCGACGTGGACCTCGACGTTGCCGATCGCATTGCGCAGAATGCGCAGTCCGTTGATGAACTTGTCGAATTCCTCATAGAGAAGCGCCGTGGCGGCCTCCAGATACGGCTCGGTCTCCACGGCGTTGACGACGATCGTCTCGATGTCTCCGGGGTCGACCAGCGCCGACTGATGGGATGTGGGAAAGCCCGACCGGCCGAGCGCCGTCACGCCCGACTCATACAGCACGCGGCCGAGCTCCTCGCCCCACTTTTCGTGGCTGCCCTCCGGCAGATCCAACCGTTGCCACTCGTCCAGCCCGTCCGACTCGATCGACACCAGCGCGGTGGGGGCCCCATCGACCGGATGAGGCCCCTCGTCGATCGCCACGACCGTGCCCGAGACGGGCGCGTGGACGGGGCTGCAGATGAGTTCGTCCGAGCGGGCGATGATCTCGCCCGTCTGGACCGCGTCGCCCTCGCTCACCAAGCAGGCCGCCTCGTCGCGGAAGCCCTGGCGCAGCGGAACGGTGACGCTTTCCGGAAGCGCGGCGTCCTCGAAGGGTGTGGTGGGCGAGCCCTCGAAGCGCCCGAAGTAGTGCCCCCCTTTGAAGGTCTTCAACGCGCCGACGATGGCCATCTATCGATCACCGCACCCGGCGCTTGGCTCCGTCCCGCAGGTTCGGCCGAACGGCGACGGTTGCTCGAGACGTGCCGCGATCACCTATTCGTCCTCCTCCGGGGGCACGGTGTACTCGTCCTTGCGGATGCGCCAAAAGTGGAACGAGATGAGCAGCACCATGAACACGGGCAACACAAAGACGTGGATGACGTACCAGCGCAACAGCGAGAACTGATTCAGGTTGTTGCAGTTGCTCACGCCCAGCAGCCCCTCGCGGACCTGATCGCCGACGAACGGGGTGTTCTGGGCGATGTTGCAGGCGATCTTGGCGGCGTAATACCCCAGTTGATCCCAGGGAAGAATGTATCCGCTGAACGCGAACAGAATGGTCAACAGCAATAACAGAATCCCAATGATCCAGTTGAACTGGCGCGGGTGCTGATAGGCCCCCTTGTAGAACACCACCAGCATGTGGAAAAAGACCGCCAGCACCATGAGCTCGCCGGCCCACTTGTGGAAGTTGCGCATGAACCCGCCGATGGGGACGCTGTTGACGAGATAGGCGACGCTGTCGAACGCCCGCTCCACCGAGGGGACGTAGTAGAACATCAGATAGATGCCGGAAATGACGAGCAACACGAAGAGCCAATACGATACGACGCCCATCCAGAACCAGCTGTAGGTCAGTCGCAGCGACTTGACGTTGATCGAGGCCGGCAGCACGTGGACGAAGAAGTTGCGCCGGTTCATCGCCAGGTAGTCCGCCTCGGTCTGCGGCAGGCGCTCGCGGCGGAACACGGCAATCCAGAGGGCGCTGCGGCGCAGCCGCTGGGTATGATAGACGAGCTTGTCGATGGCGCCGTAGAGGAGTCGGTTCATGGCATCATCCCTGGCAGGGGCGGCAGTCACTCCCGTCGGGGTAGGGGCCCTGCACGAGCTCGCCGCTGTCGGGATCGAGATAGAGGTCGTGGCCGATGCCCTCGCCGCTGGCGGCAGCCAGGTCCTCGGTGGGGTTGAACGCGGCCTTGTCCACCTCGATGCGGCCGTCGGGCGTCATCCGCATGTGATAGAACGGCACGGGCCGCGGAGCGGGCCCCCCCAACACGCGCCCGTCGCGGGCGAAAATGCTGCCGTGGCACGGACAGTTGGCGTGCACCTGCTCGTACTGCGGACTGGGCGGGCCGTAGGGCTTGTAGGCGCAGCCCAAGTGCGTGCAGACGTTGGAGACGACCTGGAACCCCTGGTCGGTGCGGAAGACGAAGACGCCTTGCGCCTCCAAGACCGTCATGTCCCCGATCTGATAGTCCTCGGGGCGGCCGATGCTGAACACGGTCGAGGGCTCGAAGTTGAGCTTGGGCAAGACGTAGGCGCCGAGCCCCGAGAAGAATCCCCCGATGCTGAGCAGGAACGCGCCCCAGCCCACACGCGAGAACAGCCGGCGACGGCTGACGCGTCGCGCGGCCCGGCTCGTCTCAAAGCGCTCGTCGTAGCTCGGCGACCGGCGTCGGCGGAGCCGGCGAAGCGGATTGGCCATGCGAGATCACCTCATCCTCCGACGGAGCAAGGGGGTCCATGGCGCATCGGGTCCACACGCATGCGGCGTGGACGCGGATCGGATGGCAAGCGACGGCGGTCGGCGGTGGTCGGTGTCGAATGAACGCATGGATCGCTCATTTGTCGGCAATGGATGTGGACGCGAGCGATTATAGACGCTCGTTGTGGGCCTGTCAACCGAACTGTCGGCGTTGATCACGCGCTTCCCGCGCGCCTATAATCCGAGCGCGCAACCGCACGAGCTTAGCAAAGGGGGACGGGTAGCGTGAGCTATCGGAACTGGATCAACGGGTCGTGGGTGCACGCCCAATCGGGCGAGACGTTCGAGTCGATCAGCCCGGCGGATGTTGACGACAGCCTCGGGGATTTTCCGAGATCCACGCAAGATGACGTCGAGGCCGCCGTGGAGGCGGCCGACGAGGCGTTCCCATCATGGCGCAAGACGCCCGCGCCCGAGCGGGGCGAGATCCTCTTCGAGGTCGCCCGGCTCTTGGAGGAGCGCCACGAGGAGCTGGCCCAACTCATGACGCGGGAAATGGGCAAGGTCCTCAACGAGACCCGCGGCGACGTCCAGGAAGCCATCGACATGGGGTACTTCCTCGCCGCCGAGGGCCGACGCCTGCACGGCTACACGACGACCTCCGAGTTGCCCAACAAGTTCAACTACGCGATTCGGCGCCCCCTGGGACGAATCGCCATGGTTACGCCCTGGAACTTCCCCATCGCCGTGCCCAGTTGGAAGCTCTTTCCGGCGCTTGTCGTGGGCAACACGGCGGTCTGGAAACCCTCCGAAGACAGCCCGCGAGTGGCCGTCGAGTTCTGCCGGATCTTCGAGGAGGCGGGGCTGCCCCCCGGCGTGCTCAACCTCGTGACCGGCTACGGCGAGGACGCCGGCGCGCCCTTGGTCAAGCACCCCAAGATCGACATGGTCTCGTTCACGGGCTCGGTCGACGTCGGGCGCCAGATCTATCAGACGGCCGCGGGGAAGCTGAACAAGGTCCATCTGGAGCTGGGCGGCAAGAACCCCGTCGTCGCGCTCGACGATGCCGACGTCGATCTGGCCGTCGAGGGGATCGCCTGGAGCGCGTTCGGCACGACGGGCCAGCGCTGCACGGCCTGTTCGCGGCTGATCGCCCACGAAGACGTCCACGACGAGCTGGTCGACAAGCTCATCCACGAAGCCGAAGGGCTCACATTGGGCGACGGTTTGGCGGAGTCGACCGACGTCGGCCCCATCGTCAATCGGCAGCAGCTGAAGCGGGTCCACGACTACGTCCAATTGGGCGTCAAGGAGGGGGCGACGCTGGCCACCGGCGGCGAGATCGCCGACGAGGGCGATCTCTCCAAAGGGACGTTCTATCGGCCCACGATCTTCACGGACGTCTCGCCCGAGATGCGGATCTTCCAGGAAGAGATCTTCGGCCCCGTGCTGGCCGTGACCAAAGCGACCGACTACGACGAGGCCATGGCGCTGGCCAACGACACCGCCTACGGGCTCTCCGCGTCGGTCTACACGGACAGTGTCTTCCAGGCCCAGCGCTTCCTCGACGACATCGAGGCGGGCATCACCTACGTCAATTCGGGCACCATCGGCTCCGAGGTCCATCTGCCATTTGGGGGCGTCAAGAACACGGGCAACGGCGGCCGCGAGGCCGGCCAGACCGCCATCGACGAGTACTCCGACTGGCAGGCGGTCTACGTCGACTACTCCGGGCAGCTGCAGAAGGCGCAGGGGCTCGACTGACGCGCCCGGAAGCCGTCAGCGCAGGCCCCTTGACGATGCCGCATTGACGCCGATCGTCGGGGGCTTTAAGCTCCGAGCGGAG
>JAHEOA010000048.1 GCA_018609825.1 Candidatus Bipolaricaulota bacterium | reverse complement strand
CGAGCGCATCCGTCGTCGGATCGTCCGGCACGTCGGCGGCGTCGACCAGGGCGGCACGCCGAGGCGCGGATTGCGGCTGGGCCGACGGCCGAGCCACGCGCTCATTACGGGGATGCTCGACCGCATACCGGGCATCGAGGACGCACTCGTCGAGGTGCGCTGGAGGGGTGCCGTCGAGTGGACGAGCTGCGAGCGGCTTCCGATCGCGTTCGACGAGAAAGCGATAATCCGAGACATCGAGAACGACGTGACGTTCGGGAGGCTGACCGATGCCGCTTTCTGATCTGCTGCCGATCCGGGCCGGGACCGCGCTGTGGCGCACGCTCCGACGGTTGCCACCCGACTACAAGCTCGGCAAGACGAACCATCAGCTCGACGAGACGCTCCGGCGGGGCGACCTCCACAAGCTAATCGCCGCCTCGGCCGAGCAGGACGACGAGATGTTCGCCAGCCTCGACCGGATCGAGCGGGCGAGGTCGCTGGAAGGCGCGGAAGGCGTCACGCTCGACCTGCGGCTCAACGTGCTGGGTCTGGAGCGGCTGGAGGGCGAGGCCGACGAGTGGGCGCGCGAGCGGGCGAGGCTCTGGAAGTTCGTCCAGTCCTCGGCGGGCGCGATGCGGGACGTTAAGCGGGCCGTCGCCTGGTTCGCCGGCATCGAGAACGAGGACGCGGACTGGGAGGCGACGGTTTTCCCGTTCGTGAAGGTCGAAAAGGACAGCCTCCCCGTCTGGCTCGACCTCGACACGGCGGCGCCCATCGCCGACGAGGCGCAGGAGCAGGCGATCACGGTGATCTTCCCCTGGTCGGTATTCGACCGCTGGGCTGACAACTCCTGGCAGATCACTCACGACGGGCAGGGCGACGAGGTCTGGAAGATCGTCAACGACGAGGACGACGTACCGCACGGCGACCACCTGCTGATTGACATCCGGGATTTGGTTCAGGCTCTCGTCGGTACAGAATGGAAGGTGATTATGTACGGATACGGGACGCTCATATCGGCCGGAGAGTCCGGCCAAGTCTGGACGAGCGTGGACGCGGCCAACCACCGGACGACGGGGCCGGCCGAGGACGCCGGGGGTAGCCTCCCGTACGACCACGAGCGCCACCCCAACGGGCCGTTCGTCGAATCGCGCCGCCAGCGCGTCCCGGCGATACGAGGCCGAATCCCCGACAACCAAGACCTCGAGGAGTGGGACGAGCGAGTCGGGCGGCGCGGCTTCCGGTCCGGCGTCCGACCGCCGGGGGTGGTCAACCTATGGCCGTAATCGTCGGCGCTGACCTTCGGCAGCGTCTCGAGTCGCTGGGCTTGCAAGCGTGGCTCGACGCCTGGGAGAACGCGGGCGACGTCTGGCCGTCCGAGACGAGGGCGTGGATCGCCAGTGCCGCGCCGGGGCCGCAGTACATGGATCGCTTCTTCGCCGGCGTCCAGAACGCGATCGCCGAGACGATGGCGCGGCAGATCGAGACGGCGTGGCGCTCGCCCATGCACCCGCAGGATACGCCGGGCGGGGAGTCGGGCGGCCAATGGGAGCCCGCCCCGAAGGTTCTCATGAACGGGCTCGGCGTCCGGCGGTTCGACAAGACGCCGGACAAGCGGCAGCGCTGGGCCTTCAAGGACTACGTCAAGGCTCAAGTGCCGTCCGATCAACAGGGCGACTTCGGCACGGTCACGAACCGCGTCGACTTCCAGTGGCTCGCCGAGGGGTCGAACACGGGCTACGTCGACTGGCGCGTCCGCGTCGTCGTCGTCGGCGACGACGGGATGATCGGCGTCTCCGAGGCGCCCGTCACGCCGCCGCCCGAGGATCGGTGGTACGACGGCGACGACCGGTTGCGCGAGGCTCGCGCCGACATCGGCGTGCGCGACGTCGGCGACTTAGTGCTCGTCCAGATCGACCGCGACGCTGAGAACGCCGCCGACGACACGCTGGACGCGCCGGTCGGGCTGGCCGGAGCGAGAGTGGTCTAAGGAGATGTGATGGACGAAAGCATCCACGTTCGAGACAACACGGAAGGGCTTACTCACGTCCGCAAGGACGACCCGACGACGGATCCGGTCCTGGCTCCCCGAGTCCGGGAAGGCGATATCTGGATCAACCTGAACAACTTCGGCCTGTTCTTGCGCCAAAACGATGCGTGGATTCAGAAGAACCACTGGCAAGAGATCGACGGCAAGCCGTTCTTCTTTACGCCGGAGCCGCACCCCCTCAGCCCGGAGGAAGGATTCCACCTTGGCGATCTGGACATCGAGCATGTGGCGGGCCACGACCTGTCTGTGCCACCGCACCGCGAGTTGTTCATGCTCTCCATCATGCGACGGAGCAAGTTTTTTGCATAGGAGGATTGGATGGCGACGTTCGGCAACTGGTCGCTGATCAAGAGCGACAGCAACAGCAATGGCGCGGCGCTGGCGTTCGATAACGTCAGCCCCGGCGACGTGTTGGTCGTCCTGGTAACGGTGGCCGGGCAAGCCCATCCCGGCATCGAGAAGAACACGAGCGACCTGCACACGCTCAATTCGTTCTCGAACATTCCGGTGCTCAAGACGATCAACAAGCACACGACCGTCGAGAAGAACACTGTCAAGAAGGGCAAGCTCGTCACGAGCGGCCACTTCTCCTACTGGGACTGGACGACCAACACCAGCGTCAGCACGGACACGGACGTCACGAAAAGCCAGGACTCGCTGCTGACGCTCGGCGAGGTCTACCAGCAGCGGTCCGGCTCGTCCCAGTCCGTGGAAATCCAGGGCAAGCCGCCGTTGTGGGAAAAGCCGGACGGCACGACCTTGCCCGCCGCAGAGATTGTCAGCTTCTCGGTCTGGCACTATCGGCCGTCCGTCTCGCCGGACAGTGGGCACACCCTCGTACGGCACACGCTCGTCAAGAGTTCCATCCCGCCGACCCACTCGCCCCAGGAGATGAAGCTGCCCGTGGCGGCGGGCGACATCTTCCACGCGACCGCCCAAAGCCTGAACGGCGAGATGGGCGACATGACCCTCGACCCGTCCCTGAGCGCCACGCAACTCGTCGACTATCAGAAGGTCGACGGCGACCTCGGCTTCCGCTATCGCATGTGGCGGGCAACCTCCGACGGCGAGGCGAAAGTCCAAGTCTCCAACATGGACGGCACCCGCCACATGGTCAAATTCGAGCCCGACGCCGAGGAGGTCAAGAGCAGTGCCCCAACAGTCTCGGCGGACATCACCTACTTCGAGTTCTGGCCGGAGGCGGAGTCGACCGGCAAGTACATCTTCGGGGAACAGTTCGAGTCGATGTTCCGCCTGATGCGGCACAACGAGAACTTCGGGCTCATCGAGAACTTCACCAAGGAACCGCTTGCGCCGCTGCGCGACGACGACTCCGGCAACATCGAGCGGACCCGCTGGCGGGAGGCTTGGATCATGGGCATCCCGACCACACAAAACAACCTGATCCCGAATCAGAACGCGCTGATCTTTGAGGACGAACAGGAGATGCGCGCTCGACGGGTCTATCACAGGAACTTCTGGTGATCTAAATGCCGATTGGACAGCGCTATTCGACGGTCGTGCCGCTGAACGGAAGCCTGCTGCTGAGGACGGCCACGACGGACGGGGACGCCAGCTTCGAGCTGGTCGACTCGACGGCGTCGTTCACGAACTTCGCCGACGAGGGACAGCTACTCGTCAATGTGACCGATCAGAAGTCGACCTACGTCCGGAAGGTCAAAAGCGACAGCAACCTGTTGGTCGAGGATGACATCTTCGACAGCGGCGAAGACTACAAGCTCCTCGAACAGGTTAGGTTCAACGTCCGGCCGTGGGCGGGCGTCGTGCTGGCCGTGGACTCATTCGCCTCGGACCACTTTAGCGACCTGCTGCCCACCGACTTGGTCAAGCGGAACCAATGGTACGAGATCATTGCCGCCAAGATGGGCGAGCAGACCAACATCCGGGCGCTGCACGGGCGAGACCATGTGGCCATCTTCCGCGATCCGATCAGCATCGACTCCTGGTGGCAGGACCGCAATGACGTGATGGCCCAAGGGACCGACCACAGTATCAGCGAGATCATCTAGTTATGGAGAAGTTTTACTACGTCGAAGGAACCGTCGAGAAAACGGGCGGGGACGGCGTCAAGGCGGAGAACCACTACATGCTCCCTGACGTGCCCGCGCCTTGCGTGTTGCTGGCGTCAAGGACCGTAGGTGGCGACCCGCTCAAGCAGGTGTGGCACGTCCAGTTCCCGCTGCCCGACTACGCGACCGCGTTCGAGGAGAAGG
>JAHEOA010000047.1 GCA_018609825.1 Candidatus Bipolaricaulota bacterium | reverse complement strand
TGACCTTCCATTCGCTTGCGTTTACCCTTGGTCGGGTAAAGGGGGAATGATGGCGATGCGCACGACCTTGGCGCTCGGCGCCGTGGCGCTGTTGGGGCTCGCCCTGACCGGCTGCTTCCACGACATGGACACGATGGAGGGGACGGGGACCGTTCGCTTCATCGACCTGGAGGGCGGCTTCTACGGCATCGAGTCCGACGACGGCGACAAGCTCGACCCGGTCAACCTCCGCTCGGAGTTCGAGCAGGACGGGCTGCGCGTGCGCTTCCGCGTGCGTATGGTCAAGGAGGTCATGACGATCCATCAGTGGGGCACGCCGGTGGAGGTCCTGGAGATGGAAGCCCTGTCGAGTTCGGACGCGCCATAGAAACGCGCCCCCGACCGGGAGCCAGTGGCCCCCCGCAGGCCGAAGGTCTTCGGCGCTGCCAGGCTGGGCCCGATCCGCTTGAATCGCTGCCCGTGCTATGATACCAGGGAGGGCTCCCCTCGGGATCGGGGGCCGTTGAGCCATGACCAAGCAAGCGACGATGGACTGGGACGAGCGCTGGTACGAGCGACCGTCCGGGGTTCCCATGCGCCTGTCCGCCGGCGGCGTCGTGGCCCGCTATGAGGAGCCCGACGTCGTCGTCGCGCTCACGCGCGAGATCGCGCACGAGCACGAACTGCCCGGCTACGTCCTGCCCAAGGGCGGCGTCCAGAACGACGAGGCGCTGTTGGCGGCGGCCCGACGCGAGATCATGGAGGAGGCCGGGCTGGGCAACTTGACCAAGCTCGCGCATCTGGGCACGGGCGAGCACCTCAACATCGACTGGACGCGCTGGGTCCACTCGCACTACTTCCTCTTCACCACCGACCAGCTTGAGGCCAGGCCGACCGACGAAGCCCATCACTTCGACGTGGGCTGGTTCGCCCTCGACGACCTGCCTCCGTTGGCTTGGCGCGATCAGCACGAGCTGCTCACGCGCCATCGCGATCGCATCGGGCGCCTCGTCCAGGTTGCACTGCGCGATTGACCCCGGAGAGCTTGCGGATCGACCGCGTCCAATTCGGGCTCTCTGTGGGGCACTTGTGGCTCCGTGTCGGAGTCGATATTGTAGAATCACAGATCGAGGCAGCCTTGGACTGAGCAAGTCGCCATCAAGAGGTGCTAGAGGAGGCATTTCCATGACCCATTTCCGACAATCGGTCGGGATCGTACTGTGCGTGATGATCGCGAGCCTGGCGTTCGGCGTGCCCGCCGATGCCGGACCGGCTGAGCAGGGGCTCGTCACCCTGCCGAGTTCCGACCGCGTCCAGG
The DNA here is from genome assembly GCA_018609825.1 of Candidatus Bipolaricaulota bacterium. The sequence goes on along the minus strand of JAHEOA010000047.1, from coordinate 11,701 downwards.
TCGAGGTGCGCATGCTCGACGCCAACGGCGACCCGCGCAGCAGCTTCAACGTGGGCGACAGCGTGCGGATCGCCGTCGACACGTCCGTACGGAACGCCAATCGGGTCTATCTGAATCTCGTCGAGATCGACGCCGACGGCCAATGCACGCTGGTGTTCCCCAACGCGTTCTCCGGCAATCCCGAGGTGTCCACGGGCCGCTTCGTCGTGCCGGACAGCAACAGCTATCGCCTGCAAGTGACCCCGCCGCGGGGCACCGACGTCGTCCAGGCCTTCGCCAGCACCGAGCCGTTCGACCTGCGCGACGTCTTCAACGCCTCGACGTCGCAGCAGACGCCGTTCGCCAACCTCTGCAGCGACCCGAACGACTTCGCCCAGCAGGCGTCCGGCGCGGCCCAGGGATTGGCCGTGGAGGGCAAGATCGCCACGGCGTTCACCAGCTTCACCGTGGGCACCCAACCGGCCAACCGCAGTCCGATCGCCCAGTTCTCGTTTACGCCGTTCAACCCGGGCGTCGGCGAGGTCATCACGTTTGACGCCTCGGCGTCCCGTGATCCGGACGGCCAGATCGCCCGCTACCAGTGGGATTTTGACGGCGATGGCCGCACCGACGTCCTCGGCGAGCGCGCCCGCGTCCGCTTCAACAACGCCGGCCAGGCCGAGGTCACGCTGACCGTCACCGACATTCGCGGGGCGACCGCGTCGCTCACCAAGACCGTCACCGTGGGGCAACAGAATCAGCGCCCCACGGCGCGTTTCAGCGTCCGCCCCTCCAATCCGAACATCAACCAGAGCGTCACCTTCGACGGCACGGCCTCGACCGACGCCGACGGGCGCATCGTCAACTGGCAATGGACGTTCGAGGGCGGCAACCGGCGTCTGTCGCTGCAGGGGGCCCGCGTCAACGTGCGCTTTACCAACCCCGGCACCGTCAATGTCACCCTGACCGTCACCGACGACGACGGCGCCACGAACACGACCTCGCGCACGCTCACCGTCGGCCGCCAGAACCAAGCGCCCAACGCGCAGTTCAGCGTCTCCCCGCAGCAGCCCGAAGTCAACCAGACGGTGACGTTGGACGCCTCGGGCTCCAGCGACCCGGACGGCCAGATCCAGCAATACGAATGGGACCTCAACAACGACGGCCGGACCGATGCCTCCGGTCCCGTCGTGCAGACGAGCTTCAATCAACCGGGGCTGTTCCAGGTCCAACTGACGGTCCGCGACGACCGCGGCGCAACCGACAACGTCACGAAGTCGATCTCGGTGCGTCAACGCAACCAGTCGCCGATCGCGCGCTTCAGCGTCCGTCCCTCCGATCCGCAGGTCGGTCAGAGCGTCACGTTTGACGGGCGCAACTCCTCGGATCCCGACGGTCGGATCTCGCGCCATGAATGGGACTTCGACGGCGACGGGAGCACCGACGCGTCGGGCGCCGTGGTCCAACGGAGCTTCAACCGGTCCGCGAGCTTCAGCGTCACGCTGACGGTCACCGACGACCAGGGGCGCCAGGATTCCATCTCACAGACGGTCAACGTCCGGCCGAGCAACCGGGCGCCGATCGCCCAGTTCAACGTCCAGCCCGTGGACCCCCGTGTCGGCGAGCAGGTGGGCTTCGACGCGTCCAATTCGTTCGATCCGGACGGGCAGATCACGCGCTACGAGTGGAACTTCGGCGACGGGTCCTCGGCCATGGGCCGGTCCGTCACGCACCGCTATCGCTCCTCGGGCCCCGTGACCGTGACGCTGACGGTCACCGACGATCGCGGCAGCACCGCCAGTAGCACGCAGCAACTGCGCGTCCGTGCCCGCGCCAACCAGGCGCCGGTCGCCAACTTCCAGATCTCGCCGAGCAACCCGCGGGTCAATCAAGCCGTCACGTTCGACGCGTCCAATTCGTTCGATCCGGACGGACAGATCACGCGCTACGAGTGGAGCTTCGGCGACAACAGTTCGGCCACGGGCCGCACGGTCACCCATCGCTACCGCTCCAACGGATCGTTCACGGTGCGGCTACGGGTGGTCGACAGTCAGGGCACATCCAGCTTCACGACCCAGTCGGTCGTCGTCCAAGCCGCGCCGAACCAGACGCCGATCGCCTCGTTCAACGTCTCCACCGCGACGCCCGAAGCGGGGGATCCCGTCACGTTCACCTCGACCGCCTTCGATCCCGACGGGTCGATCGTCCAGTCGACTTGGCGCTTCGGCGACGGATCGAGCGCCCAAGGCCAGCGCGTCCAGCACACCTACACGCGCGCCGGCACGTTCACGGCGACGCTGACCGTCACCGACAACCGGGGTGCGACCGCCAGCGTCAGTCGCCAGATCGAGGTCGGCTCGTCGCTGCCGTCCGGACCCGGCTTCTTCGTGGACGCGCTGGACGACAGCCGTCTGCGGATCGTCATTCAAGGCCGATCGAGCTGGCAGTCGAACCGTCCGTTCAGCTTGCAACTGGAGGCTGACGGGCGGATCACCGGCGTGGCACGGCGCTCCGGCGGCGCAGCGCCCCAGGGCCTGCAGCCGCAGCCGGTCAACCAGACCCGCGTGGAACGAAGCGGCACGGTCGGCGCCACGCCGGTGCAGTACATCGTCGGCGTCTCCGGCGACACCGGCAAGGTCAAGCTCGACCTGCGCCTTGACGTCAACGGGGACGGCCAGCCGGAGCGGAGCAAGCGTTTCGTCACGCTCGGCCCGCAACTGAAGCAGGCGCCGTCGAACCCGTTTGTCATCAACTTCGAGCCGGGCAACCTGGCCCCGTTGAGCAATTCGCGGGTCTGCCTCGTGCTCGTCGACCAGCCCGGCTTCCAGTTTACGCTCTGCGTCCCGTACGCCCGCTTATAGCCGCATCGAACTGCCATTGGACAAAGGAGGACCCATGACAGATGCCGTAACCGCACCAACCCGACGACTCGGCCTGGGTGCCATGCTGATCACGCTCGTCGGGCTTTTTGCCCTGGGCGCCGGAGGCATGACGTCCAACGCCGCCGTGGGCGACCAAGCCCACTTCCGCGCCACGTTCGACGCCCCAAGCGCGAGCGTGGTGGAGATCATCCAGCAAGCCCAGTCGGCCGACTACTGGGTGCGCGTGCAGACGGGGACGGACGTCACCTACTTCAAGGGGAGCCAGCCGTGCCCCAGTTGCGACCCCGCCAACGAGCGCGAGTTCTTCCAACGGCCCCAACTGATCGCCGACGGCCAGATGATCTGGATGCGGCTGACGGGCGAGACCTGGGAGCTCAACCTGCGGCCGACGCCCGAGGGCGCTGGAACGTATGCGCTCCTCGTCTCGCCCCTGTTGCCGAAGGCGGAACTGACCGACGAGATGCTCAGCGAGATCGGCGACGCGCTGGCGCCTTTCGATCTGCTGCCCAGCAGCCCATCGTCGCTTGACTTCTCGGCCTACAGCCAACCGAGCGACCCGCAGCCGCCGCAAGGCGTGAACCTGACGTCGGCGCTCTACGGCTTCCTCAACGCGCCCGACTGGGCCGAAGCGTCATCGGAGCGCGGCGTCCCGCGATCGGGTCTTCGGGCCGTCGTGGACGTGGAGCTGGGCTCAAGTTCGACCGAGCTGCCGTCGGGGCTCGATCTCATCGTCGAGTCGCGCTCGGGCGCCACGGCTCGGGTCCAAGCGCTCATCCCGCAGTTGGATGACCTGGCGCAAGCGGCCAGCGTGCGGAACGTGCAATCATCGGAATGAGCAACCTCCAACGTTAAGCCCACAGGCTGAGCAAGAGTCGGAACAAGCTGTGGACGGAACCCACGTTGACGGGGCCCGTGGCTGGCAACGCCGGTCACGGGCCCCGTTTCGGCACGACAGAGCGTATTGATCGCTTGCTTCCTGACGGGCACAGTAGGCGACCGGGAGGCGAGGGAGAGCGGACGCGCGACCGGATGCACGCGCCGTCGAGCCGAGGGAGGGCCTGCGGTTCGGGTCCGACGCCCTCATAGCCATCCCCATCGACGCGGCGCTAGCGCTTCCGCTTCGCCGTTTCCATCATTTTTCCATCCGCTAGGTATCGATTCTCAAGCCGCCTTCCGTAACAGTTGACTCATGGATTTCGCGAGCCATGGTCCAATGGCTGGCCAGCGCCGGACGCGAGCCGGTTCGGGTCCCGAGGCTGGACGCAGGTTGGCGGGTGGGATGGCCGGCGCCCATTGCTTCTCAGCGGGCGATATGGCCATTGGGTGCGGCGTCAACCGGCTCTTCGAGCTGACTGACGCGCAGGATCACCGGGAGGAGAACCGACATGGCTCCGACGACTAAGTCGAGCAACCGTCGACGGGAGCGCCTATTGCTTGTGTTCGCGATGATCGTAGCCCTATGGGCGCTGCTGAGCCCGTCGGTCGCCTCCGAGGCCGCCACGCAGGTCTTCTACAGCCAGCTGGGCCGGGCCGACCTGGACGGTCGCGTCCTGAACGTCGAGGATCCGGCCCTGCAGATATCGATCACGGTTCGCCGAGCGCTGAACGGGCCCTCCGATCTGGCTTGCGCGTCGGACGGAGGCCTCTTCGTCACCGATCTGCAACGGCCGGACGGATCCGTTCAGGTTGGACTCGGGTCGGACGGCGGCTCGGTGAGCCTAGGCATCGACGACGCAACGCATCGCCTGCTGCGCCTCAGCGTCGACGGCAGCCTCGAGACCGTCAAGCGCTGGGACGCGTCGCGGTTCCAACCGAGTTCCCTGGCGGTGGCCTCGCCGGGTCGGATCCTCTTGGGCACCACGTCCGTGTCCGACGGCCAACCGACCCGTGGGCTCTGGGAACTCCGGACTCCCCAGGGCGCCGACGACCCGGAACTCCAACGCCTCATCCCGCCAAGGGAGTTTCTCCGACCGGTGGCGGGGACGAGCTTGAGCGTTCGCCCGCTCGGCTTTCTCAGCGAGGGCCCACATGCCGGCGACCTCTTGGTGATCGACACGCCAGTGCAGTCCCTGGTGCCCGGTGGCCGCGTGCTGCGGGTGACCGGTCCCGAGTTCTCGCGCGCTGAACCGTTCATTGAGCCGTTCGTCGACGTCGACACCGACCTCCCGTTCAAGCCGGCCGGGCTGGCCGTGTTGCCCGACGGCGACGTGCTGGTGTCCGACTTCACCAACGACAAGCTCTGGCGGTTTCGGCCCGACGGCACCCGTGTGGCGACCTTTGCCGAGGTGACCGGACCCAATCAGCTGGCCGTTGCCCCCTCCGGCCACGTCTATGCCACGACCGTCTCAGCTGTGGGCCCCACGGTTCAGGGAAGCCTCTTCGCCTGGAACGCTGTCGGCGAGCTGTTATGGCGCATCCGCGCGCAGGGCGTGCCGCGCGGTGTAGCCGCCTGCCCGTCCTCGCCGTGAGCCTGCCGTAAGCGGGCAGCCAGCGCCTCCTCCGGTTGGTACAGTGGAAGCGATGCCGCCATCATGGGACCGCTACTTCGCGTTGCGCTGACGATCGTCGCCGTTGGGCTTGTGCTCATCCCGGGGGTGGCGATCGTGCAGATGCTCGAGGGCCAACGCCGCGCCGATCATCGCGCCGACGTCGTGTCGGTCGTCGACGCTCACACCAATGACCTGCAACAACGACTGGACCGCTCCCTCGGGGCGGTCCAGCAGATCGCCGCCCTCATTCGCCAGAACAAGCGCCTCGACGACTTCGATGCCTCGGCCGCGGACCTGCTGGCCAGCTTCGATGCGGTGCGCCAGCTTTCGGCCGCGCCCGACGGCGAGGTCCAAGCAACCTATCCGGCCGACGTCGACCCGTTGGTGAGCGATTTGATGGCATCCGATCGGACCGCGGACGCGGTTCGACGCTCCGTGAGCCAGCGCGCCCTGGTGCTGTCCGGGCCCATCGCGCATCGGGGTGAGACGGTCTTCATGGGGATTCAACCGGTGTTTCTGCCCGACGACACCGGGAGGGAACGGCTCTGGGGCCTGGTGAGCGCGCTTCTGTCGCTGGAGACGCTCTTGGAGCAAGCGGATCTGGCCGGCTTGACCCGCCAGGGCTTCGACCATCGTCTCAGCTATCGAGACGCCGCTCCCGACCCCGCCACGTCTGCCACGGTCTTGAGCCGCTCGATCCAGGGCGACTTCGTCGCTCCTGTGCGCCACGACTTGACGGTATCCGGCGCGACCTGGACGCTGGCGGTGTCGCCCCGAGCGGGGTGGCGCACGGCGGGTTCGGCGTTCTGGCTCGAGATCGGCCTGGTGGTGGCGCTCGCCTCCCTGATTGCCTGGATCGTCTTCGTGGGACTCCGACAGCCGGCGGTGTTGCGCGCTCAGGTGGCGGCCCGCACCGCGGAGCTGGCGCAAGCCAACCGCGACCTCGAGGCGAGTGAGGCCTGGTATCGGCTCTTGGCCGAGCACTCTACGGACATGATCTCCCGCCATTCGTGGGACGGGACCTATCGCTATGCCTCACCCGCCTGCGAACGGCTGCTGGGCTATGACGCGGCCGAGCTGGCGGGACGTTCGGCCTACGAGTTCTTCCACCCGGACGATCTCGCGGCCATCCGCCGGTCCCACGAGGGAATCATCGAACGTCCCACGGTGGAGACCATCCGCTATCGCATCCAACACAAGGACGGGGCCTACATCTGGTTCGAGACGACGTCGAAGACCGTGACAAATCCGGAAACGGGCGACATCGACGAAATCATCGCGGTCTCCCGCGACATCAGCCGGCGAAAGCGGGCCGAAGACGCGCTCGCCCGCCAGGAGCGCCGAGTCCGTGCGCTCTACGAAGTCTCCTCCCGGACGGATGCCATCGAGGAGCAGATCGAGGCGACCCTCGCCGTCGGCAAGGAGGAGCTTGGCCTCGACGTCGCCCTGGTGAGTCGCATTGAGGGCGAGACGTACACCGTGAGCTACGCCTATCCCCCTGGGTCGGGCTTCCGGCCCGGCGATGTCCATGCGCTCGATGAGACCTACGCGGACCTGGGGCCACCGGACGAGCGCGTCGTGGCGATCGAGCACATGGCCCAATCCGACCATTGCGCGCATCCGAGTTATGCACGGTTTGGCTTCGAGAGCTACATCGGCGCGCCGTTGTGGGTCAACGACGCGCACATCGGGACCCTCTGCTTCTTGAAGCGCGAGCCCCGCCCGCGGCCCTTCGATGAGACCGATCGACAGTTTGTGCGACTCATGAGCCGGTGGGTGAGCAGCATGCTCGAGCGCAAGTCGGTTGCCGATGAGCGGCGTCGCTTTATCTCGCTGGTGGAAAACAGCAGCGAGTTCGTCGGCATGTCGACGCTGGACGGCCAGGCGTTCTTCGTCAATCAAGCCGGGCGCCAGCTGGTGGGGATGCCGGCGGATCTTGACGTGGCCGAGACCGAGATTCAAGACTATCACACCCCGGAGATGTGGCGACGCATGCGCGATGAGATCCTCCCGCACGTGCTCGCTCACGGCGCGTGGCAAGGCGATTGGCAACTGCGCCACATGGGGACGGGCGCGCCGCTAGACGTCGCCATGAACCTCTTTCTGGTGCGCGATCCCGACACCGCCGAGCCCATGTGCTTCGCCACGGTCCAGCGCGACATCCGCGAGCGCAAGCGGGTGGAGCGCATGCAGGACGAGTTCGTCTCCACCGTCTCGCACGAGCTGCGCACGCCGCTGACCTCCATCAAGGGCTACGCGGATCTGATGCTGAGCGAGAGCGCGGGCACGCTGAACGCCGACCAGCAGGGGTTCCTCGAGGTGATGACGCGCAACACCGAGCGACTCACTGCCCTGATCAACGACCTGCTCACCTTCAACCGCCTGGACGCCGACTCCGAGGCCATGGCCATGGACGTGATCGACTTGTCCAGATTGCTCGCAGAGGTGGGCGAGACCTACGACGTCAGTGCCCGGGCCAAGGGGCTCGACCTGCGGCTGGAGCTCGAGTCGGGCATCTCCGTCCGAGGCGACCCCGGCTGGCTCGCGCAGGCGTTCGGCAACCTGGTCTCCAATGCGATCAAGTACACGCCCGACGGGGCGATCGGGATCCGCGCCAACGGGGGTCCGCGAGACAAGGAGATCCAGGTCGAGGTCTGGGACACCGGCATCGGGCTGGCCTCTGAGGACGAGGAGCGCCTCTTTGAGCGCTTCTATCGCGCCGCCCACCCCGTAGTGCAGGACGCCGGGGGCACGGGGCTGGGGCTCGCCATCGTGAAAACGACCGTCGAGGCGCACGGCGGCCGCATCGACGTGTGCAGTACCTCCGGGCAGGGCAGCGTCTTCACCGTCTATCTGCCCCGTGCGGCCGACCGTCCGGCATGCGACCATACCCGCCCTTAGCGCCGAGACGATCGCTTTTTGTGCCGCGGGCGTTCCGCCCTACAATGGTCCCGTCATGCGCGTGCTGATCGTTGACGACGAGCCGGACATCGTGACGCTGTTGACGCACTTCCTGAGCGCCAGCGGGCGCGAGGTCACACGAGCGTCCAACGGCCAGGAGGCCTTGGCCACGTTCGAGCGCGAGCGGCCCGACCTGGTGCTGTTGGACGTGCGCATGCCCGCGCTGGACGGCTGGGAGACGCTCGCTCGTCTGCGCGAGATGAGCGACGTTCCGGTGATTATGCTCACGGCCAAGGGGGAGACGATGGACAAGACCCGCGGCCTGCTCACCGGCGCGGACGACTACGTCACCAAGCCCTTCGACTTCGGCGAGCTGGAGGCGCGCATCTCGGCGGTGATGCGGCGCTATCAGGTCTCGGAGCGCTCCGGCGTGATCCGCGTCGGCGACGTCGCCATCGACGACGCGAACAAGGATGTTCACGTCCAAGGGCAGCCGGTTCAGCTTTCCCCTCTGGAGTACGAGCTCCTCAAACTCCTCGCCAGCTCCCCGGGCAAGGTCTTCTCCCACGACGAGATCATCCAGGAAGTCTGGCGCGATAAGCCGCACGTCAGCTCGGCGGACGTGGCCAAGTACGTCAACCTGGTCCGCAAGAAGGTCGAAGCCGACCCGTCCCACCCCGAGCTCGTCTTGAACGTCCGCGGATTCGGCTACAAACTTGACGTCAACTAGCCGATCGCTCGCCCCTGAGCGACCGACGACGCGTCCATTCGCTTTTCATCAAACTTGCATCTCGTTTTCAGGGGGGCGCCATTCAAATACGAGCCGATCTTCTCTACGCTATCCAGGGTCTCGACGTCGCATAACCCCATGAGCAACCTGAATAAGCGGAGGGAGATCACATGCAGATGACCGTGTACTACAATGACGCGGATCGCTACTTGGTGGATTTGATTGAGCAAGCCGCCCAGCGGTATCGAATGAGTCGCAGTGCCGTCGTCTTCAGCATCATCGAGCAGCACTTCGAGAGGCATAACCGGATCGGCGAGGTTCTCGTCGATATGGGCTCACTCAGCGCGGCCGACGTGAACGCGATTCTGCAGCGCCAGTCGGAGACTGGCCAGGGACAGCTTTTTGGCGAGTTGGCTGTGGAGGCCGGCTTGATCGACCCCCATGAGCTGGACCAAGCGCTTGCGGTTCAACAACGCGCCTCGTTGGAAAAGGCGCTGTGACTCGGCGTCGCGACTTGCCCCGCGCCGAGGGCGTACCGACCGGTCTGGCCCCTGCTTCGTCGCGATTGTCGTGCTGACCCGCATGGCCCCGAAAGTCCAGCTGTTGCCTCCCGGCGAGCCACGATCTGTCGTAAGTAGGCTCCGCCATCTTCGTTCATCGAATTTTCATCCGTTTTCCATTCGCTTTTCGCACGGCAACCCGCACATCATCGTCGTGATTCGGTTATCATACCCGTCGGAGATGAAATCGATGACATGGGCTTTCCCACGAAGAGGGACCGCAAACGGGTGCTCAGACATCCCGATCGAGTTTTCTTGCATCCGCGGGCTTTTCCCGCTACGCTGACGATCGTGATATGCACACGGGACATGAAATCGACGCGGAAACTAGAAATGTCAAGATGAAAAAAGTCTATCAAGCAAAAGCTGCCTTAAGGAGGCTTAGCATTATCTCTCCACGTATGGGATTTATCGCGCGGTATGGCCTGTTCGCTGTCATTGTTCTGAGCAGCCTGGCCGTTTCGGGGGCGATGCAGCCTGCCCTCGAAGGGCCCTCGGGCGATTACGGGGACGCCCCGGAAGGATCGAGCGCTGAATATGTGCACGTTTCTCGAGCGGCTCAGGGAAACTTCCCCTCCACACTCGATTATCCCGACGACGCTCAGTTTATTGTGCATGAGAGCCCTTCCGATCGCGCGTATATCGGGCAATTGGTGGACACCGAGAGCAATGCTCGAGTCACCGATCGTGATCTGGACGATGGTTGGGTCAACGGCAGCTTCGTCGCCTGCAGCCGTGTCGCGCTGGAGCTGTGGGTGACGGTTCCCGAATCGGCTCCGGAGGATCAGCCGCTCTATCTCAACATGCTGGCCGACTGGAATCACGACGGCCAATGGTCGGGCGCTTCGAGCTGCGGTCAATCCGTAGGTCAACCGCAAGTCCCCGAATGGTCGGTGCAGAACCTGGCGCTCCATGAGGCCCCGTATCGGTTGGAACCGGGATTTTCCGGGCTGATACAACTGCCCGCGTTCGAAAGCGCTCCCCAAAGCGGCGACCTGTGGGTCCGCTTTACCGTGAGCACCACGCCCGTGGACGAGAGCCGCTTTGTCCCCTCGCGATCGGGAGGCCAAGGCTGGAACGGCGAAGGTCGATTCCCGTACGGCGAGACGGAAGACTATCGCACCTGTGTTCTCAACGACCGCGAATCCCTGCTTGCCGGTTGTCCGCTCCCAACGGGCGATCAAGAGCGCTTGGACCCGCTGCCGGCCGAACCGTCCGCGGCGACCGGCATACCGCCGGAAGCCGAGAATGACTCGGACGTTACCGACGAGGACGTCCCCGTTCGCATTCCGATATTGACCAACGACAGCGACCCGGACGGCGACGACCTCACCGTGGAGACGGTGACCCAACCGGCCAATGGGACCGTCGAGATCAATCCCGACGGCACCGTGACCTACATTCCCGACGAGGACTTTTCCGGAACCGACATTTTTACCTATATCGTCTGCGACGCGGACGGCTTTTGCGACACGGCGACCGTCACGGTCACGGTCAACGCCGTCAACGATCCGCCGAGCGCTGAAGACGACGTCCAATCCACGCTCGAGGACCAATCCACCGACGTCGACATCACGGCGAACGACTTCGACGTGGACGGAGACGATCTGACGGTCGACAGCATCACCCAGCCCGAGAACGGCACCGTCACGATCACCGATGATGGCACGGTCAGCTACACGCCCGACCCCGACTTCAACGGCACCGACACCTTCACCTACACCGTCTGCGACGCCAGCGGCGAATGCGACACGGCGACCGTGACGATCACCGTCGAGCCGGTCAACGAGGCCCCGGTCGCCGACGACGACTCGGCCACGACCGACGAGGACACCCCGGTCACGATCGACGTGCCGGCCAACGACGCTGACCTCGACGGCAACCTGGACCCGAGCACCGTGACGGTCACCAGCGAACCCAGCAACGGCTCGGTCAGCGTCAACGCCGACGGCACCGTGGACTACACCCCCGACCCGGACTTCAACGGCACCGACACGTTTACCTACGAGATCTGCGACGCCGACGGCGATTGCGCCACCGCGACCGTCACCGTGACGGTCAACGCGGTCAATGACGCCCCGGTCGCCAACGACGACTCGGCCACGACCGAGGAGGACACCCCGGTCACCGTGGACGTGGCTGCCAACGACAGCGACGTGG
>JAHEOA010000046.1 GCA_018609825.1 Candidatus Bipolaricaulota bacterium | reverse complement strand
GCCAGCGTCCAACACCCCCTGATGGGGATCGATCCGCGCGTCGCGCTCGGCGCCGAGCCGCTGGACGTACATCCCGTCTGGGCCGCTCCACTGCAGGAAGTTGGGCTGCATGGACGCCACAATGGCGCGGTCTGCCATGCGCCGGAGCTGATCGTCGGTCGGCATCTCCAAATGCTCGATGCGGGCCCGATCGTCGGGCGTGACGCCAGTTGACTCCAGGGCGCTCAGCGCCGCCTCGATGGCCCGATCGCCGATGGCGTGCAGCATCACCTGGAAGCCCGCGTTGTGGGCCTGCTCCACGAGCTGATGGAGCTCGGACGGCTCGTAGTTCAGCTCGCCCAATGTCGATGCGTCGTCGGTGTAGGGCTCGAACAGCGCCGCGTTGCGCGCCCCGAGCGATCCGTCCGTGAAGAGCTTGATCGCGCCCAGTTGCAGCCACTCGCCGCCGAACTCCGAGCCGAGCCCGAGCGTGGCCAGTTCGTCCAGATAGCGGACCAGCGGGTTGAGTCGAACGCGCAGCTCCAGTGCTCCTTGGCGATGCAGTCGGCGATAGCCCCGAACGCGATCGGCGTCGACGATGTCGTGGACGCCCGTGATTCCGAGCGAGTGGGCCTTGTCAACGCCAGCTCGGATGGCCGTCTCGATCTCGTCGTCAGTGAGCGGGATCGCGTCCAGAAACGCCCAGGCCGCCGCCTCGCGCAGCAGCCCTCGGTCTCGGTCCACCGTGCTCGCGTCCTCCCCGACGTCGATCGTCTCCAGTGCCCGGGAGTTGACGGCCAACAGGTGCCCGTCCACGCGACTGAGCGCCACGGGATGCTCGGGCGCGACCGCATCGAGATCCGCCCGTGTGAGGTAGCGCCCGTCGGCCCAGCGGCTCTCGTCCCAGCCACGGCCGCGGATCCACTTGCCCGATTCGCGCGATTGAACGGCTTCATGGACGCGATCCAGGACGTCGTCGAGCGACGACGTCCCCGACAGATCCAGATGGAGCCCGGACGCTTGGAGTCCGTCGGTGACCAGATGCGTGTGGGCGTCGATGAAGCCGGGCATCAGCGTCCGGTCGGCCAGGTCGATGACCTCGGTGGTCGCGTTCGCCCAGGTCTGAACGTGGGCGGAGCTGCCGATCGCGGCGATACGCCCGTCGATGACGGCCAGCGCGTCGGCGCCGGACGGCAGCGGCTCGGGCGACCAGAGGCGCCCATTGATCAGGATCGTGTCCGCGAACCGTGCCATGAGAGCCGAGATTGTAAGCCGGGAGATGGGCCGGGACAAGCCGGCTGCAACCCAGCATCGCCGGCGCCGTCGCCTTGGCCGCCTCCCGCCTTCTTGTCAGTCAGTGCGAAATGTGCCATCATTCGGTGGATTCGGAACTTACCAAGGAGGAACGATGCCGCGACAACACCACTTGCCAGTGTTTGCACTGGCGTTCTTGCTCGTTCTCGGGATCGGCTGGGGCGGGCCGGCCGTCGCCGAGGCCGCACCCCCGTCCGAGGAGATTGACGTCGAATCCCTGCTGGGCTCAGCGCTCGCGCACTTCGGGGCCGTCTCGCCCCAGCAGGCAACCAACGGGCTGTTGACCATCGAGTCCGCCACCGTGGCGCCCGACGAGCAGGCGCAGCTTGCGGTGCGGGTGAGCAACGTCGACGAGCCGGGGGTCTGGAACTACCACCTGCGCTTGGACTTCGACACCAGCGTCATGCGCGTGGTCCAGGTGCGCCCGGGCGACGCGCCCTTCACCGATCCCCAACGGACGGAGACGCTGACCGACGCCAACCAGCGGGGCGTGCTCAACTTCTTCCAGTTCGTCGGCGAGGACCAGGGCGTCCGCAACGGCGTGCTGGCCCGCCTGGTCGTGGAGTCGGTCGGCAACAACGCCGGCCAGACGTCGTTGGACCTGACGCTGTCCAACAACAACTGCGTCTGCGTGGACGTCCAGGACGGCTCCCTGCAGGTGACCGAGCCGCCGGACACCGGCGACGACGACGATGACGGACTGCCGAACGACGACGAGGACGACCACGGCACGGACCCGAACGATCCGGACACGGACGACGACGGCCTCAACGACGGCGACGAGGTGGACGAGGGGACCGATCCGACCAACCCGGACAGCGACTTCGACGGCGTCGACGACGGCGACGAGGTCGATCAGGGGACGGATCCCACCAACCCCGACACCGACGACGACGGCCTGACCGACCGGGACGACGTCTGCCCCACCGAGCCGGCGCCGACCATGGACGACGGCTGTCCCGAGGAAGAGGACGTCGGCGGCGACCCGCCGATCTTCGGCCAAATCCAGGTCTTCCCCACGCCCGAGCCCGCGATGGGCCAGGATCTCGACGATGACGGCCGGATGCGCGGCAGCGTGCTCCGCTTCCGGGATCTCAGCACCGGCGAGATCGTCAACACGGGGCTGTCGGTCTCCGACCGCCACGCCGACGTCGATCTCGACGAGGACACGCTCGTGTTCGCGAGCGGCGAGGGCCAACTCGTCGCTTACGACGTGGCCGAGCGGACGGCGCGCGACCTCGGCGTGCAGGGAAGGCACCCGTCCGTGCACGGCTCGACCGTGGCCTACGAGGCCGCCGGCTGGATTCGCTACCTGGATCTGACGACGGGGGAATCGATCGATCCCGAGATCCAGGGCACGGAGCCGGTCGTCCACGGGAACCGCATCGCGTACCGCGCCGGCTCGACGCCGACGCTGCGCATCTACAACACGGCCACCCAGACCGTTCAGGACACGGGCGTCGTGGGCTCGCACCCGAGCATCGATGGCACCAAGGTCGCCCTGGCGACCCTCGAGAGCGACGCCGGCCAGGACCTGAACGGCAACGGCACGACCGACGGCGTGAGCGTGGTCCGCGTTCACGATCTGTCGACGGGGCAGACGGTCAACACGGGCGCGATCGGCCGCTACCCCGTGCTCCACAACAATCGTGTGGCCTTCGCCACGGACGAAGCCACCGTCGATCGCGACTTGAACGGGGACGGTCGAATCGTCGGTTCGGTCCTTCGTGTCTACGACATGGACGCCGACCGGATCCTCAACACGGGGCAACTTGGCACCGAGCCCGACATTTATCAGGGGACGCTGTCGTCGTATCGCTGGGAGCGCTGGACGAACGAGGACCTCAATCGGGACGGCGACACCTCCGACCCGATCGTGCAGACGTATCAACTGACGGGGGGCGAGCCGTCGACGCCGCGCCAAGTGCCGACGACGAGCACGCCGGCCCCGAGTGAGCCTGGCTTGGCTCAGCACGACGCCAACGGCAACGGCGTCATCGACGACGCCGAGTTCCTGGACGCGCTCGACCGCTGGGTGAATGAACTGACGAGCGACCAGGAGCTGTTCGCGCTCATGGACGCCTGGATCGCCGGGACCCGAGTGACGAGCGCGATCGCCGAGCCCCTCACGACGGACGCCCTGACGGTTTCCGCACAGGGCGACCGGATCGTGTTCGCAACCCAGAGCCCCGACGTCACGTCGCTGGACGTGGAGGTCTTCAACGCGGGCGGAGAGCGCGTCTTCCGTGGATCGTCGTCGCATGGCCAGCTCGCGTGGGCCAAGACGAGCGACGCCGGCCAACGGATGGCCAACGGCGTCTACTTCTACGTCGTCCGCATGGCCAATGCTCACGGCCAGGCCGTGCGCACCGACGTTCGCAAGCTCGTTCTTCTTCGGTAACGCCCGCTCGGTCGGAGCACCGAACGGGACAGCGGCGTGTGACAGAAAGCCCCCGGCCCGAGGGTGCCCCCTCGGGCCGGGGTCGTTTCCGCATCAGTGGGGCGAGATCGCGATGACTCGGGTGGAGGTCGCCCCACTGGGGCAGTCACGGATCCGCAGCACGTACGTCTGCGGTCCGCTTGCGTGCCGACCGAGCCGGTCCCGCACTTGCGCCAGTGCCTGGGGGGAACACGCTTGGGTCAGAACCGGTCGGCCGTCCAGGTCGAAGACCTGGACCGAACGTCGTGGCGCGGAAGCGTCGGATGTTCGAAGTCGGGCCCGTTGCGTCCAAGCTTCGAGAAGGCGATTGAACGTCGGCGTGCTCACTCCGCCCTGCACCCAAATGTCGAGAATATCCATGAACTCGGCGTCGTCGATGCGGTCGTTGCCGTTGGCGTCGTATTGCGCCAGCGAATCGTCGTCCCGGGCGGATGCGGAGCGATCGTCGGCGGGGGCGGCCATCTGATAAACGCGGCGCAGCGCCGTCACGTCGTCGGAGGTCGGCGCTTGGCGGGCCCCCATCTCACAGAACCGCTCGCGCATGACGCTCATCCCGCAGTTGTCCGGCAGGGCGGCGACGTGGCCGAGGCCGAGCGCGTGCCCCATCTCGTGGAGGATGACGTTGTAAACGGTCGAGCGACCGCCGTCCGGAGCGCCTCGGACGTCGTCCGTCAGGCGGGTTCGAGACAGCTGGATGTCGTGCTCGAGCAGCCGGCCGTTGCGGCCGCTCATGAGGCTCAGATGCGATCCGAGCCGCTGGCCCTCGAGCGCGTTCACCACGTAGATCGCGTTGCGCCGATCCTGAAACGAGGGGGCCTCGCAGCCGGTCAGCCGCACGGAGATGAGCCGGCGCCCCGCCGCGCGGTTCCAGGCCCCGGCGGCCGCCTGGGCGGCGCTCGGCACCCGCCGAGCGAGCGCACTGTCGTCGCATTGGTGAACGCTGAAGCCCACGGCCCCCCGCGCCGAATACATGC
Source organism: Candidatus Bipolaricaulota bacterium (assembly GCA_018609825.1). The sequence continues at coordinate 1,117 of JAHEOA010000046.1, read as the reverse complement.
GCCAATTCTCCTTGAGCGGCACACGGTCGCTCGCGGTCGTCGTCTGTCCCGTGACGTTGCCGAGCCCGGCTCCGTGGAAACTCAGACAGAGCAACAGCGCGATGATGGCCGTGACGCCCCGCCGTGTCCGTGCCATGACGGCCCCAGGTTAGATCGAGCGGAGACGCCGGTCTGTGATGCAGGTCCCAGATGTCCCTGGTCCACGAGACAGTGGGGCGCCGCGCGAGTCTTATAGGCAACGAGGGCCGAGCGTGGTGCTCGGCCCTCGGTCACCGTGAGCTGGAACAGCGGCGTTCGCTTATCGGGCCCGTTCGACGCTCACGCGGTCGACGGCCAGGTCACAGCCGAGATCAAAGACGTGCAGCACGATCCGCGGTTGCAGTCCGCGCTGGTTCGCCATGGCGTAGACGATCGTGTAGCGGCAATCGTCTGCCGTGCCGTCCTCGTTGAAGTCCCCCATCCGGTAATCGCGGGGGTCGATGACTTCAATTCGGATGTCGACCTGGACGTTGGAGTTGATGTCCAATGCCACCGTGTCCGCGATTCCGTCGCCCGTGGGGTCCTCCAGCCAGAGCCGGTCGTCCTCGATCCCGTCCAGGTCGAGGTCGGCGGCGAACGCCGTCGGGGCGCTGAGCGGGTCGTTGAGGTCAGTGCCCGCGGCTCGCTCGTCCTCGTCGGAGAAGCCGTCGCCGTCGGTGTCAGCGGGTTGGTTGATGATCGGGACCACGATCGGAATGGGCGGCGACGCGCACGGGTTCCTCTCGCTGTCGCGCTCGAACGAGTCGTTCAAGTTCAAGTTCTCCAGGCCGTCAATGAAGCCGTCGGAGTCGGAGTCGCGCGCCAGCGGACTCAAGTTCGTCACCGTGATGAAGGTGAAGTCCTCCGGGTCCTCGTCGATCCGCCCGTCGCCGTCGTTGTCGACGCCATCGAGCGGGTCCTCGTCGGTGAGGCCATCCCCATCGTTGTCCGTGGCGACCAACTGGGGCACTTCGCAGACATAGGCCACCTCGACGCCGTCGTCGATCAGGTCGTTGTCGGAGTCGAAGTCGAGCGGGTTCGTGCCGCGCTGGCGTTCCTCCGCGTCGCTCGAGTTGCCGCCGGCCACCCCAAACGCGTT
>JAHEOA010000045.1 GCA_018609825.1 Candidatus Bipolaricaulota bacterium | reverse complement strand
GTCCGGACGTTGGTCCGGACGGCCACGTGCATGCCGATGTAGCCGGCCAACGCCGACGCCGCCGCGCCGATCAGGAAGCCGATCGCCGTCATCAAGTTGAGCGCCCCCCAGATGACGACGAAGATCACGACGGCGACAATGCCGATGATCGAGTACTGGCGGTTGAGATACGCCGATGCCCCTTCCTGAATCGCGGCGGCGATCTCCTGCATCCTCTCTGAGCCCTTCGGCAGGCGCAGGACGTAGACCGTCAGCGCGATGCCGTAGACGAGCGCGGCCAGGCCGGCCCCCACGGCCAGCCACGTCACGAGCTGCGAGTTTTCCATTGCGTATCGCTTACCCTCCCCAGGTCAGAGCCAGTCGCTGAGCTCTGTCGGATAATTGGAGTGAACCAGGAATGCTCTTGAGATTCCCCGCGATTATAGACGAGCGCTGGAACCGACTCAAATCGGTTTGACAGCGCCACGACCGTCGTCGACAATCAGAGGCATCTCGGAGCAAAGAGAACGAGGAGCCGTCCATGGACAACCAGACGCTTATCTTCGTGCTGATCGGGGCCGCCATCGTCGGCCTGATGATCTGGCAACACTATCGCAACGCCCAGCGCCGCAAGGAGCTGCAGTCCTGGGCCAAAGCGAACGGATTCCAGTTCGATCGTTCGCGGGACGGCTCGCTCGATGGACGATATGCGGCGTTCGGCTGTCTGCACAAGGGTTCCAAGCGCTACGGCTACAACCATCTCATGGGCCAGTGGAAAGACCGCCCGATGCACGGGTTCGACTACCACTACGAGACCTACTCGACCGATTCCAAGGGCCGTCGGCAGACGCACCATCACCACTTTTCGGCTCTCGTATTGGAGAGCGAGATGCCCTTGGAGCCCCTGTTCATCCGCCCCGAGGGCTTCTTCGATCGGCTCACCGAGATCGTCGGCTTCGACGACATCGACTTCGAGTGGAGCGAGTTCAGCCGCGAGTTCTACGTCAAGGCCCCCGATCAACGCTGGGCCTTCGACGTGCTCCACCAACGGACGATGGAGTACCTGCTCGACTCGCCGCGATTTTCCATCGAAATGGATGGCCACCACGTCATCGCCTTCCGCGACTCGCGGTTCTCAAGCGAGGACTACGCGGCGGCTGCCGACGTCATCACGGGGCTGCTCGATCGACTGCCGGACTACGTGGTGGCTCAACAGACGAAGGCAGCGACATGACCGCCCTCTACATCCTGATCGGTCTGGTGATTGTCTTCGGGATCTGGACCGCGCTGCTCTACAACGGGCTGATCCGCGCGGTCAACGTCTGTGAAGAGTCCTGGGCCGACATCGACACGGAGCTGAAACGCCGCTACAACCTGATCCCCAACCTCGTCGAGACCGTCAAGGGCTATGCAACTCACGAGCGCGAGACGCTCAACGAGGTTATCGAGGCCCGCAACCGGGCGATGGCGTCGACCGGTTCACCCGAATCCCAAGCCCAGGACGAGAACGTGCTCGTGCAGGGATTGCGCCAGCTGTTTGCGCTGGCGGAGAGCTATCCGGACCTCAAAGCCAATGAAAACTTTCTGCAACTACAGGAGGAGCTATCCCATACGGAAGACCGCATCCAGACGGCCCGGCGCGTCTACAACGCCAACGTCCGGAACCTGAACAACCGGCTGGAGACGTTCCCCTCCGTGTTGGTGGCACAAGGGTTCGGCTTCCAAGCGCGTGAGTACTTCGAGGTCGAGGACGCAGCGGTACGCGAGGTTCCCAATGTGGAGTTTTGAGTTGCCCTTCGGCCGATCCCTGCGATATCCTAGGGCGTTCAACAGACCCGTGGGAAAGGGGCGAGCCACATGGCCACCACTGACGCCGCGCAGTTTCTGAAACAGACGCCGTTGTTTGCCAACCTGTCCGACGATCAGATCGACTCCATGGTCAAGACGGCCAAGCAGAAGACGTTCCAAGCGGATGACACCATCGTCGAAGAGGGTCAGGAGGGCATCGGCTTCTACCTCATCCTGGACGGCCGCGTCGAGGTCCGCAAGGGCGGCCAGTCCCTGGCCGAGCTCGGCCAAGGCGACTACTTCGGCGAGATGGCGCTTTTGCTGGAGAACTCGCAGCGCACGGCCGACGTCGTGGCGCGGGAGGTCACCACCTGTCTGCTCATCACGCGTTGGGACCTGCGCAGCCTGATCCACAACCACCCGGACATCGCGCTGGCGATGCACGGCGAGCTCGCCCGACGCCTCAGCCAGACCAATCAGACGCTGAGCGAGTAGTCGGCGCTTACTTCACGGGTCGCCGACGGACTCCGTCGGGATCTCGACAAGCACATGCCCACCGCCCTTACCCGGCAGCCGGACGCCCGTGTGGCGTTCCGTGCGGACGTCGAGCGTCAGTTGGCGATAAGCCGGCTCCGAGATCAGGATCCCCGCGTTTAACCCCTTGGTGGCCTGCTCGATGCGGCTGGCCGTGTTGACCGTGTCGCCGATGGCCGTCATGGTTCGCTCCTCGCCGACGCCGAGCGCGCCCACGATCGCCGAGCCGTAATGGACCCCGATCCCCATGCGAAGCGCCTGATCGAAGAGGGCCGCGACGTACGGGTTCAGCTGGTTCAGTTCCGCCTGCATAGCCAGCGCGGCGGACACTGCCCGATCCACGGCCGTGGTCGGATCATAGACGCCGAAGATCGCCATGAGGCCGTCGCCGGTCAGCGAGGCGATCCGTCCATCGTGCCGTCGAATCGCCCGGCTCATCTCGTAGAGATAGCGGTTGAGAAGATGGATGACGTCGTAGGGCAGCAGCCGCTCGGAGAACGACGTGAAGTCACGCAGATCGGCAAACAGCACGGCGATCTCGCGCTCCTGGCCGACGGCTTCCGATGGGCTTTTTGATCTCAGTTGATCCGCCAGCTCGGTGTCGATCGGGTCCAATACCAGACGCCGGACGGTGACATCGCACGTCGGGACCGTCTGACAGGCGAGGCGGACCTCCGGCCCGAAATTGAGATCGTCCGCAATCTCGGCCTCGCGCTCGGTGCGCGGCGGGCAACACTCGAGGCCGTGGAGCACCAACACCCGGCACGTCGAACAACGGGCTTGGCCGCCGCAGACGTGGGTGTGCGGCACCCCCGCTCGCAGTGAAGCGTCAAGGATCGTCTCGTCCGTATCCAATTGAACGGTCGTCTCGTCGGGGCGAATGTGAAGCTCGGCCATGCGTACGAGGCCATCCTAGGTTGCCCGATGAAAGGCGTCAATTTCGGGATGATTTCCGGCATTGCTCGGGATTGGGCGATCTGTTAATCTCGCTTCCGGAGGTGAGCCGTTCATGGCCACGACCTGGATCCCCGACATGCCTGAGAACGAGATGGACAAAGCGGTCGCTTACGCGCCCGGCACGCCCGAGCGCGATGCCCTGCTTGAGGAGCTGGACCGACAGAAGCAAGAGACCGTCGAGATCCCGCTCATCATCGACGGCGAGCCCGTCAAGACCGACGACGTCTTCGAGCTCCGCTCGCCGCACGACCACGACATGCTTTTGGCCCGCTCCCATCAGGCCGGCGAAGCCGAGCTGACCCGGGCGATCGACTCGGCCCTGACGGCCAAGGAAGCCTGGGAGGAGCTCGATCCCTATGACCGGGCGGCGGTCTTCTACCGAGCGGCCGACCTCGCCGCGGGGCCGCGACGCACCGAGCTGATCGCCGCCTCGATGCTCAACCAGTCCAAGAACCCTCTTGAGGCCGAGATCGACCTCGGCGAGTTGGTCGACTTCTGGCGCTTCAACGCGTATTACATGAAGCAGATCCTGGACGAGCAGCCCAAGCACATCCCGGGCGAGTTCAACCGGATCGAATGGCGCCCGCTCGAGGGCTTCGTGCTCGGCCTGCCCCCGTTCAACTTCCTGGCCATCGGCGGCAACATCCCCTCGGCGCCCGCGATCGTCGGCAACGTGGCCCTCTGGAAGCCCTCGCGGTCGGTGCTGCACATCAACTACAAGACCATGGAGATCCTCATGGAGGCCGGCCTGCCGCCCGGCGTGATCAACTTCGTCCCCTTCTCCAGCAAGCACAGCGGCGTCGTCTTGAATCATCCCGATTTGGCGGGCCTCAGTTTCACCGGCAGTTACGACACGCTGATCCACGTCTGGCGGGTGATCGGCGAGAACATGGCCAACTACCGTAACTTCCCGCGCATCGTCGGCGAGACCGGCGGCAAGGATTTCATCTTCGTCCACCCGTCGGCGTCGTTGGCCGAGTACGGCGCCAGCACGATCCGCGGCGCGTTCGGCTACCAGGGGCAGAAGTGCTCCGCCGCCTCGCGGATGTACGTCCCGGACAGCCACTGGCCCGACTTCCGGGATTATCTCCAACAGGAGGTTCCGAAGGTCACGACGGGGCCGACGGAGGACCTGAGCAACTTCATGGGCGCGGTCATCGACGAGGCCGCGTTCGAGAAGGTCACCGGCTACATCGAGGAGGCCAAGTCGAATCCCGACGACTACGAGATCATCTGCGGCGGCGACTACGACCGCACGGAGGGCTGGTTCGTCCAACCGACCGTCATTCGCGCTCACAACCCGAAGGGCAAGCTGATGGCCGACGAGATCTTCGGACCCGTGTTGACGCTCTACGTCTATCCCGACGACGAGTACGAGGAAGCCCTGGAGCTGTGCGACACGACGTCGACGTACGGGCTCACGGGCGCCGTCTTTGCCCGTGACCGCACGGCCATCGAGACGGCCAAGCGCAAGTTGAAGTACGCCGCCGGCAACTTCTACATCAACGACAAGCCGACCGGTTCCATTCCCGGCCGTCAGCCCTTCGGCGGCGCGCGGCACTCAGGCACCAACGACAAGACGGGCTTCTGGACCCATCTCATTCGCTTCATGAACCCACGCTCGATCAAGGAGACCCGCGTCCCGGCCCGCGACTGGCCGTACCCGTTCATGGGCGACGGCGCCTGATCGACGCGTTCAGCTCGTAGCGACACCGCCCCTTCCGCATGAGCGGGGTCATCCATCGAGATGACCTCGCTCATTGACGTCGGCGATCCCGATCAAGTAGTATGGATTTCGGAGTCGATGGGATATACTATCCCACCACAAGGACAGGGGGTTCCGTGTCGGATCTCGGGCATCTGCCGACGGCATATCAGATCGCCCACGCGCTCGATGGCCGGGCGCTCGGGCGCCGCACGATCGTCCAGCGGACGGGCGTCACCGAAAGCACCGTGCGGACGCATCTCAACAAGCTGCGCGACGCGGGCTACGTCAAGATGGAAAAGGCGGGCACAAGCCTGACGGCGACCGGCTTGGAGGTCTTCGGGCCGGTCGTGGAGCGCGTGTCGCTCGTGCCGGAGATCGCGCTCGATGGGCTGACGCTCGGCGGCCATCAGGCGGCGGCGCTGGTCGACAGCGCCGAGGCCGATCTGCCCACGACGCTGCGGCTTCGCGATTCGGCCGTCCGAGAGGGCGCGCCGGGCGCGCTGTTGCTGGTCAAGCGAGGCGGGACGTGGGCGCTGGTCGACGACGATCGGCCGTTGGCCGACCGCGATGCCCAAGACGCCGCCCACATTGACGAGGTCACGCGCGGCCGCACGGGCACGGGCCTGATCGTCACGTTCGGCGCGACGCCGCGGGTGGCTCAGCGAGCGCTCTGGCGCGTGATCGTGGAGCTGATTCCCCCTGACCCAACAACTCAGCAAGGAGCTGATCACAAATGATGGAACGTTCGTTCACCCGATGGCTCGGCCTTGCGCTCGTCCTGGGCGTGCTCGCCCTGGGCGGCTTCGCCAACGACGGCGCCGCGGACACCAACGTCGTGGTCGTCGACGACCGCGGCGAGGAGATCGTCATCGACGAGACGCCGGAGCGCGTCGTCGTCGCAGCGACGCCGCTCTACACGGAGATCCTCGTCGACATCGGTGCCATCGATACCTTGGTCGGGGTCACCGAGTCGCCCAACAACCCGCCCGAGGTCGAGGACGTCGAGCGCATCGGGCCGTCGTTCCCGAGCCCCAACGTGGAGCGCATCGTCGAGCTGGAGCCCGACGTCGTCTTCGGGGCGATCCGCGACGTGCGCGATCGACTGGAGTCGGCCGGGCTGACGGTCGTCACGCCGCGGCAGTTCATCTCCAGCGTGCCGGCGATTTTCGACATGATCCGAACCATCGGCCTTGTCATGGATCGATCCGTGGACGCTGAGCTGCTCGTGGGCCAGATCGGCGCGGAGATCGCCGAGATCGAGAGCCGCATCTTGACCCTGGAGCGCCCGCGGGCCGCGTTCCTGTTCGCCTCGTCCGACGGCCCGCCGTTTGCCGGCGGATCGGACTCGATGCAGGGCAAGCTGTTGGCCCGCGCCGGTGCGGAGAACGTCTTCGCCGACGTCAGTGGCGTCTCCCAAGTGAGCCTGGAGACGATCGTGGCCCGCGATCCGGAAGTGATCTTCACCGACCCAAGCCAGATTGAGCAGCTCATGAGCAACGAGCGCTTGTCGGACGTCTCGGCCATCGCCAATGACCAGGTCTTCGGCATTCCCGCCAGCACGATCACCTCGACGCGCGTGGCCGACGCGCTGCGACAGATCGCGACGAAACTGCATCCGGACGCGTTCGGCGACGCCGAAGAAGGGGATGACTGACCATCGAAGCGACGGGTCGGCGCGCGACGACGAGGGAGCCGACGGGCGTTCGGCGGCCGAACGGCGGGGCCGTGTTGCCCCTCATGGCCGCCCTCACGCTCGCGGTGCTCGTCGTCGCGGTGGCCATCGGCCCGGTGACCGTTCCGCTGCGCGACACGCTCGAGATCCTGCTTGCGCGGCTCGGCGTTGGCGACGTGAGCGAGTCGCTCGCCACGCACGCGCGCATCGTCGGCGACCTTCGGCTGCCGCGCGCGATCGCCGCCGGGCTGGTCGGCATGGCCTTGGCCGTCTCCGGCGGCGTCATGCAGGGCATTTTCCGCAATCCGCTGGCGAGCCCCTACCTGCTCGGGGTCGCCAGCGGCGCCAGCGCCGGCGCCGCGCTCGTCATCGTGCTCGGTCTCTATGGCGATCTCGGCGGCGCGGCGCTGCCCATTGGGTCCTTCGTCGGCGGAGCCCTCGCGGTGGTGACGGTCTATCAGCTGGCCGCCCGCCGCGGGGCCTCCGCGACGACGTTGATTCTGGCCGGCGTCGCGCTTTCGGCGCTGTTTTCCGCGTTCACGAGCTTCCTGGTCGTGCTGAGCGGGCGCCAGATGGCGGAGATCGTCTTCTGGATCATGGGCGGACTGGGTCGGGCGCGCTGGGAGCACCTGGTCTGGCTGCTGCCCGTCGTCCTGGTCAGCTCCGTGGTCGTTTGGGCGTTCTCCCGCGATCTGAACGCCCTGGCGCTCGGCGACGAGGGCGCGCGCCATCTGGGCATCTCGCCCGAGCGCATCAAGCGCGTCTTGCTCATCGCCATCACGGTCTTGACGGGGGCCGCCGTGGCGTCGG
>JAHEOA010000044.1 GCA_018609825.1 Candidatus Bipolaricaulota bacterium | reverse complement strand
TCGGGCCGGTCGCCATGGACGCGCAGAAACAAGTTCCGCCGGGCTCGGTGCAGTTCACGGCCACGAGGAACGCCCGCTCGCGGCGTTGGGCGTAATCGGGGTCCGGCTCGCCCGTGTGGATGAAGACCTGATCCTGGATGCCCATCGCGTGCAGTTCGCAGGGGCGAACGCCGATCAAGGCGTAAGCCGGGGGCTCCGATCGCGTCGGGTCGATGTGGAACCCGCCGTTGCCGTCCCGATGGGCGCGCCAGAGCGCCAAACTCGGCGGGAAGAGATAGCGCTTCCAGGCGTGTGGCCCCAGGGTGTAGCCGAACCGGGCCGCGTCGTTCCGCTCGCGCAGCCGATACGTTCCCCCGTCCTGCTCGTCGGTCCAACCCGCCGGCAGATCGGACGCGCTCGACAGCTCCTCATAGACGATCGCGCCATCGCGGATCGTCGGCCCGACGAGCGTATACCCCCGGTGCTTCAGCGCACCGAAGAGCCCGTCCAGCTCGCCCACGTCGATCCGGCGTCTGTCGTGCGTGCTCATTCGGATCGTCTCCTTGTGCTTCCGACGTCAATTCTAGACAAGAAAATCGTCTTTTGGAATGACCGATCTCATCCCGCAGGAACGGGTGTTGCGGGCTCGTCCCAGCTGCCGCGCGGGCCGACAACCCGACTCCGATGGCCCTGATAGGGGTCCATGAGCAGTGATCATGGTTGAGCCCGGTCATCCGCTCACCTGGACGGCGACCCGGGCAGAGATCACTGGGCAAGTACCGACAGGCCCGATCGCCCTGTCGTGGGCCGATCCCAGCCGTCGATTGGCCTCGACGGCAGCCCCCCGCTACCCTACGATGGGTGATGCGACGTGTGGTGGCGATCACAGGAAGTTGAAAAGCTCATCTTCCAACACTTTAGTCTTGTGGAACAGACGCTGGAGGCCTGCGCGGAGTCCATCGGCTATCACCTGGACGACGATACCGCCCGGGCAGACGAGGTGGCCCAACGGGCCGGTCAACTCGAGGGCGAGGCCGACGACGTCCGGCGTCAGGTGGAATCGCTATTGCTGAAGGGCGCGCTGCTGCCGGAGTCCCTCCAAGACCTGTGGGACTTCATCGAGCACGTCGACAAGCTGGCCGACCGGGGCGAGGCGCTGCTCGACTTCGTGCTCCTGCAGCGGGTCGAGATCCCGTCCGAAGTTCAGCCCGCCATTGCCGAGATCAACGCGCTGACCAACGAGCTCATCGACGAGCTTCGACAGGCGCTCAAGCTCCTGTTCGAGAAACTCGACCAAGTTCCCGAGCACACGCGGCGCGTGGAGGAGCTGGAGCACGAGATCGACGGGCTTGAACGGGAGGCGGTGCGCAAGGCCTTCGATCTGAACATCGAGCTGGCCCGTAAGACCCAGATTCGGGAGCTCTTGATGATCCTGACTGACATTTCTGATCAGGGCGAGGACGTGTCCGATCTTCTGGAATTGGCTGTCGCTCGGAGGCGCCTGTAGGTGCTTGCGACGGCGCTGATCCTCCTGCCGGCCCTGCTGCTCGGCTGGACGCTCGGCGGAAACGACGCGGCCAACGTCTTCGGACCCGCCGTGACGACCGGGCGCGTGCGCTTTCGCACGATCGCGGGGATCGCGGCGCTGTTCGTCGTGCTGGGCGCGACGCTACAGGGCGGGGCCGGCGTGACGACCTATCGGTCGCTCGCCATGGTGACGCCGTTGACGGCCGCGGCCCTCAGCCTGGCGTCGGCCCTGGCCGTGAGCGGCTTCCTCTACCGGGGTTTCCCCATATCCGTCACGCAGACCGTCGTCGGGGCGCTCGTTGGCGTGACGTTGGTCCAGACCGGGTTGAGCGGCATCGACGGGGGTACGCTCGTCCGACTGTTGATCGCCTGGACGCTCGCGCCCCTGGGAGCGGCCGTCGCCGCGTATGCCCTCTATCGTGTCGCCCGACGCTACCTGCAGCCTCGTCTGCTGGACCTGCGCAGCTACGATCGGCTCATTGCAGGCGGATTCGTCGTCTTTGGCGCCTACGGCGCCTATGCGCTGGGCGCGAACAACGCGGCCAACGTCATCGGCGCCTACGTCGACGCAGGCGTCGTCGGGCCGCAACTGGGTCCGTTGCTCGGCGGCGTCGGCATTGCGCTCGGGATGATCACGGGCAGTCGCCGCGTCATCGACACCGTCGGACGCCGCATCACGCGGTTGACGTCGTTCGGCGGCCTGATGGTGTTGATCGCCCAGGCGTTGGTGCTGCACGTCTACTCCGTGATCGGCGTGCCCATCTCGGCCTCGCAAGCCGTTGTCGGCGGCGTCGTCGGCGTCGGGACCGTCAAGGGGGCCCAGACGGTCAACCGGCCGCTGGTGACCAAGCTGGCGCTGTCCTGGTTCGGCGGGCCGTTTCTGGGCGCCGCGCTGGCGGCATTGGCAGCGCTGGCCGTACGGCTCGGGTCGTGACTCGGCCTAGGCGTGGCGCGAGATGCGCCGGATCGTGGGCCATTGGGCCAACACCATCGCCGCGAGGATCAACCCTGCGCCGAGCCACTGGCCGCTGCTGAGCCGCTCCCCCAAAAGCGCCACGCCGAAGACGCCGGCGAAGACGGGCTCGCCCGTGTAGATGATGGCGGCGCGGGCGGCCGTCGAATACGGTTGGAACCGGTTCTGAAGCCAGTAGGCCAACGCCGTCGCCAACACGGCCGTGATGAGAATCCCCTTCCAGGCCGTCCAGGAGCTCGTCCAGGCGGCCCCTTCGACGGTCAGCCAGCCGACCCCGCTCAGGGCCGCGACGACCCCGATCTGGGCCACCAGAATCGGCAGATAGTTGCTCGGTCGGGTGTAGTGGCTCACGAGCAGGATCTGCGTCGCGAACGAGATGGCGCACAGGAACGTCAGCCCGTCCCCGACGTTGAACGTGGCGAAGCCGACGCGCGTGCCGAAGACGATCAGGCCGAGCCCGACAGCCGAGACCACCGCGCCCAACCAGGCCGCGCCGCTGATGCGCTCGCGCAGCAACGTGGCGCCCAACAGCGGCACGAGCACGACGCTCAGCCCCGTGATGAAGGCGCTCTTCGTCGCGGCCGTGTAGACCAGCCCCCACGTCTGGAGCCAGTAGCCGCCGAAAAGCGCCAGGCCAATGAGCGCGCCCTCACGCCAAGCCGACCGCGGAACGTCCCGAAGGTCACGCCGGAACAGCAACGCCAAGAGGACGAAGGCGATGCCGAAGCGGTAAAACAGGAACGTGAACGGGCCGACCTCGCTCACCCCTTCCTTGACGAGCACGAAGGTCCAGCCCCAGATGGCGGCCACGCCCAAGAGCAACAGGTCGGCGCCCAGGCTGGCGCGTCGGCTGAGGGGGTCGAGGGGGCCAGCGTCCTGATGGCTCATGGTGGAGAGGCTCTCGCCGATCGCCTAGAATTCTAGCACAACCGAAGGGCGGGCTCACGGCTTCGGGCGAGAGCCGCGTCGTGACCCCGCTTGCGTCGGCTCTCGAGGTCGTTCGTCCACACCGCAAGACGATCAGGAGGTTTCCCATGGACAAGCCCGCTGACACGCTGTACCCGATCCACGAGCTGTTCCGCCATCGCTGGAGTCCGCGCGCCTTCTCCGATCAGCCCGTGGAGCGCGAGACCTTGCTCAGCGTGCTGGAGGCCGCCCGCTGGGCGCCCTCGTCGTTCAACGAGCAGCCCTGGCGGTTCATCATCGCCCGGCGAGAGAATACGGATGCGTTCGAGCGGATGCTCCGTTGTCTCAAGGAGGGCAACCAGACGTGGGCCCAGAAGTCCCCCGTGTTGCTGATCTCGGTCGCCAAAACGTATTTCGGTGACGATCCGGCCCAAGCCAATCGGCACGCCTTCCACGACGTCGGCCTCGCTACGTCGCAGCTGGTGCTGCAGGCGCTCGATCACGGACTCTATGTCCACCAGATGGCCGGCTTCGAGCGCGAAGCGACCCGCGAGGCGTATGCGATTCCCGAAGGCTTCGAGCCGGTGGCGGCCATGGCGCTCGGCTATCCGGGCGAGCCGGACGAGCTGCCCGAGGCGCTCGCGGAGCGCGAGCGCAAGCCCCGGACGCGGATGGCCCTCGACGAGATCGTCTTCGACGGCCGCTGGGGCGAGGCGGCCCCGCTGGTGGGCTAACGCGCGTACTCGCCCGTCAGCGCCGCTTCGTCCAGGACCTCGACCTGGTTGTCGATGGCGTCCAGAAGTTCCGACTTTCTCAGACCGGCCTGAGCGTCCAGTCTGTCGCTGAGGGCCTTGAGCGTGAACACGTAGCGATGGGCCGGCCCTGACGGCGGGCAAGGCCCGCCATAGCCGATCTCCCCGAAGTCGTTCGTGCCTTGGAGAGCCCCGTCGTGGAGGGCTTTGTCCGTCGGCACGCCCTCCGAAAGCGCCGTGATATCGGCCGGAAGGTTGTAGAGCAGCCAGTGATCGAATGTTCCGCTGGGGGCGTCGGGATCCTCCACGAGGAGTGCGAAGCTCGTCGTGCCGTCCGGAACGTGCTCCCAAGCCAACGGGGGCGAGATGCCCTCGCCGTCGCAGGTAAACTTTTGTGGTATCAACTCGCCGTCCGCAAACGCCGCGCTCGTCAGCTCGAGATCCGGCACGGTGGCTCCTTCCTCCTGTTTGGCGGTCAGACCCTCGGCGCCGTTCCCGCAGGCCAGCGCGACGATCAACAGCCCGACTGTGGCCAGACCCGTCAATGGCTTACGCATGATGATCCCTCATGCCCATGCTCGGATCAGCGCCGGCGGCATGCAATCGATGAGCTCGGGCTCCGGAAAGAGCGACGGGGAGCGGAGTGGGCCGCTCCCCGTCCTTGACGTTTGGGCTCGTGCGGATCGTTCGATCAGGAGCCGTCCTCGACCTCGGTGGCCGTGTCGGATGCCGTGTTGCCGTTGCCGTCAGTCACGACCAGCTCCACCTCGTACTCGTGGCCGGAGTTCTCCTCCTGCTTGGCCCGGAGGTCGGTCGTGCCGGAGGCTGTGCCGCCGCTGACGTCGATCGTCGCCGTGTCCTCGGTCTCGCCGTCGTCGAGGTCGGTGAGGGTGAGCTCGACGGTGTCGAGGTCGCCGTCGCTGTCGGAGACGGACCAGGACGCGTCGAAGTCGGCGTGCGGGCTGCCACCGGCGTTGTCCTCGCTCAGGCTTAGGCTGTCGACCGCTGGGGCGTTGCCGCCGTCGGTGGCGTTGTCCACAGTGACGGTGATGCTGTCGCTGGCGGTCTGGCCGGCCGTGTCGGTCGCCTCGGCCGTGACCGTGTGGTCGCCGTCGCCCACGGTCGTGGTGTCCCAGCTCGTGGACCAGCCGTCGGAGCCGTCGCTGTCGGTG
>JAHEOA010000043.1 GCA_018609825.1 Candidatus Bipolaricaulota bacterium | reverse complement strand
CGTAGATCCTCATCGAGTTTCGCCCAGAGCTTGAGGGGCCCGTCGTACCGCTCGTTGAGCACGATCCGACTGAGATCCCGCTGTTTGACGGCCTGATGCACCTGCTCGGGGTCCCGGGTCTCGAAATCGACCTCCAGCTGACGCCGCGGCTCGGAGACGTAGGTGTGCTGGTGTCTGACGAGGACGGGGGCGTCGTAGAACATCGCCCCGGCCCCCAGGTGGTCGATATCGAGGTTCTCGGCGATCTCGCGACGGCTCGCTCTCCGCTCGCACTCCCGCCGGTACCAGGGCGAAGTCCACCGCTGCACGCCATAGGCGTCGGCCTCAAGGGAACGTCCGATCCCCTTCTCCGGATGATCCGACCAGTGCATCACGACGACGCGGCACTGGCCGCTGAAGCGGACATGCGAAAAGGCGGTGCCGAGACCGTTCGGCGTCGAGTTGAAGATCCGGCAAGACGTGGTATCGGCGAGAGCCGTGATCATCGCGTAGCCGTGCTGGGCTCTCGCAAACTCGTCGCAGAGCGCCGCCTTCCGGCGGTCGGCCTGCCCGACGGCCTCCGTGGTCGCCTCGCCGACGATCGTGGATCGGTTCGCGGGGTTCTCCAGCTGCATGTGGCGACGGAACCGCCCACCGCGCTGAAGATCCGATCGCTCCGCCGGCAGGAGCCATTCGGGCTGATATCGGTTCAGATAGTCGTGTTTGTAGAACAGCGTCTTCGGATTCCCGGGTCGATCCACGAGCTCCTCGACGCGGCTGATCTCAAGGAAGTGGGAATCGGGCTGGAACTGCCACTGGTGGTGCAGCACCGCCACATTGAGCCACGAGGCGCCCATATCCCGGCTTTTGTCGATCAGCAAGTCGCGCCCCTGCTCCATCGCGTCGATCAGCTCCGAGACCGCCGTGTCCTGGATCGGCCACGTGATCCACGGGATGTGAGCCGGGGCGAAGTCCGTCTCCCAGCCGCGTCGCAGCCACTCCTGTGCGATATCGAGCCGCTTGGTAGTGATCGCCTCCCCGTCGCGGCCGTTGGGCAGGGCGTAATACTGGCCGCCGTCCGTGCTGATGGTCTGGCCGTTCGGCAAGACCGCGCGAAGCCGGTACGTGTAGCAGAAAGTATTGAGCCAAAAGAGCGGCGAAGCTTGGCAGCACCGCCAAAACAGCGCGCGGACCTGCGGGTCACTCTCCGCTTTCTCCCGGATCATCGTCCGATACCGGACGTTCGCTCCCATCTCCTTGGGTACCTGCATCCCCGTGATCGGATCCTCCCACAGATCGGGATGACTCAGACTGTGCTTGCCGGACGGCCTCTTCTCCGAGTCCTTGGATGGCGCTGGTGAGCTCATCGAGCACCTTCTTCGACGGATCGTCGGCGCTGTGCTGCACATCGTGCTTCTGAGCGTACTTGCGGCCGTGCTGGTGCCCTTGCAACAAGAACATCAGCAGACGATCCGACTTCACGTAGCGGTAATCGGGCTCCTGCGAATCCGGCCTATAGATCGGGTTGCCGTTCTTGTCGTAGATCCACTCGAACTCGCCCTCGACGGCACGGCGCCGAGCCTCGGTCTCCATTTGCTCGAACGCCTCGGTTTCAGCGTCGGCAAACGCGGCCGCGTACTCGGTCTCTTCTTGAAGCCACTCGTAATGGCGCGACCGGTGGACACCGCTGGCCTCGGCGGCGCCGCTCAGGGTGCCACTCGCGATGAACGCCTTCAGAAATGCTCGCTGCCGGGCCTCCTTATCGGCTTGGCGCTTTCCTTTGTTGGGTGTTTTCTTTTTGGCCAGGAGTGCCTCCTTGAACCTCGACTGTCGTGATGGGACCCGTGGTCCGCTCGTCGAGCTTGGTCTCGGCGCGGACGATCTTCTCCCGATTCTCTCGCGTCGCCTCCGAGACCCACTTGAGCCAGGCCATGACGACGCCGCCGATCAATGTCGCCAAAACGGCCGCTGCGAGTGCTGCGACTTTCATGGACCTTCGCTTTCGAGCTTGTACTTCAACATCGCCTCGAGCCTCGACAAGCGCTTGGTGAGAACGTTGCGAAACTCCCTCAGATCCGTCCGGATGTTCTCGACCTTCTGATCGATCTTGTCGATCTTCTTGGCCTGCAGGTCGACCTCCTTGCGAATTCGGGCGTCTTTCGCCGCCGACCCGATCAACGAAGTCACGATGGTGACGACGACGATCGCCACAGACGCGGCGACCGATACGATGGCGAGCCGCCGGTCCGTGAGCCACTTTGGTTTGTTGACGTTTTCGGGCATCTATTGGTGTTCCGTGCCGTCTGCCTCCTGGCTCCTGCTTCCTTCTTCGCTGTCGGGGTCGTCCGGATCTTCGACGTCGTGGAACATGTACGAGAGGACGTCGAGATCCGTATCGGAGATCCGCACATCGTCGGGCAGCCCCTCGAAGCTCATCTCCTCGATTTCGACCTCCGTCGTCTCGGCGAGCCATTTGCCGAGCTCTGTGAGGAACGGCCTGTGTCGGTGCTCGGGCAGCTGGATGCCCCCGTCGGGCTGATCCGAGCCGTCGTCTGCATATCCGCACCAGCGCCGGAGCATGCGGATCCGCCCCTCCTCGATCGCCTGGTACTCAGGCCACAGCCGTCCTGCATTGCCGCGAATGAGCCGCGTGTAGCTCGGCGGCGTTGGCTGGGGACGAAGCCGTCCCATCGGACCGGGGTCGTTGGGATTCCCGCCTCCGAACGTCTCATGGATGCGGGCCAGTCGGAGCGTCTTCTTGCGCTTGGGCATCTCAGTCAATGACTCCGCGTGCCTTGTTGATCTTGGCCTCGAGACCCAGCAGGCTGTCGATCATATCGCGCACACTTGTATCACCTTGATCTGCCTGTTCACGAGCCAGCGCTTCAAGATCCGCGGTGTTCGCTTCGGCCCTGGATGCTGGCAGCAGCTCGAGGCGCGTCTTCTCGTTGCCGTGATGGTCGAGAAGGGGATTGCCTCCCTCGCCTGTCAATTTCTCACCGGTATCTCGGCCACGGAACCAATGGATCCGCCGGCTGATCCTCCCATCAGGCGCTGCCACGATCTCGATTCGTTTGATGAACCAGAGATCGTAGGTCTGTTCGGGCACAATCGTCGGATTATCACTTTCGATCGGCACGGTTGAGCCTCCTATGCTGCGAAGTACAGCACCTTCACATCAATCGTTCCACCAGTCTCGTTGTTCAATTCGAACTGGTTGTTTCCTCCATCCCAATACACATTGATGGTCGTGTCGTTGTCCTCGGTGGTCGTGAAGTCACCACTGGGATCGGTCCCTTCCTGCACTTCGTTGTTGACCGTGTCGAACACGAACGTGCCGACGGCTCCATTGGTCTCATCAATCACGACTACGAGACCACTCACGTCATTGAGGGCGACTTTGCCCGCGTCAGCTATCGAGCCGTGGAAGCTGAACTGTTGTGAAGCCGTGTTGCCGGAGCCGTCATCCAGAATGAGATCGCCATTCGTCGTAATATCACTCGCAACGTGTAGAGTATCCAATACGCTCGCCGGTCCACCGCTATAGATGCCCAGTGGACCTACATAGAGCCCGCTGCGGACCAGCAGATTGTCGGCAGTCGCCTCATCAGCAACATCAAGTGAGCCTGTTTGGATGTTGCCGACTGAGGCGGTCGGGACATCCAGCCCGGTTAGGTCGACCACCGTCAGCGCGTTTGACGCAGAAGCCGCGACATACGCGAATTTCCCTGAGACGTGGACGGCGTGTGCTCCGCCCAGATCTGCCGCAGACGAGACTGTGCCGGTGATGCTCGGACTCGAGGGATCGGAGATATCGACCACCGTCAGCGCGTCTGACTCAAAAGCCGCGACATACGCGAATTTGCCAGAGACGTGT
>JAHEOA010000042.1 GCA_018609825.1 Candidatus Bipolaricaulota bacterium | reverse complement strand
CGCGGCCCTTCAGGCTTGTCGACGGCCTCCCAGAGGCTTTGGCGATAGTTGATCGGGTCGATGACGAAGCCGTGCGAGAAGGCGAAGGCCTTGCCCGTGAACGGGTTCACGGAAGCTTTCTTGGTCAGGTCGAGCATCGGGCCATGGCGGCTCTCCAACTCGTCGATCACGTCGGAGAGGTCATGGACGGAGGGCTCATGCTGCGGAAGCGGCGCGATGTACTCTTGAATGTCGTGGCCGCTGCCGGCCGAAAGCTCGGACGCGATCGTGGACGGGACATCGCCGACGTTGATGTGATCGACGGTGACGTCGACCCCGTTCTCCTCGCCCCAGGCGGGCACGTACTCGTTGTCGAACCACTCGTCGTGGCGCGGCACGAAGTGGCTCCACATCAGCAGCGAGAGCTGCCCCTGGCCCCAGACGCGGAACGGCGCGACGGTGGCCAGGCCGGTGGCAATCGCGCCTGCACCGGTTGCTTTCAGGAACGAACGCCGGGAGATGGACGACGGTTGTTGCTCACGCACGTCTATCGCCCCCTAATGAAGAGTTTTTGCGCATGAGTGGCGTCGTCGTGGCGACTCTGGCGGGACGCTTGGCGGGATCACCCCCTTGGCGTTGTTATTGGGTCTCCTCCGGGGCAGCACGGCGCACCGCGATGTCCATGCTGCCCTTCAGGGTGTTCGTCACGAGGCAGCTCCGCTCTGCGATCTCGATTGCCTTCTGCAACGTCGCCTCGTCGGTCGTCCCGCCGCGGACGGTCATGGTGGCGTTCTGGAACTGTTGGGGGTTACCGCCGACGTCGGCCTCGACGGTGACCTGCAGGTCGGTGGGGTTAAGCTCTCGGGCTCGGGCGGCCGCGACCAGGGTGCTCATATAGCAGCCTCCCAGCGACAACAGCATCAGCTCGCCCCCGAGCGGACCGCGATCGGCGCCGCCTTTGGCGGGGGGGCGATCGACCAGGACTCGATGGTCGCGAGCGAAGCCCTGTGAGGTGGGCGTTCCCCCAATTTGCTGTACGTTGACTTGAATATCAGACATGTGAACGACCTTAGCACGACCTGAAGCGACCCGTCAAGGGTGTCCTTAAGCAGAGTATAAGCTAACACTATCTGATTATCTTATTTCGGGCAGCGTCCCGTGGCGCGGCGCCGCTGGGGAGTTCATCCGTCCGGCCGAGCTCAGCCGGGGATCAGCAGCAGCTTGCCCTTGGATTGGCGCCCTTCGAGATAGCGATGGGCGTCGGCCGCCTCGGCGAGCGCGAACTCGCGATCCACGTTGACGGCCAGCTGCCCTTGGCGGACCCATTCGAAGAGGTCGTCGGTTCGGCCCCGGATCTCGTCACGGCTCATGGCGTAGTGGCCGAGGCTCGGCCGCGTCAGAAACAGCGAGCCCTTCGCGTTGAGCACCTGCGGGTCGAGCGGCTCGACGGCCCCGCTCGCTTGTCCATACAACACACAATAGCCGCGCGGCTTGAGGCAGTTGAGGCTGGCCTCGAACGTGGCGCGCCCCACGGACTCGTAGACGACGTCGACGCCCCGATCGTCGGTGAGGCGCTTCACTTCGGCCTCGATGTCTCCGTCGGGGTAGCGAATGACGTCGTCGGCCCCCGCTCGGCGAGCGATCTCGGCCTTCTCGTCCGTGGATGTCACGCCGATGACGCGGGCGCCCTTGTGCCTGCACAGTTGCGCCAACAGTTGGCCGACGCCGCCGGCCGCCGCGTAGACGAGCGCCGTCTCGCCCGACGAAAGCGGGTAGGTGTCATGCGTGAGATAGTGCGCCGTCATGCCCTGCAGCATCAGTGCCGCGGCTTGGCGCGTTTCGACCCCCTTGGGGACGGGGACAAGCTTCCAAGCGGGCACGATGGCATGCTCGGCGTATGAGCCGATCTGCATGGCGTACGCCACGCGATTCCCCGTTTGAACGTCCGCAACGTCCGGCCCGACGGCGTCGACGATGCCGGCCCCTTCCACGCCGAGCGTTGCGGGCACCTCCAGCGAATACTGGCCCGTCCGATGGTAGACGTCGATGAAGTTGACGCCGCCGGCTTCCAGGCGAACGCGGGCCTCCCCCGGCCCCGGCTCAGGCAGGTCAACGTTCTCGACCGTCAGGGCGTCCGGCCCGCCGTGTTGATGAACGCGAACAGCGCGCATGGGGAACCTCCTTTGGATGCCGGTTTCTCAACGGTCTGACGGATCCCAGGATAGGCGACCGCCCGCCCAAAACCCAAGCGGTAGACGCAATCCCGGTCTTGACTTCCAGACGAGGTTGTGCTAAATTCGATCTCACTTCCCACGCTCCCGGCGTGCCGAAAGGGGTGGACCTGGTGTTCAACATTTGGATTTCCGCGAGCGTCCGCCCTGAGGCCCTCGCTTAACCCATCCGCGGGCCTCCAGGGTACGACGTTGCCCATCGATCCACGCGGTGGAGGCCCACGTCCTGTGACGCTGACATCCCACTGTCGCATTTGAGGCGCCTCCCCGTTCGCGCCCCGCGCGTCGGCCGCGCGTCTCGCGAACGGACCGTCCTCGGTCGACCGTCGCCGAGGCCCGGGCGCGTGGATCCACGGACGCCAACCGTCGCTGACAACCCAAACCCACGAACGGCCGACGACAGCCGAGAAGGACTGACGAAAGGGAACAACCTTGTGGTCGCATCTCAACATGCTCATGACGCAACTTCCGCACCGGAAGCCGCCGAAGCAGCCGAGCGTGCTGCTTCGCGAGGCCGAGATCGACCGGCAGTTGGGATTGCTCAAGACGCGATCCTGGCGAGACCGACTGCTCCAGGGAATAGGCCGAACGCTGATCCGGATCGGCCACGGCCTGGTCGAACGGACGGACGTCCCCAACGGAAGCCTTGGCGTGCGCAACGCCGAGCAGAACTGAGACGAGATGAAGAGGTGCATCATGCCCACACATCGATGGACGATCGAACCTTTTGACGGCCAGACCGCCCATGAGCGTGAACTGCAGGCCGTGCACGCGTTCACGAACCGCATGCGCGCCGAGTACTGGCCCCACGATCCGCCCAAGCCTTTCAAAGACACCGTCGGCCGCTGGCGCGCGCTTCCTGAGTTCGTCGAGCGGGCGGCCTGGGCGGCCCGGCACACCCACGACATCATCGGCATGGCCATCGCCGACGTCTGGCGCACCGAGGACAACCAGCATCTGGCCGACGTTGAGGTCGAAGTGCTGCCCGCGTGGCGCAACCAGGGCCTCGGCACGGAGCTGTTGTCGCTTGCCGTCGACGTCGCCGAGCGCAAGAACCGCCGGCTGATGATCGGCGGCACCGACACCAACATCCCGGCAGGCGAGGCGTTCGCGAACCGACTGGGCGCCCGCCTCGGCATCGAGGCCCGCACCAACGAGCTCCATCTGAACGATCTGGATCCGGCCCTCTTGCGGGCGTGGATCGAGAAGGGCCAAACGAAGGCGCGCGACTACGCGCTCGGGCTCTGGGAGGGCCCGTATCCCGAGGATCGGATCGCGGCCATCGCCAAGCTGCACGAGGTGATGAACACCGCGCCGAAGGACGACCTCGAGCTGGAGGACATGACCCGGACGCCGGAGCAGCTCCGCCAGATCGAGGCCTCCATGCGGGCCCGGGACGTGGAGCGCTGGACGCTCTACGCCGAGCATCAGCCGACGGGCGCGTTCGCCGGCTACACGGAGGTCTTCTGGAGCCCGCACGAGCCGACGATCCTCTATCAGGGCGACACGGGCGTCTTCCCCGAGCATCGCGGGCACGGCCTGGGCCGCTGGCTCAAGGCGGCGATGATGGAGAAGGTCCTTGCCGAGCGCCCCCGCGTCGAGCGCGTGCGCACGGGCAACGCGGCCTCCAACGGCCCCATGCTCGCGATCAACTACGACATGGGCTTCCGGCACACCAAGACCTGGACGATCTGGCAGGTCGAGACCAAGACGGTCCGCGAATACCTGAATCGCCGATCCGCGCGTGTTGACACGGCGCCGACCCCCTCGCCATAGTGGGAGACTATGGGTCGGCTCCGCTATCTCACCGCTGGCGAATCTCACGGGCAGGCGTTGGCGGGCATTCTGGAAGGGATGCCCGCCGGCCTGTCGCTCGATCGCGACGAAATCAACCGCCAACTGACGCGCCGCCAGGGCGGGCATGGGCGCGGCTATCGGCAACAGATCGAAAAGGATCAGGCCGAGGTCCTGGCGGGCGTCCGGCACGGCACGACGCTGGGCAGTCCCATTGCACTCGTGCTCTGGAACCGCGACTGGAAGAACTGGCAGGAGCGCATGGCGGTCTGGGATCCTCCGGAGCAGAAGAAGCCCGTGACCGTCCCGCGTCCCGGTCATGCCGATCTGGCCGGCGCGATCAAGTACCAACAGACGGACATCCGCAACGTCCTCGAGCGGGCCAGCGCCCGCGAAACGGCCACGCGCGTGGCCATCGCCGCGATCGCCCGACAGCTGTTGGAGCACTTCGGCATCACGATCGGCAGCCATGTCGTGCGGATTCTGGACGGCGTCAGCGAGGTCCAGGGAACGGATTACGAGGACATGCAAACCCTCAGCGCGGACGCCGATGCGTCCCCCGTTCGCGCGCTCGACAAGAGCGCTGAGGAGACGATGATCGCCCGCATCGACCAGGCCCAGACGGAACGCAACACCGTCGGCGGCGTCTTCGAGATCGTCGCCCGCGGCGTGCCGCCGGGATTGGGCAGCCACGTCCACTGGGACCGCAAGCTGGACGCTCAGATCGCCCAGGCCATGATGAGCATTCAGGCCCAGAAGGGCGTGGAGATCGGCACGGGCTTCGGCGCTGCCGAGAACTGGGGCTCGGACGTCCACGACGAGATCTACCATGACACTGAGCACGGCTATTACCGCCAGACGGAGGGCTCTGGGGGCATCGAGGGCGGCACCTCCACGGGCGAGCCCATCGTCGTCCGGGTCGCGATGAAGCCGCTGTCGACCCTGATGCGTCCGCTCGACTCGGTGGACATCCACAGCAAAGAACGGACCGATGCGCACATCGAGCGCTCCGACGTCACGGCCGTGCCGCCGGCGTCCGTGGTGGGCGAACACATCCTCGCCTTGACCCTAGCGGACGCGTTTTTGGACAAAATGGGGGGAGACTCCATCGCCGAGATCGAGGATCGCTACGAGCGCTACCGTCGCTCGATCTGACCGTTCCATCGAGGGATCCGATCTTGACCGCGACCCGAATTCTCGCCACGTTCCGCACCGATCCGGGCGAACGCGAGCTGCTTTACGACACGTTCGACGAGGATGCGACCGAGGTCCGCTTTCTCGAGGACGCGGGCAAGAGCGAGCGGGCCGACTGGGTGCGCGCTGCCGACGTCGTCCTCTCCTTCAACTTTCCCCGGGAGATCCGGGACGAGGAAGTGCCGCTGTTGGAGAACGCGCGACTCCTGCAGCTCGCCTCCGCCGGCGCCAGCCACGTGCCTTACGACCAACTTCCGGAGTCGCTCGCCGTCGCCAGCAACGTGGGGGCTTATGCCGAGCCGATGGCCGAGCACACGATGGCCATGGCCCTGTCATTGGCCAAACGGCTCCACATCAACCACGACAAGCTGAAGCAGGGCGACTTCAACCAGCGCGACCTCAACGTCTCGTTACGAGGGGGTACGTGTGGGATTGTCGGCTTCGGCGGGATCGGCCGCGAGACGGCCCGCCTGATGCGCGGGCTCGACATGGACATCCAGGCCATCAATCGCCGGGGCGCGACGGACGAGCCCGTCGACTTCATTGGCACCCTGGACGATCTGGGGCGCGTCCTGCGCACTTCCGATGTGGTCGTCATTTCGCTGCCCTTGACCGTAGAGACCGAAGGGCTGATCGGCGAGCGCGAGCTGGGCTGGATGAAGGACGATGCCATTCTGATCAACGTCGCGCGCGGCGCCATCGTCGACGAACACGCCCTCTACGAGCATTTAGAAAATCATCCCGAGTTCATGGCCGGGATCGATACCTGGTGGACCGAGCCGCGCAGCCACGGCGAGTTCCGCACGGAGACGCCGATTCTGGAGCTGCCCAATGTGTTGGGTTCGCCGCACAACACCCCGTTCGTCCCCGGCTTCCTCGTCGACGCCCTGCGCCAGGCCGCCGAGAACGTCCAACGCTTCCTTGCCGGCGACTCAATCCGCGGTCGCGTGAACCCTGAAGATTATCGCTAAGCAGTAGGGGGCGACGCGTCCGTCGCCCCCTACGCCGACGTCGCGTCTGTCGGGATGACCGTCAGGATCCCGATTTCAGGTGCGTTTGCAGGAAATTGAGCGTCTTCGTCCAGGCGTCGGCCGCCGCCTCCGGCGCGAAGCTGTCGCCGGATGGGTTGGCGAACGCGTGCCCGGCGCCCGGATAGACGTAGACCTCGTTCGAGATCCCCAGATTATCGAGCGTTGCCTTGAACGACTCGACCGAATCCACCGGCACGACCTGATCCTGCTCGCCGAAGATCCCCAACACGGGCCAGTCGATCGTCTCCAGCCCAGACGCTTCCGTGACCAGACTGCCGTAGTAGATGACGGTGCCGGCCAGCGACACGTCGCTCAGCGCCAGCTGCAGCGACTGCCCCCCGCCGAAGCACCAGCCGAGCGAGGCCACCTGGGAAGCATCCTCCTGATCCCGCAGGTGATCCACGGCGGCCTGCATGTTGGCAATGGCCTGCTGTTGATCCAGGTTGCTGGAGAGCTCTTGCGCGCGGCTCGGCTCGGTGGCAACCTCGCCGTTGTAGAGGTCCACGGCCAGGACCGTGTAGCCGTGCGTGGCGAGGATTTCGGCCATGCGCTTGATGTTGTCGTTGAGGCCCCACCACTCGTGGATCATCACGACGCCGGGATATGAACCATCGCCGGCGGGTCGGGCGAGATAGCCGGACGTGTTCTGAGAATAGTTGACGGTCTCGGCCTGCACCGCGTGGTCGCCGAGCGGCCGGAACGCCTCGGTGTTGGTCATGACCTCCACGCCGTGCGGCGAATCCATCTCGGACTCCGACTGCGTGACCGGGGTCGAGGTGACCAGCGCCCAGGCGGAGAGCGCCACGCCGACAGCCAGCAAGACCCAGATCCAGGGCGATTGCGGAACCATATTCGACCTCCTTGAATTCCGCGTTGAGCGGTCTGGTTTCGATGCTATGGCGAGTGTTCACGATCTGCAATTGCGCGTCTTCCATCCGCCTCACCAGTCGGGCGGGAGCTTCCCCCGCAACGCCACCGGCGGCTCTACGGTCAAATCGATGACCGCGGACCCTGCACCGCTCAACGGTGCATCGGTCGCCACGATCAGGTCGACGTCGTCGCCAAACTGTTCCTGAATGCCCTCGATGTCGTTCAGCGACGGTTGCCCCGACCGGTTGACGCTTGTGCCCACAAGCGGGCGGTCCGCCGCCTCGGCCACGGCCCGATACGCCGAGCCCTCCGGCACGCGCAGCCCGATCTTCCCGTCGGCGCTCACGCATCGGGGCGGCGCCTCGGACGACGCTACCAAGATGACGGTGTAGGGACCGGGCAGCAGCCGCTCGATCCGCGCGCGCTGCGTGCCCTCCATCTCGGCGTATCGCTCAAGCGCCGCGGTGATGGGAAGATGCACGGACAGCGGCTGATCCGACGGTCGATCCTTTAGACGATAGATGCGCTCAATGGCCTCGCCGTTGAACGCGTCGCAGCCCAAGCCGTAGATGGTGTCCGTGGGGAACACGATCAGGCCGCCGGACGCGACCGTCTCGCGGAGCCGTCGACGGTCTGATTCGGCGAGAACGCCTTCCGCGCCGAGTTGGATGATGGGGGCCGTCATCGGCCTACTTGCCGGCCACGAAGTGGATCACGTCGCCGTCCTGGACGACGTACTTTTCGCCTTCTCGTCTTAACAGGCCCGAATCGCGAAGACTTGACCAGGACTGGTGTTCCAACAACGTGTCGACGTGGATGACCTCGGCCTGCACGAAGCGCTCTTGGAAATCACTGTGGATCTTCCCGGCGGCCTCTCTAACGGGGGTGCCGTCGGGCACCGTCCAGGCGCGGGCCTCGGGGCCGTCGGTGGTGTAGAACGTCACGAGGTCCAGCACACCATAGCCGGCCTTGATGAGCTTCTCCAGGCCCGG
>JAHEOA010000041.1 GCA_018609825.1 Candidatus Bipolaricaulota bacterium | reverse complement strand
GGTAATGTCGTACTCGTTGTTCTGAGAATCCCAATCCTCGGTGCCGCCTGGTCCCCGAATGGTGAACTTGGAAGAGACGTCCTTGAACTCGACCGGGTAGTTATTCGACTGGCTGTCGTGGGCGCGGCTGGCGACGGTCGGTTTGTTCGTGACGTGCGGCGTCCAGGAGACCGTGCCGACGTGGGCGTTGGAGTTGTTGCTGCTCGGGGGATTGCCACCGAGGTCTCCGTCCGCCTCGTTGTCGGTGTAGGTCGTCGTCGTGTTGTCAGCGATCTCGGTGACGAGTTCGAGGTTGCCCCAGGTCGAGCCGTCCCACTTCTGGCGGTAGAGGCGACGGAAGGACGTTCCGCTCGGCCCCACGTCGATGCCCGAGACGTCGACCTGCTCCGAGGACGGGCTGACCGTCCCAGAGACGGGTGAAACGTCGGTCTCGCCGAAGTCGCCGCCGAACGTGTAGGCGTAGCGGTAGTCGCCGCTCAGGTTGCCGTTCGTGGTGTTGACGGCCGCCGAGGGCGCGTCGCTCGGCGTCGCGAGCTGCGGGACGTCGGGGTTGAGGTTGTGCTTACCGACCGTCGCCGAGCCCTCGCCGCCGCTGATAATGAACCAGGTCCCGTCGAAGTAGACGTGCACCTCGCCCGCGTCGACGGCGTGATAGATGAAGGGGTCGATGACGATGCCCTCGGACGTCGTCGGCGTGTCGGGGCGGTTCGTCTTGTATCCGGCGTCCCAGTCCTTGCCCTCGCGCCAGAGCACCCAGCGCTTCGTGCCGTTGTCCTGCTCCATGCACTGGGCGATGTCCTGCAGGATGCCATCGCCGTCGAAGCGAACGAAGATCTGCTTGTGAGCGTACTGGTCGGCGCTGGGGCGGCTCTGCCCCGGCTCGCCGAACACCCACTGAAAGTCTTTATCGACCGTCGGCGGCATCAGCGCACCTCCAGTCGGGGAACGTCAAGGCTCGCCAGCGTCCAGCCCGAGTCCGTCCCGTTGAACTGCACTTCGATCCACAGCCGCTTGCCGACGTCCGCGCTGTCGAGCGAGATCGCGAAGTTGGCCGTCGTGATCTCATTGGCTACTGAAACGTCGGCCGGTTGAAGCGAGGCGCCGCTGACGATGTTCGACCCCGGTACGTCGCCCGGTTCGTGAACCTCGTAGCGCAGCGACATGGAGGCCGTGTCCGTGTCGTCTGTGCCCGGCGACGAGAACGGGACGACGACCTCGACGTCCGTCCGCACGACGAGCGCCGAGCCGATGCGCAGAATCCCGTCTGCCCCGTTCTCGAAGTAGTACGCCTCGGCGGTGGAGCCGCCGATGTAGCGCTTGCCGACCGGCCCGCCCACGTCGGGAAAGTTCAGCCCGTCGCGCGAGACGGTGAACACTTGCCGGGAGAACAGCGACGCCAGGTCGCTCTCGATCTCGTTGAGGTAGAACAGCGCCCAGCCCCAACCGGCGTTGCCCTGAATCGCGTCCATCGCCTTGGCGTTGACCGCCTGGCGGGTGCCCGGCGGCACCTCGGATTCGCCAGGAACCTCGTCCCAGAGCGGAATCGCCACGAGTTGTGCGTCCATAAGTCACCTAGCTTTCATCGTCCAGGTCACGTTGACCCCGGGGTGATCTGCCAGAGATCGCTCCCCCACTTCTCCGTCTGATCGACAAAGTGCTGCACGTCGCCGTCCCAGGGCGCGTGGCCCCAGGAGTGGACGAAGTCGTCCTGCGAGTTGAATTGCTTGTCGCCGTTCGCGTCCGTGGGCGCTTCTTGGAAGATGAAGCCGCCGTAGGCCCAGATCGCCGTGTGGACCTGCGCCTGGCTGAACGGTTGAACCGCGTCGAGGAACGCCTCGAGGTCAACCGTCTCTTGGGTGATCCCCCACAGGCCGTGGCCCCAGCTATGCACGGTGTCATCCACGCCGTCGGGGCGGTCGGCGGGGTCAACCTCCTGGAACATGAAGAAGTTCGTTCCGACCTTCGGGATCGCGGTCTGCGGCACCATGATGAACTGGAGCTTGTCGAAGATGCCGTAGCGCGGGTGGACCTCGCCGTCGAAAAAGTACGGATAGGACAGCGGCGCCTCGCTCGTCGGCTGCATGGGGCGGCGGTTGTCGATGATAAAGATGTCCGTCTCGCGGACCCGGTCATCGGGGCCGTCGTGTGGCTCGTTGAGGTCGAAGCGCTCATCCCCGACGCGCTCGCCGAAGACAACCTCGTCGCGGGGCGTGCGCACGTAGCTCTCGGGGAAGCGGCGACGGAACCAATGCGCGAACAGGATCTTGATCTGCTCGTAGTTCGCCCACGATTCCTGCAAGAAGACGTCCATCTCGAACTCGCGCTTGAGGCGCTCGTCGCTCCAGCCGGACTGGCGCACCGTCCCGACCCAGCGCACGATAAGCTCGAAGATCCAGTTGGGCGCATCCTCGCCGAACTCGTCCTCCATGAAGGTGACGGCGTTCTCGATCTTGCGGCTCCGCATGATCCGCAACAGGTCGTCCCAGAGCAGATCCAGCTCGCGCCCCTGCGCGCCGAGGAGGTTGCGCATGTTGTTCGTCCGGTTCTCCGGATCGCGGTCGTACAGCTCCACGCCGCGCGGCAGGCGCCGCATCAGCCGCTCTAGCGTCTCGGGCGTCGGGATGTCGCTCATTCGAGGATTCCAAACTCGATGTTCTCACGCCGGATGCGGGGCACCGTGCGATCGGGCGGGACGAAAGACTCGTGCAGCAGATTGTCGGGGTCCGTCCCGAGCCAAATGTCCGCGTCGTCAATGCCCCGCGTTCGGTGAATCCGCGAGAGGAGAACCGAGTGCGACACGCGCTCCTCGATGCCCCGCCCCGCCCAGATGATGTCGTTCCGATCGACGCCGCCGATATAGCGGACGATCTGGTCGGCGACGCGCTCCTCCATGTCGCCGCGGAACTCTTCGTTCCGCTTGAGCAGAACCGTCGCGTGCAGGTCGACGAACGTCGGTCGCGAGATAAAGATTTCGTGAACCTGGTTGTAAGCGTCCGTATGAAAGCCGACCACGTTGCCGATCGTCGGCGTGCCGCTCCCCTTCGACTTGCCGATCGCGTCCACGATGTCCTGCTCCGGCCCGCCCCACGCCAGAACCTCCAGACTGCCCGGTGGGTTGACGCTGGCCTGGTCGATGTCGACGCCGTCGCGCACCACCTCTTGCATCCAGACCTTCCAGGCGGCCGGATCGGCGTTGGATCGCACGCGCGCCGAGATCAGCCCCTCCACGTCGAACACTCGAGACAGAATCGCGTCGTCGCGGGCCGCGCCCCCGATGTGCAGTTCGCGCAGGTAGCGCCCGCGCAATTCGGCATCGCTCTCGGCGTTGCGCCCGCCCGTGAAATCGCCCTGGATGGACGAGAAGATGCTCATTAAGGCATCCGTGTCCGTCTGCTCCACGGCGTTCGCGAACCACGCGCCGCTCGGCGATCCCGAGTTCGACTGGACGGCGACCTCGATGTCGACGTCCGAAAGGTTATCGTTGACCACGGCAACGTCGAACGCGTCGAGCTGCGAGACGTCCAGCTCGATTCCCGTAAACTCCAGCGCCCGCTGCTCGCCGGGGTCGAGCGTCAAGACGCGCAGCCCGGTTCGCGTAAGCGTGTCGCCGGTCGCGTGATCCAGAAATGCCAGCCGCAGGTGGAAGGTCTCCCGGTTCGCCGTGCCGTTGCGGACCAGAATCCCCACCTTGCGAACCCCAATCGGATGAGCGACGAACGGGGTCAGGACCATCTGCCAGTGCGTCGGGTCGGCGCTGGGCGAGATCGCCGACCAGCTGTCGAACGTCCCGGCGAAGGTGTTCTCGCGCTGAGTCGCCACGTTAGAGACGTCGAGGTCCGCGCGGAACGACGAGCCTTCGGCGAAGTTGCCCAACGGCCCCGCCGTCTGCACCTCGACCGGCGCGTCGGCGGTCCCGCGCGACGTCCCGATCGCGTCCTGCGTCGTGCGGGCGATCAGCCCCGACCCGACGTGCTCCATGCTGAACCCGGCCGGAATGACCTCGCCTTCGTCGATCGGCGACAGCGTCACCTGGCCCGTCGCCCGAGTGTCGCCGAACCGTTGCAGGTTGCGGAACAGCACGAGGTTGTCCAGCGCCGGACCGCGCGCGAACGGCAGCATCGGCGAGTAGAACGCCGCCTGTTGGGCCTGCCACAGCAGCGCCTTCTCCAGCGAGGCGGCGTTGACGATGTGGCCGAGCGGCGAGCGATCCGAGATGTCCAGATCCGACCGCCACTCGTTCCACAGGAAGTCACGCTCGTCGTCGCGGATGCGAACGAAAATCTTGCGCCGGAACTGTCCGTCGGGCCTAAGTCCTACCGTCATGTTAGATCCTCGTCACAAAGTTGGCGCGCAAGACGTCGTCGTCGTGCATGCGCGCCTCGAACTCTATCTCGACCTGCCGGTTGCCTCGGTTGCGCCAGGCGGTGCGCAGGCGGATAACCGACTTGATGCGGTTGTCCTGGCCGTAGGCCGTCACCGTCTCGCGCATGTCGAGTCGCAGCACCCGCAAGATGCCCGGGAACCAGCGCGACAGGTACTTGTAGAACGGGAACCCCTCGCGCATGTCGAAGATGTAGCCGAGCCGCGCCATGCGGACGCCGAACTGGATCGCCTGGGCGACGGCCGGAGGGCCGACGAGCATGTTCAAGCGGCCCGTCCCGTCCGCACTGATGTCGGCATAGCCCTTGTCGTAGTCCACCTCGGGCGCGGCGCGTCCTCGATACGGTCCCGCCATATCAAATAATCCCGAAGAACTCCGCGACCGCCTTGCCTCCCTCGACCACCTTGTCGAGGGTATCGCCGTCCACGTTCCCGTCCTCGTCGGTTAGGCCCGCGTCCTTCGCCATATCCTTCATGTCCTCGGGCGCCGACTCGACCGTCTGCTCGATGACCGACTTCCCCTCCTCCTTGACGTTCTCGACGCTGGCCTCCTTGGGGATCAAGCCCTTCTCGCGCGCCTTCTTCGCCATGTCCTGCGCGTTGTCGAGGATCTGCTCTTGCTGGTTGCGGCTCGCCGAGTCCTGCTTGGTCATCGGGTTGCTTCCGCCTTGATCCGACTTCTCGGTGATCTCCTGCTTAATCTTGCCGCCGCCGATAGAGCAGTCCTGGTTCTCCGGTTTCTCGCATCCGCCGTGTCCCGGCGAGCCGACGGACTCGACGACCTTGCTTACGTCCAGCTTCTCCTTTAGGTCCTCGAGGCCGCTCAGCAGATCCGTGTCGTCCAAGACCTCGTTCGCCTTCTTGTTGATCTCTTTGTTGGCGGCGTTCGAGCCGCCGTTCATGTACGCCTCGCCGACCTCCTTCATGCCCTGGAGCATCTTCTCTTCGGTGCTGCGGTCGCGATCCTCGCCAGCTTTAGACTTGTTCTCGTTCTCTGGCAACGGCTATCCCTCCGCCTTCGGGTCGGTACTCGGGTCGGTCTCCTCGGGCCCGGTCAGATTCCCCGGCTCGAACTTCGTCTCGTCCTTGGAGAACATGCTCTTGATGTTGCCCGACCCCTTCGGGTGATGCGGCGACGTCGGGCCGTGCGGCACCGGCCCGCCGCCCAGCTCGAACCAGTCGACCTGCTTGGCCCGTACGTAGAAGTGCTCGCACTCCACTCTGATCTGCCCGTTGCGGCGCATGATGAACTTCGATAGCGGCTGCTTTTCGTCGTCGAGGAGCATAAACCCGAAGTCGTTCAGGTACTCCTTCGGAAACTCGGGGTCGCTGTCCGTCCGGTACGCGTTGCCGGAGATCCAGGCGTCCGTCATGCTCAAGAAGCGCGGGTAGCCGGGATGGCGCGTCTGCGTCTCGAACGTCGTCCCGGCTGGCGTCGGACTCGATTCGCCACCCTCGATGAGAAAGTCCAACGCGACCTCGCTGACCGTCACGAAGACGCGCTGGCCCTTGTCGAACGC
The DNA here is from genome assembly GCA_018609825.1 of Candidatus Bipolaricaulota bacterium. The sequence continues at coordinate 5,011 of JAHEOA010000041.1, read as the reverse complement.
CCCGAACATCGCGAACGGGCCGCGCTGGTTGGGCGGTGCCGGGATGTTGATAAGCCGGGGGAGCGACATCTCGGTGTTCCCGTGCCACATGACGCGCTGGACCGGCTGGACGATCGCCCGTCCCACGGCCACGCCGCGCGGCTCCGAGCCGTCCGGCATGGGGATCGGCCCGAGGTGCTCGACGATAAAACACGGGAACGAGACGTGAACCATGTCGCGGATCTCGCCGCGCGTGTAGTCCTGAAGCGCCTGGGCTGCCTCGTCCGGCGTCGCCTTCATGGGAAGCTCGTCACCTGACCAATCTTCGGAATGAACTGCGACCCGCCGCCGAGAATCGCGCCCGTGCCGATCGTCTCGGGGTCGATCCCCGGCGCGATGTCCGGCGTAAAGTTGACGTCGGACACGTCGCGTTCCGTCTCGGCACACTTCATCACCGAATAGAATCGCCGCCGATCCGCGACGATCTGCACGCTCAACACTTCCAAGTGGCCGCGTAGCTCCGGCACGAAGATCTCGAAGGTCCGACCGGGCTTGAAGTTCGTGTCCAGCAGCGTCGTGATCTCCCAGTCGCCCTGGGCGTCGTCGGTGTCGGACTTTAGCCGCCTCGCTTCCCCAATGCGAGGCCACCAGCCGTCCTCGGAGACGATGATCGGAATGGCAATCTTCCCCGGCGACTTCCCTTGGATGTGGATCGCGCCGTCGACGACGAATACCCGACCATCCCCCGCGTCCGCGATCTCTCGCATGGCCTTGCGGACCGGCATGCGACCGTCGAAGCTGACCCCTTGGCGGAAGGTCACGTCGTTGTCGACGTCGAGCGTGTCGAGGGGCAGCGCGATCTGCTCGGCGAGGTCGCGCAGGACCTGTCGTGCGGAGACCCCCGGGGGCGCGGTGTACCAGGCGCGGCGCGTCATCCACTCCTGCCCCGAGTCCGTTAGCGTGATCTCCGTTACCCGATCCGTCCGGCGCGTTTCCGTGTTGATGTCGTCGATTCGGGCGGGCATAACACGCTGGAGCGGCGGCGCGTCCCGATACCCCGCTTCGACCAAGATGACGTCCGCCGTCTCCATCTGGCCGATCTGCTCGTTCGAGAGGTTCCAGACGCGCACTGTTCCCCCGTTGCCGTCCTCGCTGTCGCCGAAGCTCAGATCCATCTCCATGTACGGCGCGGGGAGCCCGAGCGTGTCGATCGTCCGGTACTCAGGCGCGGATGCCATGATCGCCCCGACCGACGTGACGCTGCCCACCGTCGCGGATTCCGTAACGCTTCCCCGGCGGCGCGGCGGCGGCGCCTCGAGCAAGTCTCCGATCGTCGGCACCGAACTCGCCGTGTCGTCTGCGGTGCCTTGCGCTCCCTCATCCAGCTCCTTCAACGTCGGCACCGACTTCGCGATCTGGCGCACTTCCAACTCTTCCTCGGTCATCTTCTTGAGGAGGTTGAGTCGGATGCGACGCCCCCACCGTCGCCGCGACTGCGGCGATCGGGACTGACTCCGCGACTTCTCCGTCGCCTGATCGAGCGCCGACTGGGCGGCCGACTGGATCGTTTCGCTCTCGGCGAGCGTCTGGAACGCCGACGGGAGTCGCGTCACGCCTTATCGACCTCCAGGTGGTACCACAGGTGCACGTCGACGCCGAAGTTCGTCGCGGTAATGCCGCGATCCAGGTATACCTCGGGGTTGCCGAGGTGAGCGGGCACGATCTTGAGCCCGCGCAGCAGCGGCCGATGCTGATACTGCATGCAGAAGTCCCACAGGTAGACCAACGGCTGCTCCTCGATCTCGACGTCGAGCGTCTCGGGATCCCAGATCGCCATATAGAACCTCGAGTCGATGCGGTTCCACGCGATCCGAAAGCCGATTCGCCGATCCGCCAGCGGCGTCACCGTATGGAGGGGCAGGTCGGCGTTGATGACCGGCCCCTGAATCGGCAAGCGCACCGGCCTGAAGTGGCTCGCCGCGTTTCGCGATCGGAGCGCCCGCTCGGTGATGTCCGTGCGCGTCGCTTCAAAGGTCATTTCGGAACCGTTCCCGCGTCCTTGAGCCACCCGCCGACCACGTTGGAGATCGGCCCGAGGTAGGGCTGACGCTCGCCCATCTCCTCGATGAAGCTGCCGAAGAAGACGTGGATCATCGCCGACGAGTCGATCCCGCGCGCCTCCATCTCGTTGAGCGCCGCGTTCGCCTGCGGGTCGCCGCCCAGCGTGTCGAGGATGAGGCTGTAACTCGGCTCTGCCATCGGTGACTCCTTAAATGAAGGAACTCAGGATGTCGCCGCCCGGTATGCGATCCGCGAAGGTGTCCACGGCCTCGCTGGCGATGTTCTGGACGGAGAAGTCTCCGCTCTCCGCGACGTTCACTCCGGTTTTCGCCACGTCGCCGAGGATGCTTCCTCCCGGCGCCATCGACAGCGCGCTCTCGGCCAACGCCCCCGCCGAGAAGTCGCCTTCGAGCGCGTTCGCCATGAGATCGCCGCCGATCGGCGAGTTCCGAGCCACGTCGGCGAGCGCGCCCCGCGCCATCTGCCCAATATCGCTCTGCGCAAAGTCGCTGACCGTGTCGACGGCGTTCTTGATGAAGCCGAACGGGCCGCCGCCGCCGTCATCCTCCTGTTCATCTTTCTTACCCGTTCCGCTCTCGTCGCCCGGCGACTCGGGCGGCACCTCGCCCTTATCGGAGCCACCGCCCTCAATCTCGGTGCCCGAGCTGGTATCCGCTCCCTGCTGGGCCCGCGACTGGCCGATGATGCGCTGGGGCGCAAGCTCGACCTCGTACTCGAACGAGTGCCGTCGGGGCACCTGTCGCCGCGGCGCGAAGCGCCGGATAACGACGTTCTCGACCTTCCCGGGCGGGTGGCCCCAGACGAGCGTGTACGGATCGCCCGTATCGCGCATCTCCTTGAGCTTCTCGTAGCTCTGCTCGTGCTTGTCGTCGTTGATGTTGCCCGCCGAGAAGATCCCGCGAAGCGTGAAGGTGTCGTTGTCGATCCAGACGTGATCGGAGATCGCCTGCTTGTCCGGCACGGGATGGCGCGAGTCCTCGGCCGGGTACTCCGCTGAGTCCTCCTGGATCAACGTAAAGACGAGTCCGCCCAGCTTGGCCATGTCGCCCGCCTCGTCGGAAGCGAGGCCGTCGACGTCGCCCGACCCGTCTCGAGATACCTGATCGGATTGCCCCTCCTCCGTCATCATCTGCTCTTGCATCTTGTCGTTCTGCCGATTCTGGGCTTCGGCCTCGGGGTCGATCAGATCCTCGAGCCCGGGAATCTTGCCCGCCGCATCCTTGACCGCGTCGGGTAGCATCTCCTGGCCCTGCTCGGCGAGGTTCTCGCCCACCACGTCGAGCGGGTTCTGCGTGGGATCTTCGGCGAAATCCTGGACGGCGTTCTTCCCGGCCTCGAGAAGCCCGCCGCCGACCTCGCCCATCATGTCCATAATCTGGCTCATGGCCCGCCTCCGATCGGCGCCGGTTCGGTCTGCGCGAACTGCGGCAGGTCCGACCCGCGATGGTCACGAAGCCGCTGGAGGATCTTGACGACGGCCCCGTTCACGCGCGACTCCATCTCCGACTCGATCGCGCTCACAACTTCGGGGGCTCGGCTCTCCAACTCGCGGACGAGATCTTGCGCGGCCTGCGAGCCGCCCTGATCGGACGAGACCTCGACCCGCTCGATCAGCGCGTCGAAGCGGACCGGCATGTCGACTCGGATCGGCCGCTCGCTCTCGCCCCCGCCGCGTCTCGCCTGCTCCGCGCGTCCCGGCGCCTCGCCCGAACGAGGCTGTTGGTTGAGTTGCTCGGCGATGTGTCGGAGTCCTTCGACCTGTGCTTGCATGCGCGCTGCCTGCGTTGATGCCCCGAACCCGCCGAGACTCGCCGTATCGACATCCGGCGTCACCGGTACGCTGACATCCGGCTGTCGCGCTCGCAGCACGCGATTGAGCGCGTTCTGGACGCGCCCCTCCTGCGACTCGATCCCGCCCGCGACCGATTCGGCGAAGCCCTGGCCGATCCGGTCGAGATCCTTCAGCGGCCCGAGCCGCGCCGGGGAGAACGGAAGGCGGTCGCGGATCGTCTGAGCCAAGCTCTCGACGGCCGAACCTACGTCCGGTATCGCTGAGCTGACCGCATCGGTGATCGCGTCGCCGAGACCGAAGCCGGAGCGAATAAACGCCAAGGCATCCTTGAACGGACGGGTAAGCTTGTCGAGGACGTTCTGCCCCCAGGTCGAGAGCGCGTCGAGCCCCGCTCCGGCCAGATCGCCGAGCGAGCTAAGTCCCGACTGCACCCAATCGCGAAGCGTGTCGTCGATTCCCAGGATCCAGCGCTTCGACCGCTCGAACGCCTCCCGGAAGAGGCCGACGATGTTTCGCTTGATCCGCTCGAACCCCATCTCGAGCGTGCGCCCCATTCGGCCAAAGTCGAAGTCGGGCACCCAATCTCGGAGCGTGTCGTCGATATTGCCGAACCAGTCGACGACCGCCTGCAGAATAGGATCGCCCAGTTCGCCCAACTTTTCGGTCAACCCCGTCGACAAGAACCCGACAATCGTCGCGCCGAGCACCCCGAACGGCCCCGCCAACGCGGCGGTCAGCCCAACGACCACGCCCGTGGCGATGGACTGCCAATTGGCCGAGCGGATGAGCCCGCCGACCCCCTGGATGAGCCCGTTGACGAACCCTTTCGCGAGACTCGGGATGGCGGTCACGAGCGCCCGACCCATCCCCGATACGATCGGCCCCGCGACCGTGCCCAAGATGTCGGCAATCACCGGAACAACGTCGCTAAGCAACGCCGTTACGCGAGGCATAAACTCGCTCAACCGCGTCGCGCTCAGCTCCAGGGGCTCGACGATGCCCGTGCGTAGGTTGGGAGCCTCGTTTATGACGGTTCGTATCTGTCGGAAAAAGCCCTGCATGTTCTCCGCCATGGCCTTGAGCTGCGGCCGGAACTTCTCGTTGATGTCTTCCGCCACGACCGCCAGTCCGTTGCGAGCGAGCTGGATCTGGCCGGAT
>JAHEOA010000040.1 GCA_018609825.1 Candidatus Bipolaricaulota bacterium | reverse complement strand
ATGACGACGGCCACGACCTACGTGCATGGGGCGGACCGCATGGTGACCGCCGCCCGGCTCACCTCGAAGGGGCTCTACGTCCGGTTCGCCGACGAGCGCGAGGGCGTCATTCCGTTCCGCGACCTCAACCTCCCCGGCGAAGCGGATCACGTCTCGCTTCCGCGCCCCCACGTTATTGAGATTCATCTGGCCGACGGCCGCGTTGAAGAGGTCCCCTGGGACGTCGCCCGCCACTACGCCGACGACGGGTATCGAGCGCGCTCCGAAGCCGTCGCCCAGCGCGGACGGGACGTCTTCGGCGAACGGCTCAAGGCCCTGCGCTCGGCAAATGGCCTGACTCAGGCGTCGCTGGCGGCGCGTGCCGGGATCAACCGCGTCACGATCGCTCGGATCGAGTCGGGCGAGCAGCTCCCACGGTACCGGACGCTTGCCGCCCTGGCCGAGGCGCTTGAGGTGCCCGTTGAGCGCCTGCTTGTGGAAACGCTAGATTGACTGGCAGTGCGGATAATCGAGGCGTGCCTGGGCCAGCCGAGGGCGATGGATCGACTTCAGCAACTTGTCTACTTGAAGGGGAAGGCATGTATAGCGCGGCGTTCATCTTCGAACCGGGCCAGTACGACGACACGTTCCATCGGCTCAACGGCGAGATCGCCGAGGCGGCCGAAGCGACGCCGGGGTTTCTCGGCAGCGAGACGTGGACCAACGACGCGGGGACGCGGGTCAACGCGGTCTACTACTGGGAGACGCTGGAGGCCCTGCAGACGTTCGCCGCGCACCCGCGCCATGTGGAGGCCAAGCGGCGCTACGCCGAATGGTACGATGGCTTCCATGTCGTGATCGCGCAGGTGCTCGATTCCTACGGCGACGGCCACATCGACCACGTCACCCCGAATGACTGACTCAGCTGAGCCGTTGTCGGGCGCTCGCGGCCAAGTCGACAAGTTAGACATTACAATAGCCGTTGACTCCGTCGGCGGCAGCAGAAAACCTTGACCCCTTGGCGCGAGGGGTTTAGGATGTGAGTCATTACAAATATTATGTCTGGCGCTCGGGATACAATGGAAAACATCAAATGGAATAGTCTTCAAGATATACCGTCCCAGGAATTCACCTGCTGGAATTGTGGGACTACACTGGCCTCCGACAAGGGCTGGAGTGGAAATCGTCCCGGATCTTCTAGCGCACACTTCTTTGTCTGTATTTGCCATCGCTGCCAGCGCCCCACATTCGTTGAACATAATGGCACGCAGATTCCAGGGGTAGCTTTCGGAGAGGATGTAGCTGATCTTCCAGACGAACAAATGACTGTTCTATATAACGAAGCTCGTCGTGCAACAAAGGAACGATGCTATACGTCAGCGGTACTATCCTGCAGAAAATTGCTTATGCACATTGCTGTATCAAAAGGAGCTCCTGAAAACCAAAGTTTTCGACAATACGTAGATTATCTTGCTGACAACAATCACATTGCAACCGATACCAAGGATTGGGTCGATCACATTCGCGAGAAAGGTAATGAGGCAAATCATGAAATCGTAATTATGCATGAAGATGATGCACAAGAGCTAATATTGTTCATGGAAATGATTCTAAAGACACTTTACGAGTATCCCTCTAGGATTCAAAGGCGACAAGGCTCAAACGATCAATGAACACCGACACCATCCACTACCTCACGCAAGATGAATTGAAACGCCTCTTCGGCGTCATCGAGTCCAAGCGCGATCAGGCCATCGTCCGCGTCGCCTACACCTACGGGCTGCGGGCCAGCGAGATCGGATTGCTCGAACGAGAGGACGTGGACTTTGACCGGCTCAAGATCCGCATCCGTCGATTAAAGGGATCGATCTCCAGCGAGTACCCGCTCACCAAGGAGGCCCAGCGCGACCTGAAGCGCTACCTGCGCTCGCGGACCGACACCTCGCCCATTCTGTTCCCGTCGAACCAGGGCCTGCCGATCCATCGCAAGACGCTCTACGCCATGATGGGCAAGTACGGGGAGAAGGCCGGCTTACCGAAGGAGAAGCGGAAGTTCCACGCGCTGAAGCACTCAATCGCTGTGCACCTCTTGGATGCCGAGATGGACGTCATGTTCGTCAAGGACTGGCTCGGCCACAAGAACATTCAGAATACGATGGTCTACGCGCAGCTGACCAACCGGACGCGGGACGAGCTGGCGCGGCGGGCGTTCGCGAGCGCGAAGGTGGTGTGAAAGCCATCTACTCCCTGATATTCGTCTCCCTCTCTTGAACGACGAGTGGTCGGTCGTCGACGTTCCGATCACCGAACCGACGGACGCCGTAACCCCCCCTCCGCAAGCTTACGGAGGCCGCCATCGCCGAACGGCTCACATGTTCGTCCATAGGACGATTGACCGGATTTTGATCCGGCTATGATTCCTTCAGCTCGCGGTCCTGGCTACACTTGCTGGCGTAAGGACATTGACCCAAGGAGGTTACGGTATGCGACTCCCAGCGGCGTGTTATCGAATCCAGCTACAGGACCTCAAAGCGCACACACTGGCCGAGACGCCGGCCAACCAACCGGCCAAGCCCGAACCGGATCGCATGAAGGCGATCGCCCAGCAGGCAAGCGACTGCCAGGTCGCGATCGAGCGGCAACTGCAACGGCTGACCGCGAGCGAGCGACATCGGCGCATGGCTCAGGCACTGCTCGCCCTGGCCGAGCTGGATGGAAACCCGTCGGACGAAGGCCCCACAGTGTGGATCCGGATCACGCATCGGGATCTCGCCTATGTGGCCATATCGCCGATCAGTGCCACCGACCGGATCTTGGAGGAGTTCACGCACATGGGATTGATCACCCCATCCCACGGCCGGATCCGCCTGGACGATCCCCAAGGCCTCCACAAGGTGGCCAACCGGGATGATCGAGCCATCGAGGCCACCGTCGCTCTCCCTCGGCCCTATCTCTCCTAGCTTGCCAGTTCGCGCCGAGTCGTGAGCCACGTCCGGCAGGCCGAATCGGGGGATGCTCGGCCGGCGGCCCGTCACGCTCCAGTCAAGCAGCTCGCGGCCTCACGAGCCCGACGATAGGCCTTTGGGTCGCGAGAGCGGACGCCCACTGGGGCAGAGCGCTCGGCGTGACGCTCAGGATCGAGGCCCCAGCCTGCCCGGCCCAGCTCTTCGACAGCGACGCGGGCGGACGGCCGATGCGCTTAGGGGCGATCGGCGTCGTCCGGGCGCGCCCGTCCCGTCTCGTCGGACCAGACCAGTTGACCGGTCTCCTTCTCCCAGAGCGCTTGAAGCGCCTCCCGGTGGAGCTCGCTGATGCCGCGCCCTTGCCAGTAACCGAGCACGGCGATCAGCACCACGTCTCGGTCCTTCAGGCTCCAGCTCCCTCGGCGACGATGCTTGATGCTTTCGGGGATGCCGGGATCGGCCTCGACGCGGGCCAGTAGTTCCCGCCACGCTTCGGGATCCTTGAGCTGTTGGAGCATCGCCTGACGCTCATTCTCGTCCATGGCGGCTGAAGCTAGCATGGCCCGTCCACCCAGGTCAACAATTGACATGACCATAATGGTATGTTATGGTAATACCGGTAGCTTGGGTCAGGGTGTCCGATCGACCCGGCCTGCGAGGGTCGAGGCGGACGGCGTGCCGAAACCTGCTCCACCAGGAGCGCGGATATGGAGACCTGCACCAATGGCGCACACGATCCAGGAGATCCATGAGTTGCCGGATGCCATGCCGGTGCTCGACCTTGCGGCGACGGTGGCCCACATCGCCGAGCGCAAGAGCGGCACGAGCAAGTACGGCTCGTGGTCCATCCAGTTCCTCACCTTGGAGGACGGCACCGGCCGAATCAGCGTCATGGCCAAGGACCGCCCGGAGGACTTCGCCGAGCTCGACTGGATCGGCAAGCGGGTCGTCGTCTCCGCGTATAAATCCGACAAGCACGGCTGGCAGGGGGCCCTCGCCCACGACAACGACTACAAGGACAAGGCCCATCCCGAGCGCGTCATCAAGCTCACCCGCACGGGCCGGATCGAGCTCGCCGAGGGCCAGACGGGGGGCGCTGTTACGACCGATCCGTCGCAGAACGGTGCGCCCAAACACCATCGTCGTCCTGCCGAGCAACCGACACCCGCCGCGCCCACGGCCCCGCCGTCGGCACCCCAAGCTTCGCCCGATGATGGCCACAACAATGGTCAACCGTCCGCCTCGACCGTGCCCGAGGGGGAGACGGCCGCTCCGGAGCGCATGACGCTCGAGGCGTTTCTCGTCCTCACATCCCGGGTCTACGATCGCTGCTCCCAGGTGGCCGCCCCCGACCAATCCGCCACGCTGACGTCGATGGTGATGGAGCAGGTGGCCCAGGGGCACCTCAAGCTGACCGAGGACGAGCATCTGCGGATCCTCCTCCGCCTCCACGACCTCGCCGTCGAGCAGTTCTGCGAGTTCATCAACGTCAGCAAGGGCGAGAACCATGAAGACCTCACGACCGTCGCGCCGAAGATCAAGCGGAAGGCGATCGCGAGGCTGCAAGCGGACCCGCTTGACCTGATCGAGAAGGTTCAGCGGACGGTCACCCGCGTTCCCGCAGACAGCAGCTTGGTCAGCGAACTCCGTCGACGACGGAGCACGGCCTGACGGCTCCCGCGTGCGGCTGCGCCAGCGGCTACAGGGCCGCGATGGGCCGAGGGGCTTGGGCGGACCCTCGTCCGCTCACCGCCTCAGTCGTGCGACCCGCGCGTCAGACGACCGGTATGGGCGATCCCGCCGAATTCCGGCAGACTTGAACCATGAAGACGTGCCCGGTTTGCGCAAACCCCGTCCGCCAACTTGGGCCGAGCGGCGATCCCGACCGCGGCGGCATCGTCGTCCATACCGAGGGGACCACGTACGTGGTCCACGCCGCCTGTCTGATGGCCTGCCAAGACATGCTCAACCGACTGTGGACGGACGACGACGACTTCCACTCGGGGACCGCCGACCGGGACCCGCCCGAGCGGATTCCACCCACCGTCCTCTCGGCCCAAACCATACGCGACTGAATCCCCAAAGATTCCCCGCGCGGAGCTTGGGGAAGAACTCGTCAAATCCCGAGCTCCGGAGTGGGAGGCTGGATGGCCAGATCGGCCCGATGGATCGTCGGCCCGCTCGCTCGGCTCACGGCGGAGCGGGGCAGGCGTTGAGCGCCGTGGACCGCCCTCAATGGAGGCCTT
>JAHEOA010000039.1 GCA_018609825.1 Candidatus Bipolaricaulota bacterium | reverse complement strand
TTGCCACCGTGATCTGCGCCCACTGTCGCTATACCGAGATCTATCACGCCGATCAGGCCAAGCTCGGCAACATCTTCGACCTGTTCACCGGCTGAGCGCTCAGTGCTTGGCCCGGCGGCGACGGATGAGCGTTCCGAGCGCGAGCAAGAGACCGCCCAACAGCACGCCGACGCCCCCGGCCGCCAGGAACGTCGCGTTCAGTCGAACGTCCGGCCAGACCGATGCCGTGCTCAGGCCCGGAACGTTGGGAAGGTTGCCGCTGCCGCTTCCCACGACCAGTTGCATCTTCATGCCCTGGTTCTCGTGGCCCGGCACGCCGCAGTGGACGCGATACGTCTTCTCCGCCGACGGCGTGACGAACGTGCCGGTCATCTCGCCCGGCCCGTCGACCTCGATGGAGAACATGCCCATGGGATAGGCCAGCACGGGCAGCCCGTGGATCATGAACTGATGGCGCACGTCGTCGTGGTTAACGAACGTGACGGTCACTTCCGTGCACGGCGGGGCCTCGATCGCGGGGCGATCGAACGTCCAGGTGGTGCCGGGGTGGTCTTGCGCATAGCGCTTGCCGGCCTCGATCGTGACGTCTTGGTCGCCACGGATCTCGCTGCAGCCAGGCGGTCGCAGGTCCGTGTTCTCGTTCATGACCATGCCGACGTCCGTCATGCGCATGCGGTCCATGGGCATCATGCCGTCGGTCTCGTGAGCGACGGCGTCCGCCATCGGGATGAGCATAAGCAGCGCCACCGCGCCGGTCGCCCGTCTCGACAGGCTCCTCATCGTGCCCTCAACCTCCTCGTCAAGACGCTGAGCAGCGCGCCGACCAAGACGCCCAGCAGCCCGATCAAGCCACCGGCCACGGCCGATCCGGACAGCCAAGGTTCAGATCGTGCCTCGGCGTCCAGCAACGCGTCCGGGGCGATCTCCGACCATACGGAGATCTGGCCCCCGTGATAGTCGGACGTGAACAGCCGATCCAGGGCGGTCCCCTGTGTCCTCGGCATGCCGTTGTCCTTGAGGTACGCGGCGTAGGTGATCATGGAGATCGTGCCGCCCGGCGACATGCCGGCGTTGGTGACGCCGGCCTCGCGATGGTCGTGAAAGAGCCAAACGCCGGGACCATAGGAACGGAGGCCGTCGTCGGTCGTCGACAGCACGAGGTCGGCCCGCTGGGCGGCCGTGATGCCGACCACGTCTCGTCGATATCGAGTGCCCTCCGGCAAATCGGCGCCATCATAAGCCGCAACTTGGAATTTGTGCCCGTGCGTGTGGATGGAGAACGTGCGGCTGCCGCCGTTGAGCATCCGCAGGCGATATCGGCGACCGGGCTCCACGATCAGCATCGACTCCCGGATCGTGTAGGGAAACGAGCGCCCGTTCAACAGAAAGTAGTCGGGGGTGCGCTGGGTCTCGTCGTAGACGCGGTTGGTCTGCTGTGCGACGACGCGCGGGTCGTTGTGTCGTTTGGAAATCTCGTGGAGCTCGCGATCGACGCCCTGATACTGCAGATCGAACTCGCCCGCGAACCGCTCTCGGCTGGCCTGTGAACGATGACGGACTTGTCCCGCGCCCAGGTTGAGCGTCTGCACGGAATTGTTGGGGAGGTTCGCCTCGACGACGAACATGCCCTGCAGGCCCAGCAGCACGTGGGCGTCGGGCTGGACGTGGCAGTGGTAGAACATCGTGCCCGGCGCCCGGGGCGTGATATTGTAGGTTCGCGTTTCGCCGGGCATCAGGGGCGCTTCGCTCGTCTGCGGCACGCCGTCGTTGCCCTCCCCGTCGGCGTCCGTGAACGGGTGATCGACGCCGTGCAGGTGGATCGTGTGGGGCAGATAGTGCGTGTTCGCCAGCGTCAGTCGAACCTCGTCGCCCTGCTCCACCCGAACCGTCGGCGCCGGCATGCGCATGAGATCGCCGGCCGCGCCGCCTTCGGTCGCCATGCCCTGAGTCTTGGGCGCGAACGTCCAGAACGCGGGCGAAATGCCGGGCGCGATCTCGTAATGGGGCGACCCATCGCGACCCTCGTTGAGGCCGATGACCTCCAACGTCAGGTGGATGACGTCGGGATCGCCGTCGCCGTCCTTGTCATTGGACTTGACGACGGCGTCTCTGGACAGACCCGTCTGCGCCAACAGGCTCATGGGGACATTGTTGGTGCCCTTGCTGACCGCCGCCACCACGCGCGGATCGTCGGGCTGACACGACGGATCGGCTTCAATGGCCACCTCGGCGATCGTCTGAGCGGAGCGCCATTCCGGATGCGCGTCCGGGCAGGGCTGGGTCGATCTGTCGTGATCGCCATCGCCGTTGGCGAAGCCGACCGAGCCGACCCCGACCGCCAAGGCCAGACTCACCATGACCATCACCCGCATGGCCATCGGGGCGCGGAATCTGTTGGGTGCCACCATTCGCTCCTTCGTCGTCCAGAGTGCCGTCCGAGCCGATCGCGACCGGGTCCTTGATACGGCATCGCTCGCGTGTGTGCCACCCGCCACGCCGAGACTCGCCGACATGATCGTCTTCGGTGCGTCGCTCGCCGCGAGGGGGCGGCCTTGCGCGCCACTACGACATCCAACGGACCTCTCGACAGCGATCCTGACGCGTGATCCCCGGACTTTGTGTAAGGCGCCTTACAGCGCTAGGAACGATCATCGTGTGCAATAAGGACGGGGCCTTGAGATACTGATCGACGAGCGGGCGCCTGTCGACATCCGGCGCTCGCGCATTACGATCTTGGCCAACGCCCACTCAGGAGGAGGTCGTCGATGGCGAAGAAGAGCAATAAGAAGCAGCAGTCCAACAATAAGGGCGGCGTCAGCCCGGTCAAACTGAAACGCTGGGGGAAGCGGGTCGGCATCCTGGTCGCCATTGTCGCGATCGGCTATGGCGCGGTGATGGCGATGAACGCGTTCTATCCCGAGCGGCCCGGGTTCGCCGTGGCGGTCCAAGGGCGCACGCACAGCGAAAACTGCTCGACCCAATCCTACAACAGCTCCCCGCCGACGTCGGGCTGTCACCGGGGATCCGGCGTCGTGTCCTATGGCGTCAACTCCAGCGAACTTCCGCTCGACCTGCAGATCCACAACCTGGAACACGGCGGCGTGATCATCCACTACCGCTCGTCCGGTCTGCAGGCGGTCAGCGAGAATACGATCGCCGACATCGAGTCGTTCGTCCGCAACCTTCGGCAGGAGGACACGCGCTACTGCCGGGTGATCAGCGCCCCGTATTCGGGCGATTTTGCCGCCCCCGAAGCCAATGCGGGCGACGTGGACATTGAGGCCCAGCGGATTGCCGTGACCTCTTGGGGCCGCATGATGTTCCTGGAGGACTTCAACTCAGACCGGGTGCTGGCGTTCATCAACGCCCATATCAACAACGGGCCCGAGGACGTCGCCGACTGCAACGTCTAGTCGGCGGCCGGTCACGTCTGATCCGACAAGCCTGACGAGCTGACGAGACCGAAGCCGACAGACATGAGCGCCGACGTTGCCCCGGACGGGGGCCATGCAACGCCATCTTGCCCGTCTATAATCCACAGACGGGATGCCCCGTGCTCGCACGTCTGCTCCAATCGCGGCAGGAGGTGGGCGGGGCGCTGGCGATCTTCATGGTCGTGCCCACGCTGACCGTTCGATTGCCTCAGAGCCTGGCCGAGGGCCGCGACGTCCTGGGACTGACGGGCTTTTGGGATCTGGATAGCGCCCTGGCCGGCATCGGCCTCGCGCTGGCGCTCGTGGGCCCGGGCGCCCACGCGCTGGAGACGGAAAGGCTGCGCCGCGAGATCCGACGGCGATCGATGGATGTGACGGGGCAGGGCTCGACGTCAGCGACTGAGTGGATCACGTCTCGCGGAAGCGGAACGTGCCGGCGGCCAGTGCGAACGACGCGACGATCCAGGCGCCGATGAGCAGCATCTGGGGCCCGAGCGCGGTCAACGGCTCGCCGTTGAGCGAGATCGCGCGCATGGCGTCCATCACGGGCGTCAAGGGGAGATAGCGCACGACGGTCTCGATGACCGTCGGCAGGTTGGCCGTCGGGAAAAACGTCCCCGACAGGAACAGCATGGGGAACGCGATGACGTTCGTCAGGCCGTTCGCGCCTCGCGACGTCCGACTCACCCCGGCAATCGTGAAGCCGATGTTCAGGAAGATCATGGTTCCGATCAACGCCACGCCGTAGAGCTCAATCAGGCTCCCGTAAACGTGCGCGTCGAACAGAAACCGGGCCACCAGGATGATCAGCGTCGCCTGGATGACGACGACCACCAGATAGGCCAAGACCTGAGCAAGGATGAAGGTCCCCGGGGGCAGCGGCGTCGCCCGAATGCGCTTGAGGATCCACTGTTCCCGGTAGCGGGAGATGTCCGTCGCGATGCCGACCAGCCCGTTGAACATGAGCCCCATCCCCATGATGCCGGGCAACAGGAAGTCGATATATTGGAACTGGCGCGACTGGACGGCCTCCTCGGTCAGCGTGAGCAGCTTGGGCACGCCCATGGCGTCCAGGTTGATCTCGCTCACGATCTGCCCGAGCACGCTCTGGATGATCTGATACTGGATGGGGCTCGACTTGTCGTAGTAAGCCGTGAGCTCGGTCGTCGGCGGTTGATCCCCTGAAGACGCCCCTGCGGATCCAAAGGACGGCGGAATGACGATCGCCGCCGCCAAATCTCCGGACCGAATTGCCTCCTCGGCTGCGGCCTCGGATGCCACATCCGCAAACTCGAAATACTCGATCTCGCGGAAGCCCTCCACCAGTCGATTCGAGACGTCGTTCTCCGCCTGGTCGATGATCGCGACGCGGGCGCTGCCGGGCCCCTCGCCGAAGCTGAACAGCCCGAAGATGACCACGAACATCACCGGGAAGATGAGCGACCAGAACAGCGAGAGCCGGTCGCGGAACAGCATCTTGATCGCGGCGACGAAGATCTTTCCAATCACGGTACTGATCCTTCAGTCAGCCCTTGACCGTTCGCTGCGGCGTCAGTCTCTCAACTCTTTGCCCGTGAGACGGATGAAGACGTCCTCCAGGTTGGCCGGCTGGACCTCGATGTCCGCCAGCGGAATCCCGCGCTCGCGCACGGCGGCGAGCAGCGACGGCAGGCTCTCCAACGCCGGGCGCGCCTGAAGCTCGTAGCGGTGATCGTGGTTCTGGACGGTCGAGGCCTCGAGGATGCCGTCGATGTCCTGGAACGACGCCAAGTCGACGGGTCCTTGGGTCGTCACCCGGATGCGATAGTTGGAGTCGAGGTTCCGTATCAACTGGCTCGGCGCGTCCAGGGCAACGATCTTCCCGTCGTCGACGATCGCCACCCGGTCACAGAGCAACTGGGCCTCCTCCATGTAGTGCGTCGTCAGCACGATCGTCTTGCCCTGGCGGTTGATCTCGCGGATCGTCTCCCACATGTGGCGACGCGCTTGCGGGTCGAGCCCCGTCGTCGGCTCGTCCAGAAAGACGACCTCGGGGTCGTTGACGAGGCTGGCCACGATGGAGAAGCGTTGTTTCTGGCCGCCCGAGAGGTTTTTCACTAGCTCGTCCCGTTTCGCGTTGAGCTCCACGATCTGCAGGAGCGAATCGACGTCGACGCGTTGCCCGTAGAAGCTCCCGAAGAGATCCAGGATTTCGGCAAGCGTCAGGTGGTCGAAGTAGGCCGAGGCCTGGAGCTGGACGCCGATGCGCGACTTGACCTCGGTGGCATCCGTCTGCGGGTCGTAGCCGAGCACGCGGGTGCGTCCCGTCGTCGGCGCTTGGAGCCCTTCGATGACCTCCAGCGTCGTCGTCTTCCCGGCCCCGTTGGGGCCGAGCATGCCGAAGATCTCGCCCCGGTCAACCTCGAACGAGACGTCGTCCACGGCGGTCAAATCGCCGAACGTCTTCGTCAGGCGCTCGACCTCGATGACGCCCATGCCTCATTTATGGCCGACGATTCGGGGGCTGTCAAGGGAAAACCCCGCTCTTACGCAAAAAGCGGGCCGGAGAACGCGTCGTCGACGGGGGCGCTACTCGTCGGCCAGCCGCAGGAACTGCTCCAGACGCCGACGAACGTCGGGATGGCGCAGCTTCTCGAGCGCCTCGTTCTGGATCTGGCGGATGCGTTCGCGGCTCAGATCGAACGCGCGGCCGGCTTCCTCCAGCGTGTGTGGTTCGTGGCCATTGAGGCCATAGCGTAGCTCCAGGACGTGGCGTTCGCGCTCGGTCAGCGACCGGAACGCCTTCGCCAGCTCGTCGCGTTTCAACGCGTGCAACGCCGTCTGCAACGGCGTCGCGGCATTGTGGTCCTCGATCAGTTGGCCGAGCTCGTCGCCGGAGTCGTCGTCGAACGGCATGTCGAGCGACGTGAGATTCTGCGGCGCCTGTCGGGCCTGATGCACCTGATCAACGGGGATACCCAGCTCTCTCGCCAGCTCGTCGTCGCTCGGCATCTCGCCGTGGGCGTCCATCCAGGCCGCTTCCGCCTGATGGAGCTCGCGCAGACGCTGGACAAGCGACTCCGGAAGCCGGATCGCCCGCGAGGTCTGGGTGATCGCGCGGGTGATCGACTGGCGAATCCACCAGGTCGCGTACGTACTGAACTTGAAGCCGCGCTCCGGGTCGAACTTCTCGGTCGCGCGCATCAGGCCGAGGCTGCCCTCTTGCACCAGATCAAGCAGGGGCAGCCCGAAGTGCGTGTAGCGCTTGGCGATCGAGACCACCAATCGCAGGTTGGCCGAGGCCAGTTCGGCCTTGGCGTCGTCATCCCCATGCTGAACGCGCCGGGCCAGATGCCGCTCCTGCTCGCCGTTGAGGAGCGGAACCCGCCCGATCTCCTGCAGATACGTCTGAACGGCATCGCGACCGTAGGTTCTGATGGGGCCCTCCTCATGGACGCCGTCACCAAGGGCGTCCCGACTTTCGGACCGCTTCGGTCCGCTTTCATTGTACCACGTCTGCGCGATAGCTGCGCGCGATCGTCATTCTTTACTGTTCTGAAGCGGCATATGGCGGTCTCGCGCGGTGGCGTCTACACGTTGCCCCTTGAACGTATTAGACTGAATCTCGAGAGGAGGGAATTCGGAATGCCGCACCACCGCTTGATAGGCGGAAGACGAGGACAGCATCGTAATGTGCCCCGGCGATGAAGATGCAGCGTGATCGGCAAGACCCATGGGCAAGCTGGATCCTCGAACGCCGCCACGGTGGTGACGTCGAGGAGCAACGTCGAACGCTTGAATTTCTCCGCCCGATCCGGGATCGCGTGCTTGAACACGCCCAGCTCAACCCGAGCGACGTCGTCCTGGATGTCGGAGCCGGGGACGGCCTGATCGGCTTCGGCGCGCTCGAACGGCTCGGCGGATCAGGCCGAGTGATCTTTAGCGACATCTCAACGGGTTTGCTCCAGCGGAGCCGGACGATCGCCGATGAGCTGGACGTGGCCGATCAGTGTGAGTTCGCGGAAGCGGCGGCTGAGGATCTGTCCGTCATTGGCGACTCGTCCGTTGACGTCGTGACGGTCCGGTCGGTTCTCATCTACGTGTCGAACAAAGCCGAAGCATTCCGCGAGTTCCACCGCGTCCTTCGGCCCGGAGGCCGGCTGTCCATCTTTGAGCCGATCAACTCATTCGACTACCCGGCCCCCGCAGGCACGTTTATCGGCTATGACCTCACCCCCGTTCAGGATCTGGCCGAGAAGGTGAAAGCCGTATTCATACGCTATCAGTCGCCCGAGGACGA
>JAHEOA010000038.1 GCA_018609825.1 Candidatus Bipolaricaulota bacterium | reverse complement strand
CCTTGAAGTTGCCCCGGATGGGTGGATCACCGACAAGTGGGGGTCCGAGAATGACCCTGGCATGCTGGCGTTGGGCGGGGCACGCATCGAGTTCAAGGGTGCTCACCGTCCCGAGAGTCTTGTGAGCGTGGGTCTTCGGCGGCTCGGTGTGGATGAGTGCGGCACGATACCGGAGGAGACGTGGACCGAGAGCCTGCTTCCCACCCGCATTGACCACGACGCTCCTGCGCTTCTGATCGGCACGCCCAAGGGGCGCAACTGGTTCTACCGTGAGTGGTCGAAAGCACAAGACTCGGAGATTGAGACGCACGCGGCCTTCGGGGGCCCGAGCTGGGAGAATCCATTCATTTCCGACGATGTGGTGCGTGCGCTGGCCGAGGAAATGCCAGAGCAGAAGCGCAGACAGGAGATCAAGGCCGAGTTTCTGGACGACTCCGGCACCGTGTTTCGCGGCATCCAGTCCTGCATCGGCGACTACAGCGAGCGTCCGACCGCGGTGGTCGGGGCTGACGTGGCGAAGAAGCAGGATTTTACCGTGCTCGTGGGGCTCGACAAGGAAGGTGCGGTGACACACTTTGACCGGTTTCGCAAGCGTTCATGGCCGCTCATCAAGAACGTAATTGCTGCCACGGCCCGGCGATTGGACGCGCCGCTCGTGGTGGATTCCACGGGGGTCGGTGATCCCACGGTGGACGACCTCCGCAACCGCGGACTGTCGGTGCGCGGCTTCGAGTTCACCAGCAAGTCCAAGCGGAAGATCGTGGAAGCCCTCGCCATGGCTGTCGAAGAGGGCCAGGTCACGATTCCCGACGAGCCGCAGCTGATCCGTGAGCTGGAGGCGTTCGACTACGAGGTACTGCCGAGTGGCAAGATGCGGTACAATGCGCCCGACGGGATGCACGACGACTGCGTGGACGCCCTTATGCTGGCCTGGGAGGGCGTGAGAAGTAAGCGCGCCGCCGGAGGCTCGGCTCTCATTCCGATGTAGGAGCACTATGCCCTCGCTACTGGACGAGCGTCACCCCGAGTACGAGCGTATGAGGCCGTTGTGGGACTTCACCCGCGCTCACTACGACGACCGCCACCTGTACTGGAGTCTCGATCAGCAGGGTGAGTCCAAGTACCTGCCGAAGAAGGCTCAGAGCGAACACCCGCAGGAATACAAGGAGCGCAAGCGGCTGGCGAGCTACGCCAACTTCCTCGGGCCCGTCATCGACAGCTTCGTGGGCCTCCTCTTTCACAAGGAGGATGAGGCGGAACGCGAGTGGGGCAACCTCGGGGACCCCGAGAACGAAAACAGCCTCGCGGCACTGATATCGGAGGACGCGGACCGCGGCGGCACCGACCACGAGGCACAGCTCAAGACGGTCGCCACAGACCTGATGCAGTATCAGAAGATCGTCACGCTGGTGGATACGAACAAGGGCCGTGAGGACGAGAATATCAGCGTGGCTGAGGCGAGGGCACGCGGCATCCGTCCCGCGTGGAAGCGGATTCCGCCGCAGAGCCTCGTCAACTGGCGTGAGGACGAGGACGGGCGGGTGGTGGAGGCCTTGATCCGCGAGCAGACGGACGTCCGTGAAGGGTTGGATGACGACCCCGATCTGGCCGAACAGACCCGTTTCCTGCACCTGCGGCTGACGGACGAAGCAGACGGTGAAACAGGTGAGTGGCGACGACTGGTGCGCGATAGCAATGACGACCGGGGCTATCGCGTGGTGGACGAGAACACGTTCAGCTATGTCGACCCGCACGGACAACCCGACATTCCGGTGTTCGTGGACGACCTGCCGATGTCCCGCTATCCGGCGCACACGCTCGCCCGGCTCGCCAACCGCATCTTCAACCTGGAGTCGGGCGGCATCCACTGGCCGATTCGCAAGGCGGGGTTTGAGACGCTCGTCTACTCGGGACGCGGGTTCGAGGACTGGAAGGAGAGTCGGCGGCAGGGACAGAACACGATGCAGGAGCAGCTCACCTCACAGGAGGGCGGCAAGGGACACCGCTACATCGGCCCCTCGATGGACGGCCCCAAGACGGCGGCCGAGGAGCGCGAGCGGTTGGTGCAGCAGTTCTGGCGCGTGGCGCAGTTTGAGTTCTCCGACCGTGCCGCGGAACGGACGGCCACCGAGATCAAGGCGGACTTCGTCGCCTCGATGGGGGCGTTTCTGAACGTCCTGGCAGGTGCGCTGGACGAGGCAGAGAACCGCGTGCTGTTCCTGCTGGAGCAGGCGGCCGGTGAGGAGCCGGGAGAGGCGAGCGTGCAGCGTGCCCGCAACTTTGGCGTTGAGGACGGTCTCGCCCTGGTGCAGCGCCTGTCCAACGTGTTCTTCGGACAAGACGCAGGCGTACCGCTGCCGCCCGAGCTCGAGGGCAAGATTACGGTTCGCATGATGGAGAAGGCGGGGCTGGACGTGACCGAGGAAGAGGTGGACGCCATCATGCGCGAGGCGGAGAGCCGGGCCGATCAGCAGCGGCTCTTTCAGGATGCGCTGGCGGCAGAGGCAGAGCAGACCCCGCCCGGTGGAGAGGAGGCGGAGGAGGCGTGAGGGCCCACCCCGAGAAGCGTCTGCTGTACCTGCCTCATCCCCGCACGGCATCGGTGGCTACCGAGACATGGATGGACGCTCACGGTTGGGTTGATCCCGCACCGGACCTGAACAAGCACGCGCCGCTGTCTGTGCTTCGTGAGCACACAGGGCAGATGTTCGAGAAATGGTCGGTTGCTACCACGGTTCGCCATCATTTCGATGCTCTGGTGAGCTGGTCGTTCGTCGAACAGTCCCACCTTCCGTTCGATACTGACTGGCTCGACCGCTTCATGGAGGCGTGTATATACGTCGAACAGAGTGCCTTATATCCGCTTCATCTGGATGCGTCCGATCGTGTGCTTCGGTACGAGAGCCTGGAGAGCGATCTGTCGGAGTGGGTCGGCGTGGACGTGTCCCTGCCCGTGATGCACGAGAGCGAGGGACGGACCGGGCGTTTGTGGCGGGATTTTTACGATGAGGCATTGACCGATGCCGTGCTAGGTCGGTTCGGTCGTGAGTTCAGGGCGCTGGGATACAGCCTGTGACGCCCGAAGAATACACGGCGATGGTCCGTGAGGCGCGTCGGCGCAGCCTCGCCGTGGACGTGCAGGTAGCCCGCCGCATTGAGCAGGCGCTGGGCGGGTATGTCAACAGCCTCACGGCCGTGCTACAGCAGGCCAGCGGCCCCAGAGCCCGTGCGGTGCGACAGGCGAGAGCCGCCGCACGACAGGCGCTGTCCGAGCTCCAATCCACGCTTGAGGACGCCATCGGGCGCGGGATACGGCTGTCGGCGGCGCGTGTGGCCGAGATACAGGACCGCGCCACCCGACAATTCGTCTCGGAGGCCCTTGAGCAGCGCGTGGGCGGTGAGCAGGCGTCCCAGATGATGCAGGCGTTCGTGGACGGCGGCAATCTGCGCGGGGCCAACGCTTATCTGTCGCGTGTTCGTGAGGGTGAAGCGGCCGTGGCGAGCCGGTTTCAAACGATCCTCGACCGGCGTGTTCCGCAGGTCGGCGAAGAGGTGGACCACATCATCACACGCTCCATCGTCGAGGGCGCGGACCCGGCAGACGTGGGACGTAACCTGCGCGGATACGTTACCGGATCGGAGGACTTCGGCACGCACCTGGTCGTGGAGCGTGACGATGCGGGTAACATCACGGGTCGCAAGATCGACCTGCGGGAAGTGCCGGCCCGAAGCCGTGAAGCCGCCCGCAATCTGCGGCACAAAGCCAACCGCATTGCCGTGACCGAAATGGCGAACGCCCGCCACGAGGCGGCCGTGCAGGGAATGAAAGAAGCGCCGATGGTGCGGGCCGTGCGGTGGAACCTGTCCGCAAACCGTGGCAGTGTGGCGGTGCCCGACGAGTGTGATCTGCTGGCTGATGCCGACTGGCACGGGCTCGGACCGGGGCTCTATCCCCCCGAAGCGGTGCCGGCCAAGCCTCACCCTTTTGACCGTTGCTTCACGACCGCCGAGATGCGGCCGGTAGACGAGTGGCAGGAGCCCAAGCCGGAGAGCAACCTCAACCCGACTGCCGATGAAGGTGTCCTGCAGGACGGAACCGATGCCCGACGTCAGCGGGCACAGGAGAACGCGCGAGAGGCTGTGAGTCAGTTTGCGGCCGTGTGACTGAACTTGCATGTTGACCGAGGGTAGGTTAGCGTGAACGTGGCGGCTTCAGAAGCCGTCAGAACGTGAACCGCCGATAAGGGAGATCACACAGATGGCGGATGGTGACGCCGACCAGGACCAAACGGGCGCAGATGCCGACGCCGGGCAGACAACGGGCGCAAGTCAGGGCGACGCCGGCCAGGCCGGAGACGGTCAGACGGGCGGGAGCGGAGACTCCGACATTGACCCCCAGAAGCTGTATAACCGCGGTGCGAAGGAAGCCCGCGAGGCGATGGAGGGGAAGCTCGAGGAGCAGCAGAGCACGATTCAGGAGCTGCGATCCGAGCTGGAGGAACTGCGCGAATCGGAGGACAAGCGCAAGAGCCCCGAGGAACGCTCCGACGTGTTCACGGAGGAGCAGGTCGAGGAGCTCAAGGAGAACT
>JAHEOA010000037.1 GCA_018609825.1 Candidatus Bipolaricaulota bacterium | reverse complement strand
CTTTGCCGGGTACGGTGGCCGGATTCGGTCCAGGGTGTCGGGCTGAGCGACTCGGGCCTGACGGCGCCGTCAAGGGGCGCGCCGGAAGCGATGGACGGCCTTGGCCAACTCGCCCAGGATCATGGGCAGCAGGCTCATGCCGACCACCAGACCCCAGCCACGCGGGCCGGGGTCGCTGACCTTCAGGACGGCCGCCAGCGTCGGCACGTAGACGGCCGCGATCAACAGCCCGACGCAGAGCGCCAGCGCGCCCCAGACCCAGGGATTGCGCACGACCTCGTTGCGCCAAGGGGTGCTGTGGCGCTCGCGCATGTTGAATACGTGCCAGAGCTGGGCGAACGCCAGCGTCAGGAACGAGACGGTGACCGCCTGTGTCGCGTCCATCTCCAGCCAAGCGAACGCCAACGCGAACGCGCCGAGCACGGCCGCCGTGATCAGCCCGCCATAGCCTGCGATGGCGCGCCAGTGGGGCCGTCCGATGATCGGCTCGCTCGGGTCGCGGGGGCGTTGCCTCATGATCCCCTTGTCGCCCTCGCCGACCCCGAGCGCGAGCGCCGGGAAGACGTCGGTGACGAGGTTCAAAAACAGAATCTGCAAGGGCAGAATCGGCAGCGTGGCCCCCGCCAGGGTCGCCAGGCCGATGATCATGACCTCGCTGACGTTGCAGGAGAGCAAGTAGAGGACGAACTTGCGGATGTTGCCGAAGATAACGCGGCCCTGCTCGACGGCCGCGACGATGGTGGCGAAGGCGTCGTCCTTGAGCACCATGTCGGCCGCCTCGCGGGCGACTTGGGTCCCCCGTTGGCCCATGGCCACGCCGATGTCGGCCTTCTTGAGTGCGGGCGCGTCGTTCACGCCATCCCCCGTCATCGCGACCACGTTGCCCGTCGACTGATGCAGCCCGATGAGGTCGAGCTTCTGCTTGGGGCTGACACGGGCGAAGATCGGGCTCTCCATCAACCGCCGACGATCGTGGTCGGAGAGGGCCTCGGGGTCGCGCAGCTCGCGCCCGAGCGTCACCCGATCGCTGGACGGCTCCACCAGCCCGACGTCGATCGCGATCTTGCGGGCAGTGACGGGCTGATCGCCCGTGACCATTACCACACGCACGCCGGCGTCCTGACACTCGTCGATGGCAGCCCGGACGTCGTGGCGCGGCGGATCCATAAGACCGACTAAGCCCGCGAGCGTCAGGTTCTCATATGGCTCGGCCTCCAAGTTGTCGACCGTCTTCTCGGCGACGGCGATGAGACGCAGTCCGTCCTCGGCGAGGGCGTCGTTGCGCCGTTCCCATTCCGACCGAGCGTCGTCGTCGAGTGGGGACGTCGAGCCGCCCGTGCGAACGTGGGAGCAGGCGTCCAGAACGGCCTCCGGGGCCCCCTTGACGGCGACGCGATATTGACCGTCCCCGTGCTCGTGAAACGTCGCCATCATGCGGACGTCGGGGTCGAACGCCTCCTCGCGGACCTCCGGCGTTTGTCGTATCAACTCCGCGCGATCGACGCCGGCCTCTCGAGCCGCCGCCAGGAGGGCCACCTCGAGTGGATCGCCGACGCCGTCGGCGGATGCCTCATCCGTGTCCGTCAGCGAGGCGTTGTTGCAGAGCGTGCCGATCTCCAGTGCCGTCCGTAGTCCATCCGGGGTCGCTGTGGCCGATGCGTTGTCGCTCTCGGTGAGATCGACGTTCTCGGCCGCCAACGCGACGTCCGTGACCGTCATGCGGTTCTCGGTCAGTGTCCCCGTCTTGTCCGTGCAGATGACGTTGGTCGCCCCGAGCGTCTCCACGGCGGAGAGCTCGTTGATGAGCGCGTTCCGCTGCGCCATGCGCCACATGCCGCGGGCCAGCGCGAGCGTCGCGACGATGGGCAGCCCTTCGGGCACCGTCGCCACGGCCAGCGCGATGCCGGTCTCGACCATAAGGAAAAGGTCCTTGCCGCGGACGATGCCGACGCCGATGATCAGGGCGGCGACCCCGAGCGTGACCGCGACCAGTTGGCGGCCCAGCGCGTCGAGCCGCTCTTCGAGCGGGGTCCGCGACTCCTCGGCCTCCTCGACGAGCTGGGAGATGTGGCCCAACTCGGTGGCCATCCCCGTCGCGGTGACCACGCCCAAGCCGGAGCCGCGCGTCAGCGCGGTCCCCTTGTAGAGCATGCTCGTCCGTTCGGCGAGCGGGGCGTCGTCGACGACGGGCTCGACCGACTTGCTCACGGGGACGGACTCGCCCGTGAGCGCGGACTCGTCGGCCTGGAGCTTGGACGATTCGACCAGCCGGACGTCGGCGGTGAGCAGATCGCCGCCCTCGACGCGAACGATGTCCCCAGGCACAAGCCGATCGGCCGGGACCTCCCGGGCCTCGCCGTCGCGAATCACGACGGCCGACGACTGGGTGAGCTCGCGCAGCGCCTCCATGGAGCGCACCGCGCGCAGCTCCGTCGCGAACCCGATCACGCCGTTGATGAGGATGACGACGGCGATGGCGACGCCCTCGACGGTCTCGCCGAAGGCGAACGCCACGACCGAGGCGACGAGCAAGAGGCCGATCAGCAGGCCCTTAAACTGGTCTAGCAGAACGCGCCACGTTCTGGCCCGGGTCGCGGTGCGGAGACGATTGGGGCCGTACTGCTTGAGCCGGCGCTGGGCCGCCGTCGAACTCAGCCCGGTGTCGGCTTTGACTTCGAAGTGGCTCAGGACGGCCTCCGGACGCTGACTCCAGGGTGCCTCAGGGCCAGCCGAGGCCGGTGCATGGGACGATTCGGTGCTCGACACGGGCTTTGATGTCACCTCCGCTGCCGTTTGCCCACGGCGCTGTGGGGAGTCCAGTCAACCTCGGTCGATCATTGTCGGGCATGGACCCGACCGACTCCCGATTCCGTCAAGGGGCCCATCCGGGCGTCCGCGCGCTCCGCATTGCCCGACGGTCGAGGTCAAGGCTGGGCGACGGCGGCCGTGGGGAAGTTCTTCAGCCGATGCGTCGTCTCGAAGGCATTGAACAGGTCAAGGTATTGCTCTAACAGTCGCGTCATGAGGAAGTTGTCGCGTACGCTTTCGCGAGCCTGTTGCCCCATGCTCTGTCGCATGTCCGGATCCTGGATCAGTTGGCCGATGCGATGGGCGGCCTCGTCCACGGAGTCGACGAGGAAGCCGTTCACGCCGTCCTCGACCTGATAGCGGATGCCGCCGACGTTGCCGCCGATGACGGGCTGGCCCTTCCACATGGCCTCGGTGACGGTCAACCCGAAGCCCTCGCTGAGCGACTTCTGCAGCACGACGGCCGCGCGACGCTGCAGCGCGTTGACGAGCGACGTGTCCTCGCGCGAGAGGATGATGATCCGCTCGTCGCGCTCGCTCAACAGCGACTCGTAGACGTCCTCGCCCTCGGGGTCGTCCGTGGCGACGTTGCCGAGCAGCACGAGCGTGGCGTCGAAGCCGTATTCCTCTCGCGCCTGCTTGAAGGCCTGAATCACGCCCAACGGATCCTTCCAGCGGTCGAAGCGCGAGATCTGCACCACCAAGGGCAGATCGTCGGGGATCTCGTAGTGGCGGAGCCGCTCGTCGATCTCCGCCTCGCTCATGTCCTTGTTCTTGATGGAGAAGGGATCGATCGCCGGCATGAAAAAGACCTGCGGCGTGCGCATGTCCTGCTGGTACTCGGGAATGCTCAGGATGACGGCGTTGTATTGCTCGACGTAGCTGGAGAGGTACTTCCAGAGCTCCGGGTGTGGATTGGAGAGGTCGATGTGGCAGCGCCAGATCCAGGGCCCTTTGCGCCGGTAGTGCGTGATCAGCGGCAGCGGCTGCGGGTCGTGGACGACGACCATGTCGTGGCGCTCCAGATGGTTGCGAATGGCGTTCTCGTGGATGATGCCCTCATAGATCTCCAGCTTCATGTCGGTCATGTGGAGATTGCCGCCCTGGAGCGCGTTGTGCATCTTCTTGGTGACCCCGAAGAAGTCCGGCGCGCCCTGGATGACGCGCCAGCCCGCTTTGACGCCGACGCTGTTCATCAGCAGCGTCAGCGAGTCCAACAGCTCCGCAACCCCGCCGCCGTAGTAGGTGGAGTTGACGTGGGCGACGTGGAGTCCGTTCAGGGCGTCGGCCTTGCGATGCAGACGGTCGACGGCCTCCGCGCCAATGAGGGCTTCGTAGTCCTCGACGTGCATCAGGTGGCCATGGACGCTCATGGGTAAGACCTCCTTCGGGTTAGACCGTGTTTTGCGGCGTCCCTCGGACGAACGCGTCGATGTTGTCGCGGGTCGTCTCCAGGATGCGCAGCACGGCTTCGCGGGTGTTGAACGCGCTGTGGGGCGTGATGAAGACGTTCCGTTGGCGCAACAGCAGATGATCGGCCAGCAGCGCCTCCATGTCGTGCTGCTGGCGAAACGCCGAGCGCAACAGCTCGGCCTCCTCGCGGATGGCCGGCTCCTCGGAGAGCACGTCCAGGCCCGCGGCCGAAATCCGCCCTTCCGCCAGCGCCTCCAGCATCGCCTTGGTGTCGACGACGTTGCCACGCGCAGTGTTGATCAGGACCGCCCCGTGCTTCATGCGGGCGAACTCATCATGGGAGATCAGGTGCTCGGTCTGCGGCGTGGCGGGGACGTGGAGCGTAACGATGTCGGATTGGGAGAGCACGTCGTCGAACGTGGCGTAGCTGAACCCCAGGTCGCTCGCCAGGTCGTCGCTGGGCGCGACGTCGTAAGCCAGGACGTCCATCTCGAAGCCGCGGGCGATGCGGATCACCTGCTGGCCGATCGCCCCCGTGCCGATCACGCCGAGCTTCTTGCCCAACAGATCGAAGCCTCGAAGACCGCGCATGGAGAAGTCGCCCTTGCGGGTGCGGTCGATGGCGTCCACGAGGTTGTGGCTGATCGTCAATAACAACCCGAACACGTGTTCGGCAACCGTGTGATCGCCATACGTGGGCACGTTGCAGACGGTAATACCGTGCTCGCGGCAGTAGTCGAGATCGACATGGTCGTAGCCCGTGGAGCGCGTCGTGATCAGCTTCAGGTTCGGGAACTGGCGTAGGACCTCTGCGGTGAGGCGCGAGTAGATGAACGTGGAGACGGCTTCCGCGTCGGTGTGCTCGCTCACGGTGTCGGCGCGCAGCGGCCCTTCCACGAAGGCCAATTCGTGCTCGTCCTGCAGCGATTCGAACGTCGCTTGCTCCCACGGCTCGGCTTCGTAAATGGCGACCTTCACGGAATTCCTCCTTATGCGCGGCACTCCATTCAGCGCATGGCCGAGCGGATCAGACCTCTCCCGAAAGCTCCGAAATGCTCTATACCGATCGCTGAATTCAACCAGTCCAGATGGGATCTTGCAAGTGGCTGTCCGTCCCGGAGTCGATCAGCGATCGTCCAGCGCGGCGACGCCCGGCAGTTCGCTGCCCTCCAAGAGCGTCAGGAACGCCCCCCCGCCGGTGGACACGTGCGTCAGTTGATCGACGAC
The DNA here is from genome assembly GCA_018609825.1 of Candidatus Bipolaricaulota bacterium. The sequence continues at coordinate 20,915 of JAHEOA010000037.1, read as the reverse complement.
GTCGGCCTGGTAGACCGCCGCACAGGACTCGCCCCCGCCGACGACCGTGATCGCGTTTAGCTCCGCCAGCGTGCGGGCCATGGCGAACGTCCCCGCCGCGAACGGCTCGACCTCAAACACGCCCATCGGCCCGTTCCAGACGACGGTCTTGGCATCGCGCAGATACCCGTTGAACGTCGTGACCGTCTGCGGCCCGATGTCGAGGATCTGCCAATCGCTCGGGACCTCGTCGATCGAGACCGTCCGGCGTTCGGCGTCCGCGTCGGCTTGGGGCGCGACAACGGCATCAACCGGGAGGACCAGAGCCTGGCCCAGTGCCCCCATCAGTCGCTCGGCCTCGGCGAGGGCGTCGTCCTCGGCGAGCGATGACCCCACGTCCACGCCTCGAGCTTTGAGGAAGGTATTGGCCATGCCCCCGCCGACGAGCAGCGTGTCGGCCCTCTCGCAGAGCCGCTCGATGACGCCGATCTTGTCGCTGATCTTCGCCCCGCCCATGATCGCCACGAACGGACGCTCAGGCTTCTCAACAGCCTGCTCGATCGACGTCAGTTCCGTGACCATCAGCCGACCGGCCACGGCCGGGTCGACGTGGTGGGTGACGCCCTCGGTCGAGGCGTGCGCCCGGTGGGCCGTTCCGAAGGCGTCGTTGACGTAGACGTCGGTCAGCTTCGCTAACTGCTTGGCAAACTCGGGGTCGTTCTGCTTCTCTTCGGGATGGAACCGGGTGTTCTCCAACAACAGGACCTGGCCCGAATTGAGCCCCTCGACGAGGTTTTCCACATCCGGCCCGACACAGTCCTCGGCCATCTGCACGTGCCGATCGAGCAACTGGCCGAGCCGTTCGGCGACAGGTCGCAAGCTGAGGGAGTCGTCCCGCTTGCCCTTGGGGCGCGCGAGGTGCGAACAGACGACGACCCGCGCACCATGGTCGATCAAGTGCTGGATGGTCGGCAGCGCCGCCCGGATGCGCGTGTCGTCGGCGACACGGCCGTCGTCGGTCAGCGAGACGTTCAGGTCGGCGCGGACCAGCACGCGTTGGCCCTGAACGTCGACGTCGTCGAGCGTCTTCTTCGTCATCATGGCCACATCAGACCCGTTGTGGCGTCTTCTGGGCCACGTAGTTGGCCAAGTCGACGACGCGCTGGGCGTAGCCCCACTCGTTGTCGTACCATGCCAGCACCTTGACCGTGTGCTTGCCCAGCGTCATCGTCATGCCCGCGTCGACCAGTGAGGAGAAGCCGCTGCCGATGACGTCGCTGGAGACGAGCTCCTCGTCACTGACGCCAAGGATGCCGCGGAGCGCGTCCGTCTCGGCGGCTTGGCGGAAGGCCTGGTTCACGTCAGACTCGCTTTCCATGGGCCTTTCCGTGTGGGCCACGAAGTCGATGATCGAGCCCGTCCCAACGGGCACCCGCATGGCCATGCCGTCCAGCTTGCCCTCCAGATGAGGCAGCACCTCCGTCGTGGCCACGGCCGCCCCCGTGCTGGTCGGCACGATGTTGAGCATGCCGGAGCGGCCTCGGCGCCACTTCTTGTGCGGCGCGTCCACGATCGCCTGTGAGGCCGTCACCGCGTGCACCGTCGTCAGAAGCCCCGTCTCGATCCCGAAGGCGTCATCGAGGACCTTCGCCACAGGCGCCAGGCAGTTGGTCGTGCAGGAGGCGTTGGAGAGGATCTGGTGCTGATCGGGGTCATAGGCCTCGTGGTTGATCCCCATGCAGATCGTGGCGTCGGGGCCCTTGGCGGGCGCGGAGATCAGCACGCGATCGGCGCCTGCCTGGAGGTGCTTGGCGGCCTCATCGCGCTCGGTGAAGACGCCGCTCGACTCGATGACGAGGTCGACTCCGCGCTCGGTCCAGGGCAACTCCGCGGGATCCTTGACGCTCAGAAACGCCACCTCGTCGGTCCCCCATTGGATCTTGCCGTCATTGGCCGTGATCTGGACGTTCGGGCGGGTCTGCACCGAATCGTGCCGCAGCAGATAGGCCAAGTTGTCCAGGGGCGCGACGTCGTTGATCGCCACGACCTCCAGGTCATGATCGCGGTTTTCCATCAGTTGGCGAAACGCGAGTCGGCCAATGCGGCCGAAGCCGTTGATCGCGACTTTCGTGCTCATCGGGGGCATCCCTCCTTGGGATTGCGTACGACTCGACAGCCCGGCTGTCGACAATGACGTCGATCATCCTTCAGATTACGCAATGATCGGGAAGCTGGCAATGAGGAACGTCAAGCTGGCAGCGAGAGGGCGTCGTAACGCGAATCAGAGTTTATAGCCGATCTGACGAAGGAAGTCCTTCCGCTGCGCGATGTCGTCCTCGGTTTCGACCCCTTCGGTCTTGACGCCGTCGACCACGCCGAGGATGCCGCGGCCTTGGTCCGTCTCGGCGATGATCACTTGGAGCGGGTTCGCGGTGGCCGTGAAGATCCGACAGACCTCGGGCACGTTCTGCACGGCGTTCAGCACGTTGATGGGAAAGGCGTCCTTGAGAAAGACGACGAAGCTGTGGCCCGCCGCCAGCTGGCTCGCGTTGTGCTGAGCCAGCTCAATGAGCTCATCGTCGGTGCCGCTCCAGCGCACGAGCGCCGGTCCCGACGCTTCACAGAACGCCAAGCCGAAATTCAGGCCCGGCATCGCGGTCACGAGCGCCTCGTGCAGGTCCTCGACGGTCTTGATGAAGTGCGCTTGGCCCAATATCAGGTTCAGCTTGTCGGGGTTGTGGATCTTGACCGTCTCGAGCTCCATGCGCGTTCCTCCTTGGTCCGTCGTTGTGCGTGATCACTCGGCCGTCTCCAATTGATCGCGCGTCGGCGGCGCCATGAACTCCGGGCCGACCGGATCCTGGATCGTCTCCGCCAGAATGCGATCGATCTCGGCGAGCGCCTCGTCGTCGAGCGACCAGCCCATGACGTCGCTGACGGGGTCGACCTGCTCCGGCTGACGCGCGCCCCAGAGCGCAATCTCCACGCCGCGATCGAGGATCCACCGGCCGGCCAGATGGATGACCCGCTTGCCAGCGTAGTCCTGGGCGAAGCGATCCAGCCGGGCCACGGCGTCCAGATACTGCTGATATCGCGGCATTTGGAACTTGGGATCGAACTGACGGAGGTCGTCGCCCGTGAACTGGCTGTCGGGGGCCATCTTGCCCGAAAGCAGCCCGCGACAGAGCGCGCCGTAAGTCAGCAGCGCGAGGGCCTCGTCCTGGCAGTAGGGCAGCACGTCGTCGTCGATCTGGCGCTCGAAGAGATTGTATGGCGGCTGACAGCTCTCAAGCGGCGCGGCCTCGCGGAACGCGTCCATCTGATCGGGTTTGTAGTTGCTCACGCCGATCGCCCGGATTTTGCCATCTCGGTGGAGCTGATGGAGCGCTTCGGCCGTCTCCTCGAACGGCACGAGCGGGTCCGGCCAGTGGACCTGATAGAGGTCGATCGTCTCGACCTGCAGTCGCCGAAGCGAGTCCTCGATCTCCTGCTGGATGCGCTCCTTGGAGGCGTCGCGCCAGACGCGCTCTCCGTCCTCGCTCCAGTCCATGCCGACCTTCGTGGCCACGATGACGTCCTCACGATCTCCGTGTTCTTGGAGCGCCTTGCCCACGATCTCTTCGGAGCGGCCGAAGCCGTAGACGGGCGCCGTGTCGATGAGCGTGATGCCGCGATCCAGGGCGGCGTGGATCGTGTCGATCGACCGGCGCTCGTCCGTGCCGCCCCACATCCAGCCGCCGATCGCCCACGTTCCCAGGCCGATCCGTGAAGCTTGCCGATCCAGGTTGCCGATCTGCGCGAACTCCATGGTTGCCACCTCCGTCTAAGAATCGCTCGTCGTCGAACCCGAGAATCTCGTCTCCATCCATCGCTCAATGGCGTCGCGGACGTCGTCCAGATCGGACGCCAGCCCGTCGCAGCGATCGCGGAATCGATCTGCGTCGTCGCTCATCACGATCAGATGGGCGACGCCCGCGTCGCGAGCCGCACGTACGTCCAGTTCGTTGTCGCCGACGTAGACGACGCCGTCAACGGGGCAGTCGATCTGTCGGGTGGCCTGAAGGAGCGGTGCCCCCGACGGCTTGTAGACGCCGTCATCGCGGGTGACGATGGCGTCGAAGTCCAGCTCGTAACGGGCGATCACCCGATCGGCATTCTGGCGTCGGTTGTTGGTGACGAGCGCCCGTTTAAGACCGAGATCCGTCAAATGTTCGAGCAGGGCCGGAACGCCGTCGCGCAGGCATCCGTTCTGCGTCGCCTCGTCCTCGATGTGTTCCAAGAAGCGCTCGTGTTCGATCCGTTCGGCGTCATCCAGCGATCGAAGGTGATCCAGGATGGAGCCGTCGGGATGGGCCATGCCGAGCTGGGCCTTGATCCTTGGCCAGTCGTAGTCGGCCTCAAAGATGGTCCCGTCGAGATCAAACAGCACGCCGCAGCGTCGTGTGATCGGCATCACCCGCCCAAGCGTAATCGCTCCGTTCGAGATCTGCCAATCCGGAACTCGCCCGTCCCCTTCACACATATCGGCCCGATCAGCCGAGCAGCCGGATGGCCGTTGCCAGATTGGTCGCCAAGGGGATGTCGTGGACGTTACAGAGCCTCAACAGCATCTGGATGTCGGGTTCGTGCGGATGCGCGTAGAGCGGATCCATCAGGAAGATGACCGCGTCTATCTCCTCGGTGGCGATCATCGCGGCGATCTGGGCGTCGCCGCCGTGCGGCCCGGAGAGCATCACGTCGACGTCGAGCCCGACCTCCTCGCGGAGCTGGGAGCCCGTGTGCCCCGTCGCCACGATTCGGCACGCTTGTAGGAAATCACGGTGCTGTTGGGCGAACTGCGCGAGGTCGTCCTTCTTGCTGTCGTGGGCGATCATCGCGACCGTCCGCATCGGGTGTCCTTTCTCATCTCAGACTCGCCGTTCGCGTGTGCGCTGAAGCGGTCACGGCAGCGCGTCGAGCAACTGTTCAATGTCGTCCCAGGTGTTGTAGAGGTGCGGGGAGACGCGGATGGCGTCGCCCCGGAGCGAGACGACCACGGAGTTGTCGAGGAGATGCTTATAAAGGTCGCTTGCGGGGTGTTCGGGATGGCGGAACGTGACGATGCCGCTGCGTTCGGCGCGTGTTCCGATCGGCGTGTTCAGCTCGTAGTCGCGGTCCACGAGGGAGGTGATCAGGCCGTCGGTGAGCGAGAGGACGTGATCCTCGATGTTGGCCACGCCCACGTCCTGGAGCAACTGGACGCTCTCCATGAGCCCGACCAGACTGGGCCAGGACAGCGTCCCGGCCTCGAAGCGCGACGCCGTGTCGCTGAGCGGCAAATGGTAGTCGAAGTGATCGTCCGGATCGACGGTGCTGAGCCAGCCGTAGGTCTTGGGGTCCAGCTCGTCGATGAGCTCCCGGCGGCAGTAGAAAACCCCGGCCCCGATCGGGCCGAGCAGCCATTTCGCGCCACCCGCTGATAGAAAGTCGATCCCCATGCCCTCGACGTCGATGGGGAGGGCGCCGGCGCCCTGGATGGCATCGACGCAGAACCGCACGTCGCGGTCGCGACAGAGCTGGCCCATTTCCGACAGACGGTTGCGGAAGCCGGTGAAGAACTCCACGAAGCTGAGTGCCAGCAGCCGCGTCCGCTCGTCCAGCACCGCCGCCACGTCGTCGATGTGGATGCGGCCCTCTCGGGCGGGCACACGCCGAACCTCGACGCCCCGATCGAGCAGCGTCTGCCAAGGATAGACGTTGGCGGTGAACTCGGTCTCCGCGGTGACGAGCACGTCGCCCGGCTGCCAGGGCAAGCCGAGCGCGACCAACAATAGTCCGTCGCTCGTGTTGCGTGTAAACGCGATCTCGTCGGGACGCGCGCCGATGAGACGGGCCGTGCGAACGCGGTAGTCGGAGAGGACGTCCTTGTTGAAGACGGCTTGGGTGCCCTCGGCTTCCCAATCGGTGATCCACTGGCGAACGGCTTCGGCCGTGCGTCGATTGAGCGGAGACGCCGACGCATGGTTGAGGTACGCGTAGCGTTCCGTGACCGGAAAAAGTTCGCGGAGCGCGTCGCTGCCGGGTTGGAGTTTGCGTGAATCCGCTGCCACAACTAACCGCTCCGATTCCAGTGTAATGGGCGCATGGTTCGGCGCCAAATCTCGCACGGTACGGTGGAGTCGCCGAGCGATCGGAGTGTCGGCTCTCGCCCGGCGGCCGGCCTCGATGCGGGCGGGAACCGCGCGGCAAGTGATGCCATAATTAGCTCATGGAGGCAAGAAGACACCATGCCCGGCAACTACCGCCGGCAGTCGGGAGCCGACTAGCCCCGCTTGATCAGCTCGCCGAGTCGATCTCGGATGACGTCCTCGAGGGTCGTGCCCTGCTCCTTCAGGTCGTAGGTCACCCGGGTCGTCGGCACGTCGAAGTCGATCAATCTTGTTAGGTCGATCGGCGTGGCGATGACGACGGCCTCGGGCTGGGCGTTCTGGATCGTCGCTTGGAGATCCGCAATCTGTTGTTCGCCGTAGCCCATGGCCGGTAGCACGTCGCGCACTTGCGGGTAGTGGTCGAACGTCTCGCGAATGCTGCCGACGGATGCCTCATAGGGCGAGATGATCTCCTCCGCGCCGTGCTGCTCGGCGGCGATGGCGCCCGCGCCGTAGGCCATTTCGCCGTGGGTCAACGTTGGCCCGTCCTCGACGACCAGGACCCGCTTGCCCTCGATGACGCTCGGATCGGCAACCGTGATGGGGGAGGCGGCCTCGATGACGAGCGCCTCAGGGTTGTGCTCCTGCACGCTGTGCTTGACCTTCTCCACGTCAGCCCATTCGGCCGTGTCGACTTTGTTGATGACGACCACATCGGCCATGCGCAGGTTGACCGCCCCCGGATAGTAACTGAGCTCATGACCGGCCCGGTGCGGATCGGCGACCACGATGTAGAGATCGGATTGGTAGAAGGAAAAGTCGTTGTTGCCGCCGTCCCAGAGGACGACTTCGGCCTCGTCCTCAGCCTGTCGGATGATGCGCTCGTAGTCCACGCCGGCGTAGACGACGTTGCCCCGATTCAGATGCGGTTCGTATTCCTCGCGCTCTTCGATGGTGCACTCGTGCCTGTCGAGGTCGTCGTAGCTGGCGAAGCGCTGCACGATCTGTTGGGTGAGGTCGCCATAGGGCATCGGGTGCCGGATGACGACCGTATGGACATCCATCGCCTTGAGCGCCTCGGCCACCCGACGCGTCGTCTGACTCTTGCCGGCGCCCGTTCGCACGGCGGTCACCGAAACGACGGGCTTCGATGCTGGAAGCATCGTGGCGTCCGGCCCGAGCAGCGCGAAGTTGGCGCCGGAGGCCATGACCGTCGAAGCTCGATCCATGACGTACTGGTGATGGACGTCGCTGTACGCGAACACGACGAGGTCGACGTCGTAATCCTGGATGAGTTGGGGAAGTTCCTCTTCGGCTTCGATCGGGATCCCGTTGGGGTAGCGATCGCCCGCCAGCTCGGGCGGATACTGCCGGCCCTCGATGTCGGGAATCTGCGCGGCCGTGTACGCCACGACCTCGTAGCTGTCGTTCTCGCGGAAGAACGTGTTGAAGTTATGAAAGTCGCGCCCGGCGGCGCCCATGATGATGGCTCGCTGCGATGCCACGATGGCCTCCTTCAGGCTGTGGGTGTCCTGTCGGTTGTTCAGCCGGCTGACTGGATGTCGAGAATCTGATAGCGCTGCGCCCCGCTCGGGGAGTCGACGGTGACTTGCGCGTCGCGAGCGTGCCCGGTGATCGCCGCGCCCAAGGGCGACTGGGCGGAAATGGCCATCGGGCCGTCGGGCGGTGCCAGGCTCAGGTCCGCCACGACGTAGATCTCCAGCTCCTCGTCGCGCTCGAGGTCCTTCAAATGGACGATCGTGCCGCTGCGAACCTGCTGCGGCTGACTCTCGTCGTCCAGCGGCTTGGCCTGGCCCAAGCGGCGTTCGAGCTCCCGGATCTGGCTCTCGAGGAACGCCTGCTTCTCCTTGGCCGCGTGATAGGCGGCGTTCTCCCGGAGATCGCCCTGGGCTTTGGCCTCGCGAATCTCCTGGGCCACCTCCAGGCGCTGTTTCTCCAGGTCGTCGATCCGTTGCTTGAGCGAGGCGATTTCGGAACGGCTGAGGTAAAGGTCGTCCATACTCTGAATCAGCGTATTGCATCCCCGAAAGCCTGTCAAGATGCTTCTCATCCCCGACAAAGTCGTCAGTCGCCCTCAGGAGCTGCATCGGGGGACCGCGCAAGGCTTGCGCCTGTTCGCCGGGCCCTCGAAATTGCAAATGCTGCGGCCATTGCCTATGCTGCAACGCACATGACGCCCATCCTCAACGAGCGAACACGCCGAGACCTCGAGTTCGCCCAAGTGTTGGCCGACGTCCGCGGTTGGGCCGCCTCGTCATTGGGCCGCGAGGCCGTCGATCGGCTGGAACCGCAGTCGGACATGGCCACGATCCGGCGGGGACTGGAGCGGACCGACGAGATGATCGAGGCCGTGGGCACCGAGGGGCTGACCATCGGGGGCCTCGACGACCTCGCGTCCGTGTTGCAGCGGGCGGCCGAGACGACCTCGCTGGATGCCGACGACTTCCTCAAGATCGTCCACACGCTGGAGAGCGGACGGATGCTGCGCGACGCGATCGACGCGCTGGAGGGCGCGTACGATCATTTGCCCAAACTGGCCGACCGCATTGGCGTCTTCCGCGAACTGGAAGGGACGATCCGGCGGACGTTCGACGATGACGGGGAGATGCTCGAGACCGCTTCGCCCGAACTGAAAAAGCTGTCGCGGCGCAAGCGGACGCTGGAGGAGCGCGTCGAGGACAAGCTCAAGTCGTTCCTGAACGCGCAACAGAACAGCGGCGCCATTCGCGAGGCGATCATCACGCGCCGCTCCCATCGACTGGTGGTCCCCATCAAGAGCCATGCTAAACGCGAGCTCGACTGCGTCGTCCACGACAGTTCGGACTCGGGCCAGACGCTCTACGTGGAGCCGCGCACGGTCGTGGAGACGAACAACGAGATTCGAGAACTCGAAAGCGCCATCCGTGATGAGAAGCTGCGGATTCTGCGCGAGCTCACAGTCAAGGTCCAAGACGAGAGCCGCAAGATCGAGGAGACGCTCCACGTCTTGGGGAAACTCGACGGGCTGTACGCCCGGGCGCGTTACGCGCTGGCTCGAGACGCGACGATCCCGAGTCTGAACACGAGCGGACGCGTCCGGTTGGTGGAGGCACGGCATCCGCTGCTCGATCCCGACGCCGTCGTGCCCATCAGCATCGACTTCGGGGACCGGCAGCGCGGCGTCCTCATCACGGGCCCCAACACCGGCGGCAAGACGGTCACGCTCAAGACCGTCGGGCTGCTGACGCTCATGGCTCAGGCCGGATTGCCCATCCCGGCCGAGGACGACAGCGAGGTCAACGTCTTTCCGCACGTGCGCAGCGACATCGGCGACGAGCAGTCGATCCAGCAGAACCTGAGCACGTTTTCTTCGCACATGAAAAACATCATCGGCTTCATCGACGAGATCGACGATCGGTCGTTGGTGCTCGTCGACGAGTTGGGGGCGGGCACGGATCCGCGCGAGGGAGCCGCCCTCGGCTTGGGCATCCTCCAGCGTTTGCTCGAGATCAACTGCCGCATGATCGTCACGACCCACTTCGGCGCGCTGAAGCACTTTGCCTACAAGAGCGATCAACTGAAGACGTGTTCGGTGGAGTTCGACGTCGCGACGCTGGAGCCGACCTATCGGCTCATGGAGGGCGTTGGCTCCAGCAACGCCTTCGTCATCGCCGAGCGGCTCGGCCTCTCCGGCGACATCATCGAGGGCGCGAAGGCCTCGATGGCGGAGGGGGCGGTCAAGGCCGAAGAGCTCATCCGCATGCTGGAACAGGAACGCGTGGAACTGTCCGAGGAGCGGGCGCAGCTGCGGCGGGATCGAGAGGCGGCCCGGTCCGATCGCGAGCGCTACCGTCGGCGTCTGGAGGAACTGGAAGCCGGCAAGTCCGAGGACCTGCGCGAGGAGATTCGCGAACTTGAAGTGGCTCTCAAGGAGGCCCGCGCCGAGGTTGAAGCCGCGCTGCACGACGCCCGCGAGGCCGATGAGGCCGAGCTGCGCGATCGCCTGAAGCGCCTCGAGTCGGCGGAGACGGGGGTCGGCGAGGTGGCCAACGAGGCGTTCGCGTCCGGCGACGCGTCGCTGTCGCTGGCGGATCTGGAGGTCGGGATGGGCGTGTACGTGCGGCCGGTCTCGCAGGAAGGCGTCATACGCCACGTCGGCAACGAGCGGCGCATCATCGTCGAGGTGGACGAGATGCGGCTCGACGTCGAGCTGGACGACCTCGAGCCCGCCTATGCGCAAAAGCCCGCGTCGCGAGCATCGTCCGGGTCAGCAGATCAACGCCGCTCGCAGGTCTCGGTGGAGGCCAGTTCCACGACGGGGGTGGGCCTGGAGCTGAACTTGCGGGGGATGACGGTCAGCGAGGCCCTGCGCGAGCTCGATGAGTATCTCGATCGGCTCGTGTTGAGCAACGTGGAGCGTGCTCGGCTCATCCACGGCAAGGGGACGGGCAAGCTCCGCCGCGAGGTACGCGCCCATCTGAACGACGACCCGCGCGTAGTCCGGTCGTACGCGGCGCCGCCGAGCGAGGGCGGCGACGGCGCGACGGTCGTCGAGCTGACGTCATAAACAGTCTATCTTTCACTGGCTCTCGGGGGAGGAAGGAGACGACACCCATGCCGCGATGCGCTGTCCGTTGCGTCGTGATCGCCTGCTTGGCTCTTATGGTGGTGTGTTCCGTTGCCGATGCCGACGAACAGTCGGTCATCGTGGGACTCAACGTGTCCGGGGATCGGGGATCCGGCCTGGGGCCCTCAGTCCACGCGTTGTCGCCGACGCTGTCCGCACAGGACGTTACCGCGAGCGACTTGACGCTGATCGACGCCGTCCACGCCCAACTGACCGAGGGTCAGATCGCGACGCTTCGCGGGAACCCGAACGTCCGGTATGTGGTTGCCGACGGCACCGTCGCCACGCCGGAACGCCTCGCGGGCGACGCGTTTCCCGACGGCCGCGAGGCCGACGTCCGGGCCGAAGCGACGCCGGTCGAATTCTACAACTGGGGCACGGAGCGGATTCGCGCTTCCGTGGTCCACCGCGCCAAGTCGTCCCGTGCGAGCGTGCCCATGGGGCTCGCGTTGGCACTGGGCATCGGCCTGGCCCTGGCGCTGGGGGGCCGACGGCGAGAACGTCTGCTGACGGTCGTCGGGCTGGGGCTGGCGGCGCTGCCCGTGCTGACGGGCTGTGCGAACGTCTTCGTCCTGCCGCACAACAGCATGCTGGGGGGCGGCGTCCAGGTCGCCGTGCTCGACACGGGCGTCGACCTGGAGCATCCCGATCTCGAAGATCGCATCCTGGGTGGCGTTGATCTGGTCAACAACGACAACGAGCCGTTGGATGACAACGGCCATGGCTCGGGCGTTGCCGGTATCCTGGCGGCCACGGAGAACGGCCAGGGCCTGGTCGGAACGGCACCACGGGTCGGCCTGTGGGTGGTGAAAATGCTGCGCTACGACGAGCAGGGCTCGATCAGCGACTTGGTCCGCGGGATCGAATGGGCGATCGATCACGGCGCCGACATCATTACCATGAGTCTCGGCACCGATGAGGACAACCCGGCGCTGCGAGACGCCGTCCGCGCGGCCCACGATCGGGGCATCCTGATGACGGCAGCGGTGGGCAACACGGGCGAGCGCGTGCTCTATCCCGCGGCGTATCCGGAAGTGATCGCGGTGGCGTCCACGAATCGCGAGGATCAACGCGCCTGGTTCAGCAACCAGGGGCCCGAGGTCGAGCTGGCCGCGCCCGGGACCGAGCTGGTCACCACGGGCCAAGACGGCGACTATCAGGTTCAGAACGGCACCTCGTTCTCCGTGCCCTACGTCACGGGCACGGCGGCGCTGGCCATGTCCGCCGGCGTGCGCAACCCCAGCGACGTGCGGCGTCGGCTGCGCCGGAGCGCCGAGGACCTCGGGCTGGCGCTGTCGGCCCAGGGCCATGGGCTGGTGGACGCCGAGCGCGCCGTGCTACAGTCGGACTGACCGCCCGGCCAGACTGGCCCCCAGAGGAGGATCGGCATGGCATCCGACGATCCCGTTCATGGCAACAACGACGACGCAAACGATAACGAGACGAGCGACGAGGTCGAGTCGTTCCAGATGAGCCTGACCGATCACCTGGACGAGCTGCGCGCGCGGCTCATCTACGCGATCGTCGCCGTCGGCGCCATCGCCGTGCTGGCCTATATCTTCAAGGAGCCGCTGCTCCAGCTCCTCTTGGGCCCGTTTCGCAGCGCCATTGAACAGACCAGCCCTATCGAGCCGAACTCCCTCGAACGGATGCTGGCGCTTATGAAACAGATGCTGGTCGACTACGGCACCCAGCAGGGCGAGAGCGAAGCGAGCATGAGCCAAGGGGCGACCCTGCTCATGGAGCAGTTGCGCGAGCGGCTGTTGCCCACGGGCCTCGTCTTCCTGCACCCGGCCGAGGCGTTTTTCAGCTACCTGAAACTGGCCGCGCTGACGGGCCTGATCGTCGGCATGCCGGCGGTCATCTTCCAGCTCTGGAAGTTCGTCATGCCGGCGCTGTACCGCAATGAGCGCTCCTATCTGGTCAGCTTCCTGGCCTCGGGCAGCACGCTCTTCTACATCGGCGTTGCCTTCAGCTTCATCGTCATCCTGCCGCTGGGCATGGAGTTCCTGGTCGGCATCGGCCGGCCGCTGGTCAGCCCGATGTTCAGTATCGGCAACTACATCTCCTTCTCCATGCTGTTCATGCTCGTGTTCGGGTTGGCCTTCGAGCTGCCCTTGGCGATGTTCTTCCTCGTCAAGATGGGCCTGGTGGCGCATCGGACGTTTGTGGAGCAGTGGCGCATCGTCGTCATTGCCGGCTTCGCCGTGGGGGCGTTCTTCACGCCGCCGGATCTGTTCACGCAGTTGGCTATGGCGGCTTCCATCGTTGTACTATACGTGGTGGGCTTGGCACTGACGTATGTCGCCAGCCGACAGCGCGAGCGGGCCGAATCCGAGCCCGATGAGTCCGGGTCATCATCGTGATACGCAGGCCATGGAGGCGGATGGATCGTGGGGTTGAATGACCTCAAAAAGGGCATGACCGTGGAGTACCAGGGCGAGCTCTATACCGTCGTGGAGTCGACCCACATGTTCAAGGGGCGCGGGCGAGCCGTGGCCCAGACGAAGCTGAAGCACCTGCTGACGGGCAAGGTCATCTCGGAAACCTTCGCCGAGGCTGACGAGGTCCAGAAGGCGTTTCTGGACGAGCGGCCCATGACCTATATGTACTCCGACGGCGAGCGCTACTACTTTCTGGATCAGCAGACCTACGAGCAACACTCGCTCAACGTGGACCAGATCGGCGATGCGAGGCACTATCTCGTCGAGAACATGGAGGTCAAGGGGATGTTCCACGAGGGGACGTTTCTCAAGATCTCGTTGCCGGTCGCGGTTCCGCTGCGCGTGGCGGAGACCGAGCCCGGCGTCAAGGGCGACACGGCCGCCGGCGGTATGAAGCCGGCGACGCTTGAGACCGGCTTGACGGTGAAGGTGCCCCTGTTTATCGGCAAGGATGAGGTCGTCAAGGTCGACACCCGGGACGGAAGCTACATCGAACGGGCCTGACGTCGAAGGAGCGCCATGATGGAGCAGCAGCGAGCGCGAGTGCACCGCAAGGTGAGCATCACGGAGCACGTCATCGCCTCGATCGCGGGCATGGCGGCGGCCGGCGTCGACGGCATCAGCGGCCTGCGCGGCAACGTGACGGACAACCTCAAGGTCTTCCTCGGCGACGAGCGCGGACGGCGGGGCGTGTTCGCCCATGTGGACGACGACGACGTCGCCGTGACGCTGTACGTGTCCGTTCAATACGGCTATCCCATTCAGGAGGTGGCCCGGACGGTCCAGTCCCACGTCAAACGGGAGATCGAGGAGATGACCGGCTATTACGTCAGCGGGGTTCACATCTACGTCAGCGACCTCACGCTTCCCGAGGGCACTTGGCCCCATGCCGACCAGACCGCCGAGCACCTGGACACGCATGAGCGCTCCAGCGACGCCCCCAAGACGGACGACGAGGCTGAGCCCTCCGCTCAGCCCGGTCAGCCCGTTCAGCAGCCCCACGGGCGCTCATGACCGGTTTCGGGTCGTGGCTGCGCGAGATCGGGTACGCGATCGGGTTTCTCGGCTCCGCGATCCTGGGCGCCCTGCTCGTGCTGAACGTTGCGGGTCAGGTCGAGCTCGACACGCTGGCGGCGGCCATTCGGGCCGCCCTGGGCGTCGTGGCGCTCGGCGCGGCGGTCTACTTCCTGATCCGGGTTGCGGAGACCGCGCGCTCTCAAGCCCCCATTCGGACGATGGGCGCGGGCGGCCCGATCTCGGTGTCGTCGGAGGCGGTCCGCAGCATGGTGCGCGACGTGTTGACGGACACGTTCGGGATTGACGATGCCCGGGTGCGGATTCGATCCTCGACACAGGGGCTGCGGATCTCGTTGCGATTCTCCCTGCCGCCCGATCAGCGGGTGCCCGATGTCGGCGAGCGCATCCAGACCGACGTGCGCAGCCGTATCGAGGATCGCGTCGGCGTAAGCGTCGACGAAGTCGACGTGACGGCTCAGGCGTTCAAGTCGACGTCGCCGCAGGGAGCGCCGCAGGGAGCGCCGCAGGCGTCGGAGGCGGCCAAGCAACCGACGGATCTTCCTGAGGAGCGTGATCGCGTTGACTAACCTCTCGAGAGCTTGGATCGGCGCGCTGTTGGGCGGGCTGGTCGGCCTGCTCTGGGTCTGGCTGTCGTTTTCCGGCATGCTGCTGGTGCTGGCATTGGCGGTTATTGGCGCCATCCTTGGCCAGCTTCTGGAATCCGACGAACTGCGCACGAAGCTGCGCGAACTGAGCGACGTCGTCTTGCGCCGAGGCTAGCCATGGTCGTTGTTCACCCATGAAACGACGGCGAGCGCGCAGGCAGATCCTAAAACTGCTGTATCAGCATGACCTCCAGGGGGGGACGACCGACCTGTGGAGTCACTATCAGGCGTGGCTGGCCGAATGGCGCCAGCGTCATCCTGAGATGGAGATCAGTCCCGACCGCCTCGACTACGTCGAGGACGTCCTCAAGGGGATCGACGCGCGACGGGCCGAGCTGGATCGCGAGATCGCGGACCGGGCCGCCGGGTGGCGCCTGGAGCGCCTCCATGCCGTCGATCGCAACGTCCTGCGGCTGGGCGTCTACGAGATGCTCCATCGCGACGACATTCCGCCTCAGGTCATCATCGACGAGGCCGTCGAGCTGGCCAAGGCTTACGGCACCGAGCGGTCCGGATCGTTCGTCAACGGGATCCTGGATCGCCTCTGGAAGGAACGGCGTCCGGATGTCGAGGCCTCCTCGCCCTCCGACGCGGCCTGAGTGGACCCGGCCGACCGGTCGCAAGGTCGAGCGATGAAATCGTTGACGCTGGACGCCTATGCGAAGCTAAACCTCGGATTGCGCGTCCTGGGCTTGCGCGCTGACGGCTACCACGACATCTCCTCCGAGTTCCGGACGATCGACCTGGCCGATCGATTGACGTTATCGAAAACGCCAGACGCCGATGACCGCGTGGAGATGACCTTGGACCACGGCATTGAGCCCCACGACAACTTGGTGGATCGGGCGATCTCGTTGGTTCAAGAGCGGGTTGGCAGACGATCTGGGGTCTGGGCTCGCATCGAGAAGCGGATTCCGATGGGTGCGGGTCTGGGCGGCGGCAGCAGCGACGCCGCGGCGACGCTCGTCGGGCTCAACCGGCTCTGGGATCTCGGATTGAGCCACGGGGACCTCCATACGTTGGCCCTCGAGCTCGGCAGCGACGTGCCGTTCTTCCTCCAAGGCGGGCGACGTCGGGTGGGAGGGCGCGGGGAGTGGAGCGAATCGCTGGATGACGGGACGTCGATGGGAGATGCCTCGTTTGTTCTCCTGGTGCCGCCGTGGTCGTTATGCACGACCGAGGTCTATCGGACGTTTGATCGACTGGACCCCGCCACGATGGTCAAATCGCCGTTTCCCAATGACCTCGAAGCCGCCGCGCTGCGCTTGGAGCCACGATTGACGGTGTATCGGGAGTGGCTCCAATCCGCCGACGTCGCGTTCGGGCTGAGCGGCAGCGGCCCCGTCTACTTTGCCCTCGCGGACAGCGACGACGAGGCGGGCCGCATCGCGGAGGCCGCCGACCGCGCGTTGCACGGCGAGGTGCTCATCTGTCACCCCACACCCTGCGGACAACGGCTGTCCAATGGCGGTTCGTTAACGTCCAGTTAATAACGCATTACAGCGGACGATGTGTTCTTTTCTAGATTATAAACTGAGTGATGTGATCTATCATGGCTACAAGGTTGACATTTGGTCATCGGCGTGGTATCAAGTCGTATCCCAGCCATGATCGGAGGCGAGTCTTATGCGGCCGACGGCAGACGATATCGTACGGCGCGTTCACGATGAAGGCATCAAGTTCGTCCGACTTCAGTTCACGGACATCATGGGGATCCCGAAGAACGTCGAGATTCCATCGGAAAAGCTGGACGATGTACTGGACAAGGGCATTGCGTTTGACGGATCGTCCATAGAGGGCTTCGTCCGAATCTCGGAGTCCGACATGTACCTGCAGCCGGACTTGAGCACCTTCGCGGTCTTTCCCTGGAGCACCGAGGGGCAGAACGGCAAGACGGCACGGCTCATTTGCGACGTCATTCGTCCGGACAACCAGCCCTTTGAGGGCGACCCGCGTTACGTGCTCCAAAGCGTCATCGCCGACGCCGAAGCGTTGGGCTACGACATGTACGCCGGCGCGGAGGCCGAATTCTTCCTCTTTCGCCTCGATGACCAAGGTCGCCCGTCCGTGGGCCTCCACGATCAGGGCGGCTACTTCGATCTGTTGCCCGTCGACTTCGGCGAGGAGACGCGCAAGGACATCGTCGTCGCCCTGGAGAACATGGGCTTCGAGGTCGAGGCGGCCCACCACGAGGTCGCCCCGAGCCAGCACGAGATCGACTTCCGTTTCGGCGACGTGCTCCACACCGCCGACAACATCGTCACCTTTCGGTTTGTGGTCAAGACGATCGCCATGATGCGCGGGCTCCACGCCACCTTCATGCCGAAGCCGCTGTTCGGCGAGAACGGCAGCGGGATGCACACGCACCTCTCGCTCTTCCAGGAGGAGCGGAACGCATTCTACGACGCCGAGCAGCAACCCTACGGGCTCTCCGAGGTCGGCATGGGCTTTCTCGGCGGCTTGATCGCCCACATCGACGCCATCACGGCCTTGGCCAATCCGACCGTCAACTCCTACAAGCGCTTGGTGCCGGGCTATGAGGCGCCCGTGAACATCAGCTGGGCGCGCCGCAATCGCTCGGCGCTGATCCGCATGCCGGCCAGCAACACGCCGGAGGTCTCCACGCGCATGGAGCTGCGCAGTCCCGATCCCTCGGCGAACCCGTATCTACTGTATGCCGCGATCATGGCCAGCGGCCTCGACGGCATCCGGAACGGGATCACGCCGCCGGCCGCCGTGGAGGAGAACATCTACGAGCTGACCGACGCGCAGAAGCGGGAGAAGCAGATCGACCTGCTGCCGGGCGACCTGAACGAGGCCATCAAGGCGCTCGACGCCGACGACGTCATCCGTGACGCCCTCGGCAGGGACCTTGTTGACAAGTACATCGAAGCGAAGCGCGAGGAGATCACCGGCTACAAGCTCAACGTCACGCGGTGGGAGCTGGATCGCTACCTGGAGTACTACTAGACCTGTCGCCCCCTCTCCTCAACCTCGAGCGAGCAGGCCGCCTCGGCCCCGGCGGCCTGCTCGCTGCCGTTGGCTTCGTCGCGGGCAAGTTGGCTCGGATGTCAGAACGTCAGCGAGCCGGCGAGTTCGACCTCGTCCAGGCCGTCGACGTCGAACGTTACGTCCAGTTCGAGGTCCAGCGGCAGTTCTCGCGGTTCGTAGTCGACTGAGGTGGCCAGCTCGTCAACGCGAACGCCTTGATCGGCTTCGCGCATGCGCAAGTCGGCGCCGGCCTCGAGGGGGCCGTGCTCGATGTCGCCGCCCAGGCGCAGATACGTCAGGCCCTCGTCCGGCTCAAACGTCGAGTAAAAACCCCAAGCCATCACGACGTCGCCGCGACGGATGGCCCGCTCGCCTTCGACGTTGAGCCGATCCCAGGCGAGCGATTCGTCCAGCGTCCAGGTCACCTCGATCGGATGACGGACGAGCTCGATCGCCACATCGTCCAGCTCCCGTTGGGGATAGATGCCGTCGTAGTCAACGCTGAAGGCTGCCTCGTCTACCAGCATGACAGGCAATCCGTCATACGGCGTCACGGTTGCCTCGGCGTCGAGCTCGCAAGCGATCGGTGGGTCCAAATGGACCGGCTCGCACTCGAGTTCGCCTTCGGCGTCCGTGGCTGAGCTCAAGCGGAAATTGTCAATAGCGAGCGTCGTCTTGCTCCAAGTCAACTCGCCGGACGGGCAGACCTCGCCGGAGATGTAGCCGCTGACGAGATAGAACCGGGCGTCGGGATCGAAGCACCAACCGGTCTGCGCCTCGAGCTCCACGCCACTTGGCGTCTCTCCCTCAACGTCCGCCACGGCGCCCGCGCGCAGGCGTTGCCGGCTCTCCCCGTAGCGTCTGGTGCCGGCGTCCACGTCCTCGAACGCGACGTCGTCGACAATAACGCCGAACCTCCACTCGACCCCATCGCGGAGAAGCTCGGCGTCGAGTCGGCTCCGCACCAGCAGCGTCCGCCCGGGCGGGATCCGGCGATCGCCCTCAATCGGGGGTGCGAACGTGAGCGACAGTTCGTTCGTACCAAGGGGGGCGGGCAAGTTGGCCGCTGCCTCCCAGGTTGCTTCCAACAGGCCCTGCCATCCCCAAACCGTCTCCAGCGCCGTGTGCAACGCCTGATGGTCGAGCTCCAGCGTCAAGGTCGACTCGATCTCAGCGTTCAGCTGTGCCCGCTGCTCGAGGCAGCCGTCTGCACATTCGAGCTCGACCTCGGTCGCCCAATCGCCGCCGAGGATCAGCTGTGCGGATGCCTGCGAGACCGCCATGCTTGTTAAGGCTAGCGCCACGCAAAGCGTCACGCCCAGCACCCAAGATCTGAGCCGTCTCATCGCTGTCCTTTTCAATGCCGGTTATTACGTGGCAAGTAAGGGTGCCATAGACCGAGGTGTGCTAACAAGTCCTACCGGAATCGTGTGTCACTCCACGACCAGCGTCGTCCGCTCGATCTCCGCCACGTGGACAATCTCACCCGGCTGAGACGGGCGCCGAAACTGGGCTCGCCAGAGTTCGCCGCGGAGCCGCACCCATCCCGTCCGGTCGGCGTCGACCTTGACGACGCGAGCCGATTGCCCGAGCAGCGCTTCGGGACCGCTGCACACCGGCTTTCGCTCGGTCCGCCACCAGGCCACGAACTCCAGGATCGACCAGCCGGACCCGACGAGATAGATGGGCAGCGCGATCTCGCGAGGGAAGACCCAAAACACGGGGATCCCGATTAGGGGGAACCAGGGCCAAACGTACCAATGGGTGATCAGCTTGCGCAGGGTCAAGGCGAGGGATCGTCGAGACCCAGCCGGCCCCGCACGTCGCGGGCGCTTAAGCCCTCGATCCGGATCCGTTTGTCTCGCTGCGTCTCGCCCGAGGCGATCGACAGATGGCTCTTCGGGGCGCCGAGCGCCTTCGCCAAGGTCTTGAGGATGGCCTCGTTCGCCTTGCCCTTCTCCGGCGGCTCGCTCACCGCGACCAACAACGCGCCGCCCCGCACCTCGAGGACGGCGTTGCGATCGGCGCGCGTCTTGGCGCGGATGTTCAAAATCGCACCCCTTTCCGAATCCGTCAGGTCAAGCTCACACATGGCGTTCGGACCATTCTAGACGCCGTAGCCACTCTCCGCATGGCGTATCGGAAGCCGATCAGCGCGCCCTACAATCGTAGCGCATTCACAGAGGACAAAGTACCATGGCGACAACTGTGCTCGAGGACATTCCGGCCGCAGAGGGGACGCAGTCTGGAACGGGCGGCGCGTTGGCCGTGGCGTTCTTCCGCGCCTGCCTGTACGAGCTCGTCCTGTGCGAGGACGAGCTCGATGCGCCCGCGATGCGCGAGTGGGAGACCATTCTGCGCGGCGGCGACATCCAGGACTACGCCATTACCCGCTACTTCCGAGCCATCGCCGAGGCCAAGCGCCGCGTCCGCAAGCCGACCAACATCGCCGCCTATCTGATCTATCGGCTCAGTCACGGCGGGCCCATGGACGCCCACGACGACGCCTGGGCCGACGAGATCCGCACCGATGGGCCCCACTGCATCGGCTGCAGCGCGCCCGTCGACTCGGAGCGCCGCCAGGCGATGGTTCAGCGCATCGACGCGGGCTATCGGCTCGCGGACGTCGAGACCCCGTTCGACTGCGACGAACTCGTGGGGACGCATCTCACCCAAGCCGAGGTGTCCCGATTCGTCGGGCACGAGATCAGCTTCAGCTATCAGGAGCGCATGATCCAATCGATCTATGAGGAACTGGAAGCGGGAGAGACCGATTCACGGACGTAGGGAGGTGGAGCATGGCCCGATCGGACCCGTTCGGACTCGATGACGTGTTCACGACGCTGTTCGGAAGCGATCCCGGCGAGATCGACGCCGCCGGCCATCCGCCGGACGAGGCATTGCAAGCCTATCAGGCCCAACGGGCGGGCTCCGGCCGGTGGGATCCGGAGGCGTGGCTGGCCCGGATTCGGGGCGAATCCGCCGAGCGATCCTGGTCGCGACAGGCGATCACCGCCCATCTCATGACGTGCGAGGCCTGCCGCGAGCGTTTCCATCAGATGAG
>JAHEOA010000036.1 GCA_018609825.1 Candidatus Bipolaricaulota bacterium | reverse complement strand
TGCGGCATGAACATGGGGCTCTCGCTCGACGTCGACCGCTCGCTGCCGACCAAGTGGTTCTACGGGTCCGCGGACAGTGCGGATTTCCGGACACAGCTCACCCAGACCGTCCGTGCGCTGCGGGCGCGCAAGGTGCTCCGGGAGGGGCGCGCGCTCTGGGTGGGCGGCACGGCGCCGGCGTTCTATCGCTTGGAGAACGTGCCCGATCTGCCCATGGCCATCGAGCGCGAGCCCCTGGACCTCGTCTACGACGCGCTCGACGGCGTGGACGACGGTGCCGTCGAATCCCGACTGGCCGAGTTTGACGAGCCGTCCGACTTCACCGAGGATCAACTGCGCCACGTGGCGCGCATGGAGCTGGCCCTGGAGACGATCAGCGAGGGCTACGACGGCGTCGCGCTGCGCTGCTGGCCGGAGCTGCCGGACAAGGGCCAGGCCATGACCTGCTCCGGGTATGCTCGACTGGCCGACCGGGGGTATGACTTCGCCTGTGAGGGCGACATGGCGGGCTTAATGGCGATGTTCGCGCTCAAGGCGATCAGCGACGAACCCGCCATTCTCATGGATCTGTCGTATCTCGATGACGAAGCCGGTCTGTTCTGGCACTGCGGCAACGCGCCCAAGACTTGGGCCGACCGGACGGGCGACGACCCGTTCCAGTGGCTGACGCACTTCAACCGCGGCCTGCCGGCGGTCCGGGACATGCAACTGAAACCCGGCCCGGTCAGCGGCCTGCGCTTGCTGGAAGATGGCCGGGCGCACGTCTTTGCCGGCGAGGTCGAGGATCGACCGGGCGGCTACGAGGGCGTCTCCGGCTGGATCGGCCGACTGCGCTGGGCCGGCGAGCCCGTCGATCCCCCGACGTTCATGACCAACGTCTTCGCCCATCGGCTGCCGCACCACTTCGTGTGGGGCCGAGGCGATCACGAGGCGACGCTGTTGGAGCTGTGCGAGTGGCTCGGCTACGACGTGCTGCCGCTGGAGCCCCATGCGGCCCAGACGAGGATGAGCTGGTGGGACGGGTCGTAACGCTCGGGTGGGCCTGCCTCGACCGGCGCTATTGGGTTGAGGCCTTTCCGCCCACGTCCGGACGCACGGAGTGCACAGCGCTCAGGACGGACCTCGGCGGCCCGGCGGCCGTGGCGGCGCTGACCGTGGCCCGTCTGGGCGGCGAGGCCGTCTTCGTCGGCCGCAGCGGCGTGGACGAGGCGGGCGAGAAGTTGACGCATAAGCTCAGTTCGCAAGGCGTCGACGTGCGCGGGTTCCGAGCGTTCAACGACGCCCAGACGCCCGAGAGCGCTATCCTCATCGGCCCCGGCGGCGACCGCCACATTTTTCGATACGCGGGCGAGCTGCCGGACGAACCGGCTTGGCTCGATGAGATGGAGCTGAACGTGACCGACGCGGACGTTGTGTTGGTTGACCTGCGCTGGCCACGTGGCGCCCAGCGGCTGATCGAGCAAGCCCGAGCGGGCGATGCTCGCCGCGTCGTCGACTTCGACGATCCCTCGGAGACGGGCTGGGCGATCGTCGAACGGGCCACGCACGCGATCGCCGATGCCGAGACGGCCGATCATGTGGGCGGCCCCGGCGAGCTGCTGGATCGGCTGAGCGCGCGAGAGACTTGGGGGGCCGCCACCCTCGGCGGCAAGGGCGGCGCGAGCCACGCCGGCCCGATCCCCGTCTTCCCCGTCGAGGTTCGGGACAGCACCGGCGCCGGCGACGTCTTCCACGGGGCGTTCGCGCTGGCGTTGGCGGAAGATGGCGACGAAGCGGACGCGCTACGGTTCGCGTCCGCGGCCGCGGCGCTGCGCTGTCAGACGGCCGACGTGCCGGACCGAGATCAACTGACTGAGTTTTTGGAGGCCTATGATGAAGCGGACGCCGGGTAAGGCACGCGGGTTGGCCCGCATCGGCGACGGCGAAGGGCGCATCGCCGCCATCGCGACCGATCAACGGCCGCCCTTGTTCAACCTCGTCGCGGACAAACTCGACATGCCCGTCGAGGAGACGGGGTCGCGCGTCGCCGAGATCAAGGGACTCTTGGCTGAAACCTTGGCCGCCCATGCGACGGGCCTGCTCGTCGATCCCTACTTCGGCTACTGCCGCGCGCTGCCGCATTTGCCCCAAAAGACGGGCTTGATGCTGACGCTGGAGCACCACGTCTTTGCCACCAACGACGACGGTTTCCGCAAGAGCAAATGGATTCCGGACTGGAGCGCCGAGCAGGCCGTTCGCTACGGGGCAGATGGATTGAAAGTTTTGGCCTGGTACCGCCACGACGCCCCCCAGGACGTCCTCGATCACCAGCGTCGGTTCGTGGAAGACGTGGGCGAGACCTGTCGACGTGTCGATCGCCCGTTCGTCTACGAGGTCCTGCCCTATCAGCTTCCGAACGAGGCCGACCAGGCTTATGCGCAAGCGCTGCCCGAGCTGATGCGCCGCTGCATGCTTGACTTTGCCGACGAGCGCTACGGCGTCGATCTCTACAAGCTCGGCTTCCCGGCCAAGGCCGACGGCATCGCCGAATGGGGCGGCTCGCTCTACTCGCTTGCGGACATCGAGGCGATCATGCGCGAGACGACGGAGCGGCTGCCCGCGCCCTGGGTGCTCTTGAGCGGCGGCCTGGGCTCCGCGACGTTTATCAAGGCGTTCCGATCGGCGGTGGCGTGCGGGGCCCGCGGCTACCTCGCGGGTCGGGCTGTCTGGGCCGAGGCCATGGCGAACTACCCGGATGGGGACGCCTGCCGCGAGGCACTGCGGACGCAATCGATCGGGGTGCTCGAACAACTGAACGCGACGATGGCCTCGCTGCCGCCCGAGACGATCGAGATCGACTGCGATCTGGAGAACAACGCCCAGGTCGCGGTACGATCCGAGTCCGACTACTGACCATGGGCCGAGCGATGACGTCGATGACCGAAGGAGTGTTGACGAACCGATGATCCGAGTTGCCATGATCGGAGCGGGGAGCGCGAAGTTCACCCGACGCTTGGCGCGCGACATCCTCTGCGTGCCCGAGCTTCGCGAGACCGAGTTCCGCCTCACCGACATTCACGAAGATCGATTGGATATTGCCGAGCGGCTGTTGGAGCGCGACATCGAGGGCAACGGCATGCCTGCGCGCGTCCACGCGACGCTCGACCGCCGCCAGGCCCTGGCGGACGCCGACTTCGTGATCAACATGATCCGCGCCGGCGGCATCGAGGCGTTCAAGAACAACGTAGAGATCCCGCTCAAGCACGGCGTCGATCAGTGCATCGGCGACACGCTCGGCCCCGGCGGGCTCATGTACGGCCAGATGGAGATCCCGCCCACGCGCGCGTTCTGTCAGGATATGCGCGAGGTCGCCAGGCCGGGCGCGGTGATGCTCAACTACGCCAATCCCAACGCCATGGTCACCTGGGCGGTTCTGGATCAGACCGACGTGCCCTGCGTCGGGCTCTGTCATGGCGTCCAACACACGGCGGCCCAATTGGCCGAGGTGCTCGGCGTGCCGCCCGATGAACTGGAATACTCGGCCGGCGGCATCAACCACATGACCTGGTTCACCGAGCTGCGCCATCGGGACGAGGACCTGCTCGATCACGTCCTACCCGCCTACGAGGCCCATCCCCTCGGCCAGGAGGAGAAAGTCCGATTCGACCTGCTGCGCCGCACGGGCTACTACGCCACCGAAAGCAGCGGGTTCCTGAGCGAGATGACGCCGTGGTACCGCAAGCGTCCCGACGTCACGCCCGACTGGGTGACGATGAGCGAGAACCACCACCTGGGCGAGACGGCAGGCGGCCTGCGCTTCAACGCCGAACAGCGCCAGTGGGTGGATCACGACGCCCCCAACTGGCTGGAGCTGCCGGTGGAGCCGATCACGCCCGACGAGCGCACCGAGGAACACGCCAGCTACATCATCGAAGCCATGGCGACCGGCAAGCCGTACCGTGGCCACTTCAACGTCAAAAACCACGGCACGATCCCGAACATTTCCGCAGACGCGATCGTTGAGGTTCCCGGGTACGTCGATCGTCATGGGTTCAGCATCCCGCGCTACGGCGAGCTACCGCCGATCTGTGCCGCCATGTGCGAGAGCAACGTCCTCGCCCAGCGATTGGGCGTGCAAGCTGCGGTCAGCGGGGATGCGCAACGACTGAAGCAGGCGTTCATGATGGATCCGCTGACGGGGGCGTCGCTGACGCCGCCCCAGATCTGGCAGATGGTCGACGAGATGCTCGTCGCCAACGCCGACTGGCTTCCGCAATACGGCGACGCCGTCGACGAGGCCCACGCGAGCCTGGCAGAGACCTCGCCGCCCGAGCCGAAGGACATGTGGCCCGACACGCGGCGCCGGGTCAAGACGCTGGCGGAGATGATCGAGCAGGCGGAGGCGAGCCGCGAGCGGGCCATGGAGATCTCCACCGGGAAACACCATCGGCACGGCATCCAGTAGAACGTCGGCCTCAAGCCGATGAACGTGTTGCGATGCGGCTGTGGTCGTGGACGACCACGGGCTGAGGATCGGACAGGCCCCCGATGAACCGACCCTCGCCGTTGAAGCCGAGCCAGTGGAGCAGAACCCAATGGCCGTCAGGGTCGCGCACGAGCTTGGCGCCGTAGCGCTCAGCGGCCGAGGCGCCGACGAGCGGGCGGTCGGCAGCGAGTTGAAAGGGGCCGAAGCGATCGTCTGCGCTCGCGACGAACGTGCCGGTCGCCAAGGCATCGGGATGCTGATTGAGGCGATCACGTCGCGTTGACG
The DNA here is from genome assembly GCA_018609825.1 of Candidatus Bipolaricaulota bacterium. The sequence goes on along the minus strand of JAHEOA010000036.1, from coordinate 1,336 downwards.
AATGGAATTTGTCATAGAGGCTGAACAACAGTTGATGATGGCCGTTGACCGCGATCCACTGCGGCACTTCCATCTGCCCGAACTCGTTCGGCGCGTAGAGCGGCGGCCGGACGTCCCAATGGACGAGATCGACGGAGCTGGCCAAGCCGAGGCAGCCCCGCCGGTCTTGGGCCCCCTCGTTGCCTCGGGCCGTGATCGCGGCGTAGAACGCCTCATCGTCCGCGTGATAGACGACGTAGGGATCGCGCCAGGCCCGCTCGTGGTGCGATGAGTCGTCCTCAAACTCGTACCAGCGCGGGTCGGCCTCCAACACGGGGTTGGCCGGATGCTTGTGCCAGCGACGGAGATCGTCGGATGAGGCCAAGCCAATGCGTTGAATCACGTTCGATCCGTCCATCTGGATCGCCGTGTAGAGCATGTGGAATCGGCCCCGGTGTTGGATGACGCTGCCCGTCCAAATGGCCGTGTCGTCCCAAGATCCAGGCGGGCCTGGCTCCAAGACGGCGCCTTCGCTGCGCCAAGTGCGAAGGTCCGCCGAAGTGGCGTGGCCGACGCGGGCGACATAGTGGCGCCGCCCGGGATCGACGTCGCGCGGGGCGCGCAGGTGGAACAGATGATACACGCCGTCATGGCGCAGCAGCCAGAAGTCCCACAGGTAGTGATCGTTGGGCACGTACATGGAGCGGATCCCGTTTCGAAAGTGAGCGCAGCTTACGCCATCGGCCCAGCCCGAGCAACCCAATAGGCGAACTAGCAGGAGGCAATCATGCGCATCGTCCACGTCGACATCGACAGCCTCCGACCCGATCATCTCGGCTGCTACGGCTATCGTCGCGACACGAGTCCCACGATCGATCGTCTCGCCAACGACGGCGTTCGCTTCGAGCGCGTCTACACGAGCGACGCGCCCTGCCTGCCGTCGCGGACCGCCATGTGGAGCGGTCGGTTCGGGATCCACACGGGCGTCGTCGGCCACGGCGGCACGGCCGCGACGCCGTTTCCGGAAGGCCCTTCGCGCGGGTTTACCGATCAGTTCGCGCGGACCGGCTGGATGGCATGTCTGCGGAATGCCGGACTTTGGACCGCCACGATCAGCTCGTTCGGCGAGCGCCACGCGGCCTGGCACTGGCACGCCGGCTTCAATGAGATCATCAACACGGGCCGTGCGGGCATGGACACCGCCGACGAGGTGGTTGACGAGGCGCTCGGTTGGCTCGACCGACGTTCGGACGTCGACGAGTGGTACCTCCACCTCAACCTTTGGGATCCGCACACGCCCTATCGGACGCCCGCGTCGTTCGGCAATCCCTTCAAAGACGACCCGCTGCCGGAGTGG
>JAHEOA010000035.1 GCA_018609825.1 Candidatus Bipolaricaulota bacterium | reverse complement strand
TTGCGCAGCAGGTCCGCGGCGCAGCCGCCGTCGAGCTCGCCCGTGTCCCAGAGCCGCGCGCCCGTGAGCACGCAGATCCGAACGAACTCGGCCCCGGATGCCACCGCAATGGCCAGTTCCACCTCGCCGCCGTTGTGGACGACGTTGATCCCGACAGGGACATCCACGGCCTCCACGACCTTGCGGGCGGCCACCGACTGGCACGTCATCGTCTCCAGCGGGGTGTCCGTGCCCACGTAGTAGGGCAGATCCCACATGTTCTCCACGATGATCCCGTCGACGCCGCCCTCGACGAGCGCCTCGGTGTCCGCCAGAGCCCGCTCGATGACGGTCTCCATGCCGTAGCCGTCGTAGCCGGGCGAGCCGGGCATGGGCCAGAGATGCACCATGCCGATGATCGGCTTGGTCACGTCGAACATCTCGCTCAGTTGATCCAGTTGGAGTCCGTCCAGTCGCTCGCGCCACGGCGCGGTCATCAAAAAAACCTCCTCGTGCGGGTGTCATGCGAGGGTAAGCGGCCATTCGATTAGGCGCCCTCGCCCAGCCATTTTCGCAGTGTCGCCAACTCGGTCCGCCAGTCGATCCAATCGTCCGATCCTTGCAGTTCCCGGATGAGACGAGCGGCTTGCGCTCGGCCGGGCAGGGCCCGCCCCGCGCCCTGGCGGCTGGCGCTCAGTCCGCCCAAGGCGTTGGCGAACAGCAACGGGCTGGGCCAGTCGAACCCGGCCAGTTGCGCGGCGATGACGCCCGCGCTGAACGCGTCGCCGGCCCCCGTCGCGTCGACCGGATCAAGGCCCAGGGCCGGAAGGTTCCGTTCGCCGGCGCTCGTCACGACGCCGCACCCGTCGGCGCCGCGTTTGACGACGACGGATGGGGTTCCGTGCTCGCGCACGGCGGTGGCCGCGTCGCTTGCGTTGGGATCTCCCGTCAGAATGGCCAGTTCGTGGACGTTGGCCAGCAAAACGTCAATCGCTCCGAGCTGTCCGAGCAGATGATCGCGGTGCGCCGCCAGCGCCGCGCCGATTCCAATGTCGACGCTGACGGAGAGGCGATGGGCGGCCGCCGTTTCGATCGCTTGCGCGAACGCCGCGCGGCCCTCAGCGGTGAAGAGCATGTAGCCCGAGGCGTGGAGCCACCGGGCCGATGCGATCGTCGGCTCGTCCACGTCGTCGGCGCTCAGACGAGCGTTGGCGCCCCGTTCGGTGAACATCGTCCGCTCCCCATCGGGAGAGACGGGGATGACGCAGCAGCCGGTCATGCATTCGGGGTCCTGCCGAACGGCGTCGATGTCGACGTTGGCCTCCGCCATCTCCGTCCGGACCCAGCTCGCCAGCGGATCGACGCCGACGCGCCCGATCATGGCCGTCGGAATGCCGAGTTGGCTCAGCACGATGGCGGCGTTGCTGGCGGAGCCGCCCACCTGCCACGTCGACGCCTGGGAGATGGCGCACTCGCCGGGCGAGGGGTAGCGGTCCAGGGCCATCATGAGGTCGACGTTGACGTCGCCGATTGCCACCACGTCGGCCATGACGCCCCCATTCTAGTCGAAAGCGCGCGCTGCGGAAAGTTGGGTTCGCCCTCGCCATCCGGTACCGTGGGAGCGATGACGGCACCCAACTTGTTTGAGGGGCGCTTCCCGGTGATCGGCGTTCTCCATATGCCCGCGTTGCCGGGGGCGCCGGCGAACCGCCTCAGCCTCGATAACATCGCCGATCATGTGCTCGAGGACGCAGAAACGCTGGCCTCCGGCGGCATCGACGGACTGATATTGGAAAACTTCGGCGACGCGCCGTTCCATCCGAATCGCGTGCCGCCCCAGACGGTCGCACAGTTGAGCGTCGTCGGACGTGCGGTCCGGGAGCGATATCCCGAGATCCCGCTCGGCGTCAACGTGCTGCGCAACGATGGCCTGAGCGCGCTGGCGGTCGCCAGCGCCATCGGCGCCCCGTTCATTCGGGTCAACGTCTATTGCGGGGCGCGCGTGACCGATCAGGGACTGATCGAGGGCGAGGCCCACGCGATCCAGCGCCATCGGGCGTCGCTCGATCCGTCCATCCGAGTTTTCGCTGACGTGGACGTCAAACACTCGGCACCGCTCGGGGCCTATGACCTGGAGACCGACGTCCACGACGTCGTCACGCGCGGCCGGGCCGACGCGGTCATCGTCTCGGGGACAGGCACGGGCATCGAAACCGACGTGCGGGACCTGGACCGCGCTCAGGCCGCCGCGCAGGGCTCGGTCCCCGTCTGGATCGGCAGTGGCGTCACCCCGGACAACGCTGCCTCGCTGCTGGAGAGCGCGGACGGGCTGATCGTCGGCAGCGCGCTCAAATATGACGGTCAGGCGCACCACCCGGTCGATCCGGACCGCGTGGCCGAGTTGATGACGACGGTGCGCAAGGCACGAGATCGAGAGGACTAGTCGGTCATGGCTCGCGATCACGGTTCCGTCACCCGATCATGGCTGGAGTCGTTGCCCAAAGTTGACCTCCACTGCCATCTCGACGGCTCGCTCCGGCCCGCCACGATCTGGGAGCTGGCCCAAGCCGAGAACGTCCGCTTGCCCGTCAGCGGGCCCGAGGAGGTCCGGCGGTTCTTTACCGCCGAGAAGCAGAGCCTGGACGCCTACCTGGAGCTCTTCCATTACTCGCTCCAAGTGTTGCAGCGCCGCGAGCACATCGTCCGTGCCGTCGTCGAGCTGATGGCGGACTTCGCCGCAGAACACGGCATCTATCTCGAAATCCGCTTTGCGCCGTTGCTGCATACCGAGCGAGACTTCCCCCCCGAACAGGTTGTCGAGGCCGCTCTGGATGGCCTCGGCCAGGGCCGTGAGGAGACGGGCGTCGACGGCGGACTGATTCTCTGCGGGATGCGTCAGGGCTCGCCCGAACGGACGCTGGAGACGGCCCATTTGGCAGCCGCCTACAAGGACGACGGCGTCCTGGCATTCGACCTGGCCGGTCCGGAGCGTGATCACCCGCCGTCGCTCCACGAACGAGCCATTGCTCACGCCAAAGCTTCCGGGCTCGGGATCACGCTCCATGCCGGCGAGGAGCCGTGTCCCGCCCACATCGCCCAGGCGCTCGACCTCGGGGCGGATCGGATCGGCCACGGCCTATACCTGAGCGATGCCCCGGAGCACGTCCCTGACCGGATCATCGGCGAGGGCATCCCGCTGGAGCTGTGCCCGACGAGCAACCTTCAGACGGCCCAGTTGGCCAGCTACGCGGATCATCCGTTGGCCGAGTATCTGCACGCGGGCGTCCGTGTCACGGTCAACACCGACAACCGCCTCATGTCGGACACGACCGTCACGGACGAGCTGTTCCATGTCGCGTCCGCGTTCGAGTTCGGCCAGACCGAGGTCGAGTCGCTGTTGGCCAACGCCGCCCGCGCGGCGTTCGGCGCGGACGTCGCGACCCGCTGGCAAGCGGCCCGCGACGCTCTCTCGCGCTGATCGCCGCGTGCGAGCGTGACGTCAGCTTCCGGCGCCCGCCCGTTGACGCTTATCTTCAACGTCGGTTAAGCTGAACGGGAGAGATGAGGGGAAAAGGGCCAACACCCCGTATTTCTCCAAATACCACCCAAGGAGGGAGCCACATGCTGTCACGACCTCATGTCCGACGGAACGTGCGATGGGGCGCGATCGCGCTCGTCGCCATCGTGACATTGGGACTTTCCGCCGCGCCTAACTTGAGCGAGGCGCAGGCGAACGGGGAGATCACGATTCTCCACCTGAACGACCTGGAGTCGGCGCTCCAACCTGAAGGCGATGGCTTGGGCGGCGTGTCCAAGATCGCCACTTACGTCGACCGGGTGCGGGACGAGACGGAGCGCACGCTCGTGCTCTCCGGCGGCGACAACCTCCTCGCGGGGGACTTCTTCAACTTCTTCCTCGGCGAGGCGACGTTCAAGGGCATGAGCGAAGCCGGCGTCGACGCCTCCGGCTTCGGCAACCACGAGTTCGACCGCGGCGAAGAGACGCTGGCGGACGCGGTTCGCAACTACGCCGGGTTCCCCTTTCTGGCGTCCAACCTCGAGTTGGGCGAGGAGAGCCCGCTCACGCCGCTCGTGAACGACTTTGAGACGACGACGATCGAGGCGCTGCGCGGCGGCGAGCACGACAACCAGATCTACGAGGGGTTGCTCGTCGACCACAACGGCTTGAACGTCTGCATGTTCGGGCTGCTCGATCGCGAGATCCAGACGGCCCAGCTCACCCAGCTCGGCCCGAACACGACCATCACCGATCCCATCGAGGCTTCCCGCAACGCCAAGGCGATGTGCGATGAGAACGGGGCGGATCTCGTTATCGGGATGCTCCATCTGGCCGCGGCCGTGCGCGTCGACACCGAGATCAAGCAGGCCGTGCCGGGCATTGACCTCTTCGTCAACGGCGGCACCGGCGCCATCCTCGACCCGGAGGCGAGCCCCGAGGACAACGTCGTGCAGACGGACGAGGGGCCGTCGCTGTCCGTGCAGGGCCCCGGCGACGGCAACCGCATCGGCCGGCTTGACATGACGGTCCAGGGCGGCCAGATCGCCGATTTCAGCTATCGGAACATCCCGGTCGTCGACGACCTCGGCGCGCTCGAAGACGAGACCCGCCAGCAGATCGAGAACAACTTCCCCGACTTCCCATTCAGCGAGGCGTTCGCGCCGGACATGGACGTCCAGGCGCTCGTGGACGAGTTCGCCGCCGAGGTCGAGGATCGCCTCAGCGAGCCGGTCGGCGCCACGGCGGTTCGGCTCGACGGCTCGACCCAGACGAATCGCCAGCGCGAGACGAACGCCGGCAACTACTTGAGCGATTGCTTTGTGCGCCGCTTCGAGCGGGCCGAGTTCGCTCTGCAAAACGGCGGCGGCATCCGCAGCGTCCAGCCGGCCGGCGACATGACCTTCCGCGACGTCCAGGCGATCACGCCGTTCGGCAACACGATCGTGCTGATTGACATCACGGGTGAACAGGTCATGATGGCGCTGGAGAACAG
>JAHEOA010000034.1 GCA_018609825.1 Candidatus Bipolaricaulota bacterium | reverse complement strand
GATCGTCCGGTCGACGGCGTTCGGGCTTGCGGCCCAGGAGCCAAGCCTTCGTTCCCTGACGGCTGCGGACCTTGAGATCGTGACGTCCTCGACGCCGACCGACGACCAGATCGAGGACCTGTTGTTCGCCTGGCATGTCGGAAAACACGCCTTGAGCAACGCGATCGTGCTCGTGCGAGATCGAACCACGGTGGGCATCGGCGGCGGGCAGGTCAGCCGCGTGGACGCCGTCCGAATCGCGGTGGAGAAGGCCCGCGAGCAAGCGTCGCGCAGCGTGCTCGCCTCAGACGCGTTCTTCCCGTTCTCCGACGGCATCGAGCTCGCGGCAGAAGCGGACATCCACGCCGTTATCCAACCGGGCGGTTCCAAGCGCGACGCGGACGTGATCGAGGCCTGTGATGCCCACGGCATCGCGATGGCGTTCACGCGGACGCGGGCGTTCCGACACTGATCGCCGCCGGTTTCCCCGACCGACCGGATTCAGTCGATCCCCGGCCCCATCAGGTGCCAATGCATGTGCGGCGTTATGCCGGGACCGGTTACGTTCGTGCGCACATAGAAGCCCGCCTGCTCAAGCCGCAGCGACCGAGCTGCTTGCTGGACGGCCCAGACCATCGAACGCAGCAGCTTCCCGTCCGCAGCCTCCGCATCGAGAATCGACTCGATGGGCGACGTCGGGATGACGCCGACATGGATCTCGGCGGATGGATTCGGATGATGGAACGCTAGGTCCTGCGCGTCCTCCCACAAGACTCGGACCTCGATCTTTCCGGAGAGCACGTCCTCGCAATACCAGTCGTAATGGGCCATGTCGGCAAGTTACGGTGACAAGGGCAGGGGCAGGCGGGGAGGGCGCCCCGCCTGCCGAGGAATGAGGTTAGCAACCACAGAAGGGGTCCATTGGCACGCCCGCGCACCCGAGTCGGACTGGGGGAAAATCCACGCCGCAGGAGGTTGGCGGTAACGGCGTGGCAAAACCCTGGCCCGATTTGACGGCGTCGTGGGCGTCCGTAACCCTCCTATGAGCGATCATCGCCCTCACTGTAAGGCCCTGGGCGGATGTGCCCAAGGACGTCCGTCCATCATGGACGTTCGCCGGGTCGGTTCTTGAGGTGCTCGGTGACCCTCAAGGCAGCGCAGGCGATGCGCTCGGAGGGGCATCCCTCCTGTCTGTGCTCAAGGCTAGGTCAGCCGGAGTGGAAAGTCCATGACCGCCTGGTGGAAATCCGGTGAAAGCGCGCCGCCTGCGGTCAAGGACGCGCGCTTGCGCCTCGCCGATGTCGCGTCGTCGGCATCCGTCACGACCCCCGACGGGCCCGACGGCCCCGCGCACGGGCGAGGGCTCAGGCGGACTCGTTGCCCGTCTGCGGCGGCAGCTCGGAGATGCGCCAATAGTCCAGAACCGTCTCGATAACCTTGGCGAACTCCGCGGAGCTGGGCGGCTTCGTGATGTAGCCCGAGGCGCCGGAGTTGTAGGCCTTGACCATGTCCTCCTCGCGCTCGCTGATGGTGAGCACGATGACCGGAATCCGCCGGAGTCCCTCGTCCTGCTTGATCTCCTCCAGGACCTCGTGGCCGTCGATCTTGGGCAGATTCAGGTCCAACAGGATGAGATCGGGCCGCGGCGCCTCGTCGTACTCGCCCCGGCGATGCAGGAAGTCCAGCGCGGCCTGGCCGTCGTTGACCACGGACAGGTCGCTCTTTTCCGCCATGTTGCCCTTTTTGAGCGAGCGCTCTGCGATGAGGACGTCGTCCGGGTTGTCCTCCACCAGCAGAATGCGCAGCTTCTTGGATGCCATATCGATTCTCCTTCCTCAGTTCCGCACCGGCGTCGCGGCCGAGGTGGGTTTGGGGACGCTGAAGTAGAACGTGCTGCCCTCGCCGAGCTTGGAGTCCAGCCAGATGCGGCCGCCGAACTCCTCGACGATCCGCTTACAAATGGCCAACCCGGCGCCCGTGCTCTCCGGGTTATCCTCCGGGCTCAGGCGCTCAAAGAGTTCAAAGATCCGCTCGCGATAGCGTTCCTCGATGCCCATGCCGTTGTCGCCCACGGAGAAGACGACCTCGTCGCCGCGGTCCTCCCAGTCGAGTTCGATGCGCATGTCGTCCTTGTCGTTGTAACGGACGGCGTTCGAGATCAGGTTGCCGAACAGTTCGCCCAAGCGCGTCCGGTTGGCCATCACCACGGGCGGCTCCTCGGGCAGCACGAGCTCCACATCCGAGAGCAGCGCGCCCAAGTCCTCGCGCACCTCGGACATGAGATCGCCGACGTCGACCTTCTCCAGGGGCTCCCGCTTGGTGCCGATGCTCGAGAGCTTCAGCAGGTCGTCGATGAGGCTCTTCATCCGCTCCGAGGAACGCTTCAGTCGTCCCAGATACTCCTGGCCTTGCTCGTCGAGCGCCTCCTGATAGTCTTCCACCAAGAACTGACTGAACGCCTGGATGGTTCGCAGCGGCTGTTTCAGGTCGTGCGAGACCACGTGCGAGAACTCCTCAAGCTTCTTGTTGCTGGCTTCGAGGCGCTCGGTCTTTTCCACCAGTTCGCGCTCCAGCTTCTTCATTTCGGTCAGATCGATGTAGTGATCGATCCGGCCGCCCTGGTAGCGCTCCGTCTCGACGGGGATCGATCGGTATTCCAGGATGCGCTCGCCCAACTCGTCGTTGAGCGTGAAGACGAAGCTCTCGCTTTCCGCGCTCAGGATCTGGCCCGGCACGCCCTCGTCGGGGATGCGATTGCCCACCGTCTGGAGCATGCGCTTGAGATCCGCGCCGATCAGCTCGTCGCGATCCACGTTGAACAGATACCCCAGCGTCCGATTGGCCCAGACGATCTGGCGATCGCGGTCCAGCAACACGATACCAGAGTCGAGCGTGTCGATGGCGTCCTCAATGAGATAGCGATAGCGGGCCTCGGCCTCCCAGAGCTTGCGCTCCAGTTCGGACTCCTCGGAGCGATCCGCCAGCTCGATCCAGATGCGCTCGGGGGCAATCCGGCGCATACGGATCTCCGAGGGCAACGGCTTCTTGTCCCACGAGACCGCGCGCAGCTTCAATCCGTCGGATTCGCCCATATTGACCGCGCGCTCCAGATCCGCGCGCGCGTCGTCGAGATCGTCCAAGTGGATGAACTCGGACAGATGCTTAACGGACCCGAGCAGCTCAATCGCTCGGTCGTTGCGCTCGGAGACGCGGCCCGAGGGGTCGATGATCAGCATGGGGTTGAGCGCGCGTTGGAACACGTCCTCGGGGATCATGCACGGCTGCACGGGCGCCGGGCGCTTCTGGCGCTCCCGGCGGTTGGCGTAGCCGATGCCGCCGCCCGCCGTGGCCGCCGCCAGCCCGAACACCCCCACGGCCATCAGCGAACTCCCTTCAGCGGGCAGAAACGGGATCGCCAGCGCGGCCGCGATCCCGCCCGCGAGCACGCCGCCGAGCACCTCCCAGAGCAAGGCGCTGGTGAGCACGCTCATCGCCAAGAGCGCAAACACAATCGGCGTAGCGCGGGCGTGCACGCCCACGATGACGCCGACGGCCAACCCGAAGAGCACCATGGTGGCAAGGAGCTTCCCGGCGTTCTTGAACCGGAGGATGCTCTCCACGTCCATGGATGGCTCTGCGGCCAAGCCTTGCGGCGTCCTTACCCGTTGATCGGTCGCGACGTCTTGGCTTGCCCTGCTGCTCACCCTGTCAGTCTAGGCGCGAGCGTCAGTCGGGAGAAGGACACCTGTCCGGCGCCGAACGTCGCTTCGACCAGGGCCAAACGGGCCCGAGGGCGCGTTAGATGATCAGGTTGTCGTTCAGGCTGAACGGGAACGGCTCGGCCATGCGTTGCAGGCTTTCCCCATCCAGCACGGTGATGGCGCGGTCTTTGACGGCGATGACGCTGCGGTCCTCCAGCTCGCCCAACGTCCGGATGGCGGTCTTGGACGAAACCCCGGCCATCTCAGCCAGTTCCGTTCGTGAGAGCTCAATCTCGCTCTCGCCCAGTTTGAGAATGATGCGCGCCAGGCGTTCCTTGCTCCCGTTGTAGGAGCGCTCGGCCAGCTTGCACTGGAACCCCTTCAGCTCTTCCGACAGTTTCTCAAACATCCGGAAGGTCACGGGCGGATGGCGCTCGATGAAGCCGAAGAAGTCCCCGCGCTCCACGAAGCCGACCTCGGCCTGCGTGAGCGTCTTCGCGTAGGCGATGTGGACACCCTTGTCGAACAGCGTCGTCTCGCCGATGGTCTCGCCCGGGCCGACGAGCTTCAGAATCTGCTTCTTGCCGCCCAAGGTCCGCTTGACGAGCTTGATCCGTCCTTTGAACACGAGGTAGAAGCCGAAGGCGGGCGCACCCTCTTGGAAGACGATCTCCCCCGACCCGTACTTGATCCGCCGGACCAAGGCCTCCAGACCGCTCAAGTCCTTCGGCCCCATATCCGAGAAAATCTTAAACTCTCGGAGTTCGGTCATCCCTCTCACCACCACCCTCAAAGATGGACTGTCGTTCGGACGCTCCGCGAGCGACCCTATTATGAGACACGCTGCCGTCACCTGTCAATAGCCCGGAGGTCGTCATGCCGAGGGATCGCTCAGCCGGACGTCATCGCCCTCCTTGACCGTCGACAGCGTGATCGACGTGTTGGTCCCCTCGACGCCGGGATGATTGAGCAGACGCTTGATCTCCTCGTTCATGGTCAACTGATCCTGGAACTTGCCGATCACCAACAGATCGAATTCGCCCGTGATCTCGTAGACATGCGTCAAGCGATCGTCGGCCTTGAGCGAGTGGACGATCTCGGTCAGGAGATTGCCCTTGGCCTTGATCTGGATGACGGCGGTGATCTGATAGCCGAGCTTGGCGTAATCCAAGACGGGCTTGAACCCGCGGATGACGCCCCGGTCGCGCAGGGCGTCCAAATGTTGGCTGATCGTCGTCGGCGAGACCCCCAGCTGACGCGAGAGCTCGCGCAGGCTGATGCGACCGTCCCGCCGCAGGTGCTCGATGATTTGCTCGTCGAGGTCGCGGTACATCGTCTGGAGTATAGCGGAGCGGACCGCTAAAATCGATGCGTTATGGCCATCGACCTGACCCTTCCCCATCCGACCGACACCGCCGAGACTATCGCCCAGTTTATCCGGACTCACGTCGACAGTGCGGGTCGCACGCGCACCATTGTGGCGCTGTCGGGCGGGATCGACTCCGCCCTCACGGCCGCATTGGCCGTGGACGCCCTCGGGACCGACAACGTCGTCGCGCACACGCTGCCGGACGGGCAGATCACGCCGCAGCGCGACATCGACGACGCCCACCGCTTGGCCGAGTTCCTGAACGTCCGGTGCCGCCAGATTCCCATCGGCGCGCCGTTGGCATCTCTTCAGTCAACACTCGAAGAGACGGGCATGACCGGCGATGCCAACGCCTGGGGCAACGCCAAGGCCCGGCTGCGCATGATCGTCAACTACCTCGTGGCCCACGAGGAGGACGGCTTGGTCCTGGGCACCGGCAACAAGAGCGAGATCCTCGTCGGCTACTACACGAAGTACGGCGACGCGGGCGTGGACCTGCTGCCGATTGGCGCGATCTACAAAACGCAAGTCCAACAACTGGCCCGCCACTTGCAACTGCCCCAGCCCATCGTTGACAAAGCCCCCTCAGCAGGCCTCTGGGAGGGCCAGACCGACGAGGACGAGCTGGGCATGCCGTACGATCGCTTGGATCGCGTCCTCGTCTGCCTGCAGGATCGGGGCATGTCCGTCGAGGAGACGGCGAGTCAGCTGGAGACTGACGGGACCGAGATCGCGCGCATTGCGGACATGATTCGCACAAGCGCCCACAAGCGGGCCATGCCGCCGACGCCGGATATGCGCCAAGCGGACGCAGCGACGTCCGAACAACCCTGACCCACCAAGGAGGCCAAGATGCAACCAGTTTCGCACCTGGTGAAGACGAGAACGGGGATGATGGCGCTCGGCGCCATCCTGGCTTTGGCGACGACGGCCATGCTGGCGCCCACGGCAAGTGCCGTCGGCGAACGGGCCGTCGGCGAGCTTCACAATGCCGACGGCCAACTGGTCGGCCTGGCGTTCTTCGAGCAGATCTCGGAGAGCACCGTCCGCATTACGGGCCCCGTCGAAGGGCTCTCGAGCGGCCCTCACGGCGTTCACATTCACGAGACCGCCACCTGCGAGCCGCCCGACTTCGCCTCAGCCGGCGGCCACTTCAACCCGACGGGAACCGAGCACGGCTTGGAGAATCCCAACGGGCCCCACGCGGGCGATCTCCCCAACATGAACGCGCCCGAGGACGGCCGCGCCTGGCTGGAGTTCGAGACCGATCGGATCGCGCTCACCGAGGGCCCGACGTCGCTGTTCGACGAGGACGGCAGCGCCATCGTCATCCATGCGGGCGAAGACGACCAGCGCTCGAACCCGTCTGGCAACAGCGGCGATCGCGTCGTATGCGGGGAAATTCGCCAAGCCGAGTCGACCGGATCGCCGCCGAGCGGCAACGGCGATGCCCCGAGGTCGGAGCAACAGCCCTCGGCGACGATGGAATCGGGCGGTTCGGGCCTGGCGCTCGGACTGCCGGAAGTCATCGTCCTGGCCCTGGTCGGGGTGGGGCTTTTCCTCCTCGCGCGCATTGTGCTCTAGGCGTCGCCGAGCACCACCATCGCGATCCGGATCGCGATAAGCACCCAGCCGACGACGACCACGAGCCAGACGATCCGTTTGGCCACCTCCGCTGCCGCGAGCAGGATCGTCAGGAGGATCAGGAACCCGAGCGGATCGACCAAGCCCTCGAAGAGGTTGGCCGGCATCGCGTCCCCGAGT
>JAHEOA010000033.1 GCA_018609825.1 Candidatus Bipolaricaulota bacterium | reverse complement strand
GTCCACGGTCAACACGATCGGCCAGGGGTTCGGCAATCCCGAGGTCCTGGAGAACGTTACGGTGGCTGCCTACCTCATGCCTGGTCATGAACGGGTCGTGGAGAACTTGGGCATCGAGGACTTCGACAGCATCGACGTAGTCGGCCACAGCGACGACGGCCCCACCACCCTGCGGACCTATCGATTGAGCGGGCCAAGGACGTTGCAGCTGCGCATCCCCGAAATCTGGGAGCAGGAGCCGGCCCCGCAGTTTGTCGAAGACGTCACGCTGGACGAGGAGACCCGCTCGCGCGTCGAGATCGACGTGCAGGGCGGGGAAGCCCATCAGACGTATCAGCTATTGATCAAAGGGGAGACCAACTACAACAAGCTCCACATGGAGGTCATCAACGTGGAGATCAAGCCTGCGGACGAAGCCTAACCCCCCCCAGTTGGAGAAACGGAGGAGGACATCATGAACATCTTCAGAGCAATGCCCATCGCCACGGTCGCCTTGATCGCCGTGCTGGCCATGCCCTTCGCGGCGACGGGGGCCGTGGAAGTCCAAACCGAGCCCGAGCAGGCGGCGTTCAATCCGTTGCACGCGCTCAGCGGCTGCGTGTCCTACGACGCCGGCCCGTTGATGACGGTGAGCGGCTGCTTCCAGGGCGGATCCGTCGACCTGGACCTCGGCCATCGGTTCACCACGAAGCTCGGGTCCTCGTCGACCGACGAGGGCGAGGATGCGCCGACGGTGGACTGGAACGGCGTGCTGTTCACCGGCGCCAACTTCAACGGCAAGTTCGCCCGCAAGGACTTTCAGATCAACGGCTTCCACGCCTTTGCCGAGGCCCGCGTCGAGGGCACCGTCGCGATCCAGAAGCTGAAGGAGCGGGTGCCCGAGAACGTGGGCGAGGACAATGGCGTCGACGTGGACATTGAAGAACTCAAGGAACGGATCGGGCCGCTGCCGCAGGTGCTGCGCGTGAGCGCGAATGCGCGACTGGCATGCGGCATGGCCGGATGCGAGCCGACCGGCTCGCTCAAGAGCGAACTCGTCTGGTAACGATGCTGCGTTGGCTCGCGGGCGTTGCCCTGGAGATCGTCGGCACGTTCATCGCCGGGGCCGGCAACGGCCTCGTGCTCTGGACCGCATGGAACGCGTCCGCTGCCAGCCACTTCGACTATGCCATGCCCTTGGCCGAGGCGATCGCCTGGCCAGTGTTGGTGATGACCGTGATCTCGACCGTGACCCGCAGCATCCGACGCCCCTACGAGAGCCCCTGGGAACGCATTGCCGACGACATCATCCAACGCATCAAGCGGAGGCGGGATCTTCCCGAAATCAATGACCACATTTGAGACGCCCTTCTTGCAGATCAATCCGGCCGCTTGGACCGACAGCGCTTGGTCGCTTCTCGGCGCCCTCCTCACCTTGCTCGCCATTTTCGGCATCGGTTGGCGGGCGAAGGCGTTCTTCGAGGGCTATGCGCAGCGCCAAGAGGAGGCCGTCAGGGAGCAAGCCGAGGCCACACGCCAGGCGATCAAGGAGCTGTCCGAGCAGATGAGCAAGTCGATACAGGATGGCATGTCGCAAGTCGGAAGCGAGATGCACAAGGGCGTGTCGGAGTTGGCGGACGCCCATCGCCAGTCGAGCGAGCGACAGCACGAACAGATGATGAAGATCCTCAACGATCGAGCCGACGACAGTTCGGAAACGGAGGATGATCGTGGTTAAAGTGTGGAAAACCTTGACCGTCCTCATCGCCTTGGCGATCGCCATCGGCGCCGAGCGGGCGGGTGTCGTCGACATCGTGCGCGTGGCGCTGGGATTCGGCAACACCCTGGGCTTGATCCTGTTCGGCACGTTCCTCTACGTCGCCTATATAACCGCCGCCAAGGGGCGACGGCGGGCGTTCATGTTCCTCTGGACCGGGCGATTGATGTTGGTCGCCGGGGCTGTGGTCTTCGCGGCCAACCTCGGGCCCGCCATGTTCATCGGGGTCCAGGAATCCGTCTGGGAGATCGCGTCGCTGGCGGCCTCCGTCCTGCTGTTGGCGGTCATTTGGGCTGGGCTGGTCCTCTACTGGAAAGAGCTTGCCTCCGGCGGAGACGTGCAACAGCCCAAGGAAGGGGACGAGAGGGACTGATGCGACGGCGCCGGCTCGTCTGCTACGTCACGATCGTGGGGCTCGCCCTGTTCCAAGTCGGGATGATCTCCGCGGCGACGGGGCAGGCGCAGGCCTTGAAGGACATCATCAAGGTCGCGCCGGAGATCAACGTCCAGTTGCCGGATGAGATGAGCCAGATGGTCATGAACATCATGGCCTCCGTCCAGCGGATGGGCGAGAACATCAACCTGCTCATCGTCAAGCTGCAGACCCTCGTCTGGATCATGATCGCCCAGGCGGTCATGATCCTCGCCCTGGCCGGGGTGATCATCTACAACGTCTTCCACGACAACCGCCTGCAACGGCAGAACGCGAGCATCATTCAGCAGCAGCGCGAGGCCTTGGACAGCCTGCACGAGACCCTGGAGACGCTGACGGGGGTGTTGGAGCGCAGTGGCATCCGCCTTGATCAAGACGGCGAACAAGACGGCGATCAATGAGCTGGCCTACAACCCCTACATCTACCCGGCTCGAATCACCGACGTCTACGACGGCGACACCTGCACGGCCGAGATCGACGTGGGCTTCGACATCGTCCTGCGGGAGCGGACGCTGCGGCTGCACCGGATCGACACCCCGGAGGTCCAGGGCGAGGAACGCCCGGAGGGGGTCAAGGTTCGCGACCACGTCCGCTCCCTGATCCTGAGTCAGGACATCCTGGTAGAGACGATCAAGGACCGGAAGGGGAAGTTCGGCCGTTGGCTGGCCGAGATCTGGGTCCAGCAGGATGGGGAGTTCGTGAACCTGAACGACCATCTGCTTGCCCAGGGCATGGCGGAGCGTGTCGACTATGACTGATCGCGAGGCCGTCCTCGCGGAGCTGCGCCAGGCCGACGGCGAACTGAGCTTCGAGGAGATTCGGCTGTTGAGCCGCGTCGACACCTCGCACCTGCGCGCCGTCCTCCATCGGCTCGTGGCCGAGGGCAAGGTCGAGGCGCGCCCCGCCCCCAAGTGGGAACAGGCCGAAACGCTCTATCTCATCAAGGAGGGATCGCCGTGAACACCGACGTCTTTATCCGCCTGGATCCGTTCGTCACGGACATGGCCCGCCGACCCATCGAGATTGACGAGATCCGATCGTTCCACGAGTGGCCCGACGGGGTGAAGCATGACGGGCTCCGTGTGGCCGTCATGGACACCGGCGTCGACGACAGCCACCCCGTCTTCGAGGGCGTGGACGTCCGACACGTGGAGTCCGCGTCGGGAAGGCTGCACGACCGGGTCGGGCACGGGACCGCCTGTGCAGGCCTCATCTGCCAGCTTGCGCCCGTGGCCGAGATCGTGGACCTGCGCGTGCTCAACGACCAAGGGCGCGGCCCGCTCAAGAGCATGCTAGACGCCTACGAGTGGCTGCACGCCCATCACGATGAGGTGGACGTGGTCAACAT